>NZ_JAJOZB010000001.1:4019250-4344500 GCF_023701745.1 Streptomyces sp. RKAG293 | reverse complement strand
CGATGAGGGTGAACGGGAAGCCCTCGCTGATGCTGGAGAGCATCACGACGTTCCCGGCCGCGTACGCGTCGCGGATGTCCTCGACGCGCCCCTCGAACGTCACCCCGTCCCCGACACCCAACTCGGCCGCCAGCGCGATGCATCGGTCGCGGTACCCCTCGCCGCCCCTCGGCGTCCCGCCGAAGAGCCGGAGCAGCGCCTGCGGCAGCTCGGCCCGTACGAGGGCGAAGGCGCGGATCAGCGTCTCCAGGTCCTTGATCGGGTCGACGCGCCCGGCCCAGCTGAGGGTGGGCACCGCCGGTTCCGGCCCGGCCATCGGGAAGGCGCCGGGGTCGACGCCGTTGTACACGGTGCGGATCCGGTCGGGCGCGGTCCCGCCGCGTTCCTCCCAGCGCCGGTTGTAGCGGCTGCCGGGGGTGACGAGCGCGGCGCGGCGGTACGACTCCTCGGTGAGCAGCCGGTAGAAGCCGAGCATGAGGGCCTTGACGGGCCAGCCGTAGGGGCCGGTCCGGTAGCCGAGATACCGCTCGCGCAGATAGACACCGTGCTCGGTGAGCAGGAACGGCGTGCCGTGCTCGTGGTGCGCCAGCAGCCCCGGAAGGGTCGCGAGGCCGCCGCTGACGGCGTGCGTGATGCTTCCCGGCAGGGGTTCCGCGGAGAGCGGGCGCAGCGCGTGTTCCAGCAGGTCAGTGGCGGTGAGCGCATCGTGCAGGGTGGGCCTGGCCGCCGCGGCGGCGACATGCGGCCGGTTCCAGACATCGGTGAGGATGCGCAGGGCGTCCTCGGAGCGGAGCGCCGCGGAGAGCGATCCCGCGCGGGCCAGCGCCGCCAGCGCGTACAGCTGGGGAGCGAACTCCGCTTCCGCGGCCGGATCGAGCAGGGCCAGCAGGAAGCGTTCGTAGCCGGCCCGGAACAGCTGCGCCTGGCGGCCGCGCGGTGCGCGGCCCGTCGGCGGCTCGCCCCACAGCGGTATCTCGGTGAAGTCCCGTACGTTGCCCGGAAGATCCCAGGCGAGGGACTCCCGCCCGGTGCCGGTCACGGCTATCAGACGGAAGTCGAAGTCCGGTATTCCCCGGACGAGTTGGTCGCACCACACGCTCACGCCGCCGTGGCTGTGTGGATATGTGCCCTCGGTCAGCAAGGTCACCTGGGTCTGCATGGCGAATCGGTCCCCCCACGGGTCCGTCGGTGAATGCGCCGCGTACGGTTCGGTCCTTCGCGGCACTGGAGGGCGCCGGAGCGCCGGCTGTGTGCCGGCGGCTCCAGCGCCTTTCAACGTGGTTGTTCGGTCGTGCTGGGTCGTGCGGGCGGAACGGGTGCTGCTCGGTCGTGCTGCGCGTGTTGCCCCTGCTGCGCGTGCTGCTCAGCTGCGGTGCGAAGCCGTCGCCGAGCAGGCGCTAGCGCCGTGCTGCCCTGGCGTTCTTTCGGTGCTGCTTCTGCTTGCCGGTGTCACCGGGGCCGTACGGAACCGGCTCGGTCGCACCCGTCGGCACGGGCAGTGCCTGCGCCGGGGCCTTCGCCTTGGCGGCCTGGGCGCTCTGCGCGGCCTTGGCCGGCGTCGCGGTGACGACGGCGGGTGTGGCGGCTGCGGTGAGCTTGAGCGTCACCGAGGTCTGCAGCGCACCCGGTGCCACCCAGCCGGACAGCTGTCCCGCGTAGGCGCCGCCGAAGGCGGTGGTGCCGACGAGCTGTGCCTGGCGGGTGCCGACGGGCATGCTCGCGGTCGACTGCACGCCGCTCGGCGCGGTGACGGTGACCGTGTCACCGATCCGGTAGGCGGTGACCTTGTTGGCCTTGACGGCCGTGTCCCAGGCGGCACGCTGGGACAGCTCGGCGGAGATGTCGGCCATCCGGAGGTTCACGATGGGCGTGCTGGCGGCGTACAGGTTCTTGTAGTCGCCGAGGATCTTCTCCATGACCGGATAGGCGATCCGGTCCTCGGCGAAGTTCGACTGGTGCACGTAGTGCGGCCGCGGGTTGTTGGACAGCACGTGCCCGAGGTCCGTCCGCGCCTCCAGCGGCACGATGTACGAGGCGTAGCCCGTCGCCGTGTCCAGCGGCGTGTCCAGGCAGGTGGACGTCGCGGAGCCCTCGCAGATGCCGCTGCCGCCGTCGGCCGCCCTGGTGTAGATCCAGTTGTACTCGTCGACCTCTTCGCTCGCCTTGCCCGCGTTGTAGAAGACGTTCATCGGGAAGCGCGGCACCGTCAGTGCCGGCCCGACCTTGCGCTGCTGCGGGTCGCGCGAGTTGTCGCTGCCCAGCACCGTCACGCCGGTCGCGGTCAGCGACGTGGCGAGGTTCGGGTTGTCGAGCGGCTGCTGCGGCAGGATCTTCAGGCCGGAGTGCTCACCGGTGAGCAGCTCCTGCTTGTTCACGGTGAGGCCGTGCTGCGTGGCCCAGGTCGTGTTGTTCTTGATCTGCGCGGTGATGTCCGCCTTGGAGGTCCACACCACCGCGCCGGTGGCGGTCGTCGAGCACTTCCACGGCACCACGGAGACGTCCTGGACGCAGCCGAGGTACGGGTGGGTGTAGGTGTGGTTGACCCAGCGGTAGGCGTTCTTGTCGGCGATGAGCTGCGTCGCGAGCGGGTCCGTCCCGCCGTGCTCCGCCTTGTAGTCCTCGCTGCCGCCGCCGTTGTACATCAGGTCCGGTGTGAAGCCGTTCGCCGCCGACCACTGCTTGAGGTAGGTGGCGTCCGCGGGCGTCATCCGGATGGGGTCCGGATCCGACTGGTCGGTGCCGACCGCGCAGTCCACGTCGCCCGGGGTGCAGTTGAGCGTGGGGTTCCAGCGGTCGTCGCCGAGGAGTACGTCGTCCATGTGCAGGGCGAAGTAGTTCCGGTCGGCGCCGAGGTGGATGCCCTGGGTCATCCACTCGACCATGCCGCGGGCGAGCAGCCGGAACTGCTGCTGGTACTGGTTGTAGACGAACGTCACGACCAGTTCGCGGCGGCCGTCGTGGCTGTACTGCCCGACGAGCGAACCGCGGGCGGTGCTTCCCTGGATCGGCGCGTCCACGTAGCTGGTGAACGTGGCTCCGGCGGCCTGGGTCGCGAGGGGCGTGGCGAGGAAGCCGTAACTCTCGCCGACCGTCGGTGAGTTGTCCTCGAAGGGCACGTTCCCCTTGAGGTAGCCGAAGGGCCCGGCGGTGGCCGTCACCGCGGCGGTGGCACCGTCCAGCGAGCCGATGTAGCCGGGGTCCTGCGCGTAGTTCAGCCCGACCTCGGGCCGGGCGTAGGTGTACGCGTCGACCTGCGGGATGCCGAAGGCCGTCTCGTACGCGGCCAGCGCCGCCATCTCGGCGGATCCGGCGCCGAACGGGTTGTCGTTCGGCAGCACGACGGCCTGGAACTTGGCGCGCGGCCGTCCGCTGACCGTGTCGCTCAGATAGGCCGCGGTGATCTGCGGCCGTGCGGCGTTGTTCAGATCGAGCGTGGTGTACGGCGTGCCCGCGCTGTCGAGTTCGGCGGCGATGGCCTGCGTGGCCGGCCCGCCGTCGTCGACGACGAGCACCCGCAGATCGATCCTGGGCGTGACGGCCGCGGCGGTCGCGGCCGCGGAACTCATGCCGGCTGCGGGCCAGGTGAGGGTGAGCATCGCCGCGGCGGTACACGCGGTGGCAAGGCGGGTCGTTCGACCCATGGATTCCTCCCCCGGGAGGGCACGCCGGGGCAGCCCTCTCAGGCGCCCCCGGCCCTCCCTATTCCAATGAACTGGGTTGCAGTGGGATAGGTGCGACCGTCAGATCTCCCCGTCTTGAGGTCGCCCGTGTCACATCGTGGAGCAAAGGGCAGGGTTTGTGGAGGGGAATCGGGAAGGCGGTGAAAAAGGCACAGCATTGTTCATTTCCGAAAGCGGGTTCTCGGCTCTCGGAGCAGCGGGTGGGGCGGGAGCGAACCGGGTGGGGGATGGGTTTCCGTCGGGCACGGGACGGGTTTCCGCTGGTTGACGTACGTGTGAGCGAATAGTAATCAGCGGAAACGTTAAAGCAATATCCCGAGGTCGGGGGCGCCGGGATGCATAAATGCGCGCACCGGGAGGCGCCGGGAATTCAGGGATAAGTTACTGTCCAGGATTTGTCTCCGCTGTGTTCTGATTTCGTAACAGCGGGGCCCTGGGGAGTTCTGGACGGAGTTTAGGGCGCGGCGCCGATTGGTGAATCCGGTGCGTGCCGCGGTGTCCGCCGGGGCGTCAGACTCCGTTGACGAGCCGGATGTACCGCACCCAGTCCCAGTTGGGCCCGGGGTCGGTGTGGTCCGTGCCGGGGACCTGGACGTGGCCGATGATGTGGTTGCGGTCCTTGGGGATGCCGTACTTGTCGCAGATCGCGGCGGTGAGCGCGGCGGAGGAGTGGTACATCGCGGTCGTGAAGTACGCCGGCTGGTCCACCCACCCCTCGTGCTCGATGCCGATGCTGCGCGTGTTGTAGTCCCAGTTGCCCGCGTGCCAGGCGATGTCGTGCTCGCGCACGCACTGCCCGATCGATCCGTCCGACGACTTGACGACGTAGTGCGCGCTCGCCTGGTGCGCCGGGTCCTGGAAGACCCGGATGGTGTTGGCGTAGGTCTCCTGCGTGACGTGGATGACCACGAGGTTGACCGGATAGCTCGTGACCCGGTTCGACGCCGTGTAGTTGCCCGTGCTCGCGGGGGACCAGACGGCCGACGGGTAGTCGACCGTCGCGGCGTCCGCGCGCATCGAGCCGACGAGGCCGGCCGCCGCCACGGCGCCGATCGCGAGGCCGCCGCGCAGCAGGGTGCGACGGGAGGTCGAAGGGTCGCCGGGTGCGGCGGGCGTGGCGGCGTTGCCGGGCGTGCGGTCCATGGAGGCTCCCTGGGACGTCATGGTGGGCCGGGTGCATGACCATCGGGTGGGGCGTGACCATCGGGTGGAGGGTGACCATCGGGTGGGACGTGACCATCGTGGGCCCCGCGCGTGAACGCTGCCAAGGGCCAGGCGAATTGGCAGTGGTCCAGACCGGTGAAGAGTGCGCCGAAGCACCGTACCAACACCTCCGGGACCACGGCTTTCACCGTTACACGGAGGTGACGCTTCCCGCATGATCCGGGGATCGGCCGCGTGTGACGATTTCCCTGTCGCAAGCCGCAGGGACCGAACAGGAACGCTGAACGGGAAGCCGCGCGGGGCGCAAAATCCAGCTCCACCCTTCACGTTCCTGTTCCCTGGGGGGATCACCATGTCTGCTCGCACCCTGTCGCGCCGTCCACGTCTCGCCGCCGCCGTCACCGTGGCCGCCGCCGTCTGCGGCACGGCGCTCATGCCGGCCGCGGCGTACGCCGACGCCCCGGCCGCCAAGCCGCTCCACATCGCGTTCGGCACCCCGTCGCCGGCCGGCCCGCTCGCCCGGGGAGGGGCGACCGAGTCCTACACGGTCAGTGCGACGAACAACAACGGCAAGGCGGTCGAGTTCAACGCGAACGTCTTCGGCGTCCCGAGCGGCCCGAGCCCGCTCGACGGCTCCGAGGTGAAGCTCGCGGTCGTGCCGGTCTCGGCGCCGGCCACCGACATCGAGGTGGGGCGCCAGGACATGGCGATGGTGGTGCACCTCCACCCGCACGGCACGAAGTCCGCCCCCTTCTCGATCCCGGCCAACACCACCTACACCTGGAAGATCACCGTCGGGCTCAACACCAACTTCCCCGCCAACGACGGAAATCTCACCCTGACCTTCGACACCGGCAACTACGAGGACAATCCCTCGCACTCGATCCCGTCGATCTCCTTCCAGGCCAGCCCCTCGATCAGGATCGGCACGATCAAGGATCACTTCGGCGGCGCCACCAAGGTGTCGGCTGCGAAGCCGGCGGTGTTCTCGCTCGATGTCGTCAACGAGGCGGGCGGTCACTTCAGCAAGCCTCTGCGCACCCAGCTCACCGCGTTCGGCGCCGGCGGCGACCCGGCGCTGGACCTGTTCGTGTGGCTCGAAGGCCGCTGGGTCGAGGTCGCGGCTCCGGACCACGTCAACACGTGGCTGCTGCCCGACATCCCCACCGGCTTCGCCGAGGGGACGTACCACTACAAGCTCAAGTTCACGCTGCCCGCGGACAAAGCCCCCAAGGCGGCCAAGGTCCTCGAGCTGAACGCCCAGACAGGGCTGAGCAGCGGCAACACCAGCATCATCGCCGAGACCGACGAGAAGATCACCGTTCTCCCCACGGCCCCGGTCACCACTCCGACCGGCACCCCGTCGGCCACCCCGACCCCGACCCCGTCGCCGTCCTCGACCACGAGCAGCCCCGCCGCGGCGGCCCCGGCCACCACGGACGCGCCCATCACCAACACCAAGTCCTCGCTCGCTCACACCGGTGCCAACGGCAGCAACGGCACCCTCGCCGCCGGCGCGGCCGCCCTGGTCGCCGCCGGTGCGGCCATGGCCTTCGCCGGCCTCCGCCGCCGGCGCCGGCAGGGCTGACGCGGGCGGCGCGACGATCTGAGTGACGCACTGGCGTGACGATCTGAGTGACGCACTGGCGTGACGATCTGACGTAACGAGACCCTGACGTGACGAGACCCTGACGTAACGAGACCCCGACGTAACGAACCCCGGCCGGAATCATCCGGCCGGGGTTTCGTCATGCATCACGTTCCGTAGTGGGTCCACCCCACTCCGCATAACAACTGACTCACGCTCACATCACCGTCGTATCACTCCGATCACCCCTCTTCGCCCGATTGCATCCCGTCCATCCCATTAGTCACCTCCGCCAACTCCTCCTTTCAGCTTGGAAAAGACCCCCGGCTCAATTACCGTTCGATAACGCAGCGCGGTCGTCACTGCCGCCGTAGAGGCGGCACCGTGCGCTTGCCGAATCCCGTCCGCGGGAACCGGGGACCCACTAATTGGGGTGAATCGGGCTGCGCTTTGGCCCGTAGGAGACCTTCCTGCTCCGAACCCGTCAGCTAACCCGGTAGGCGAGAAGGAAGGAAAGGAGAGCGCCACCCGTGGCGTCGAACCAGTCTGCCTACGCCCCTTCACCCGAGGCTCCGGAAGCCGGGGAATGGGACGAATGGAACCCCACCGCGGAGTCCGTCGCCCCGGATCGGGGCAACAAGCACCGGCTCCCCAAGCCGCGTTCCATAGCCCGTGGTTCGACCGTTTTGAGCGTCGCGGCCGTGGCCGCGATGGGCGCGGGCGGAATGGCGGCGGCCGCCGACAAGTCGCCGGTGCCGATCTCGCTCCCGGACCTGTCCGAGCTGCCGGACGCGCCGGACCTTCCGAAGCTGTCCGAGATGCCGGGGATCAGTTCCCTCGTGGGCGGGGACCACGCCCCGGTGGCCGCGGCGTCCACCGCCGAGCACGGCGCCACCACGACCTCATGGTCGGCGGACGCCGGCGAGGCGCTCCGCACCCGCATCCTCGAGCACGTCGCCCAGCAGCGTGACGCAGCGGACCAGGCGGTGCGCGACGCGGCCGCCGGCCAAGCGGCGGCAACGGCCGCCAAGGAGGCCGCCGCGCAGAAGGTGCGGGACACGGCCGCCGCGGCGAAGGCGGAGGTCGCCGCCAAGAAGAAGGCCGCGGAGGTCGCCGCAGCGAAGGCCGAGGCCGACCGCCTCGCCGCGCTCGCGGCCTCGTACACCAAGCCGGTCGCCTCGTACACGCTCACCGCGAGCTTCGGGGAGTCCAGCTCCCTGTGGGCCAACACCCACACCGGCCAGGACTTCGCGGCCCCCACCGGTACGCCGGTGTCCGCGATCCACAGCGGCACCATCACCTCGGCCGCCTGGGCGGGTTCGTACGGCTACCGCATCATCCTGACCCTCGATGACGGCACCGAGATCTGGTACTGCCACCTGTCCTCCATGGTGCAGACCTCGGGCAAGGTCACCACGGGCGAGACCATCGGCCGGGTCGGAGCCACCGGCAACGTCACCGGGCCGCACCTCCACATCGAGGTCCGCCCGGGAGCGGGCGACCCGATCGACCCGATGCCGTGGCTGCGCGCCCGTGGCATGGACGTCTGACCGAAGGGGCCCGGCCAACCGCTGAGCAGCCCAACCGCCCAACCGCCCAACCGCCCAACAGTCCAACGGCAAACCCTGACGGCCCTGGTGACCCCCCGCGCCAGGGCCGTCGGCATGTCCGACCGTCCGACCGTCCGACGAACTCTCGGGCCTACGACAGGTCGACGATGTCCTCCGCGTAGAGCGTCTCCAGCGGCCGCGGGCCGATGTACTGCTGGCAGTTGCACGGCCGGGCCTCGTACGAGACGGGCTTCTTCTCGGCGTCCCACGCGGTCGGCGTCTGCACCACTTCGTGGCACTTGCCCTGCTTGTCGTGCTTGGCCAGATGGTGCGTGCAGCCGCAGATCGCCTCCGGCGGCCGGTTCGCCGCCTGCAGCGCCCGCTGCTTCTCGCCCTCCGCGGAGATCAGCTCGACCTTCCGCTCATGCCGGGTACGCATGGCATGCCGGAACCGATTGCCCCACCAGCCACCGCCCGACAGGACGACCCACGCAATGGCCCACACGTACCAGCCCACGACCGACCGCCCCCATCCTCCACTTGCACGCTCGCGCCTCGTGTGGCGTGAAGTTGCATCGTAGTAGCCGCAGCTGCCGCAAACACCGGGGCCGCAGCCCGTGATCCAGCGCAAGGCCGGAGCGTCTCCCCGAAAAGTGGGCCGGCCCCCTCAGACCCCTGCCAACGCCGCACGCACCCGCGCCCGTCCTTCCCGCGCGACAGACGAGGCCGGAGCCGACGGCGTACGACCCTCGCGTGCACACGGCCCGCACTTGCCCCGGCCGGCCGCCAACGGCCGCCCGCAGTTCTCGCACTCAAGGACATCAGGCCGATGCCCGGACGGCGCCTTCGGCGGAAGCTTCCGGCTCAGTCGCGACCGTAGAAATCCAGCGGGCGTGAACACCGTCTTCGGCAGCCCGGCGGTCAGCATCTGCGCGAGCGCCCCCTCCGGCACTCCCCGCTCCCGCCACTGTGCCAAGAGGGGCAGCAAGGGCACCGCTTCCAGCACCCCGAGCGTCAGCCGGGGTTCAATCCGCGCGATCCGCCGCAGCAGCGCGCCGTCCTGGGTCGTCAGCTCGACGGTTTCGGCGAGCCCGCCGGGCACACTGCGCTCGGCCGAGACGATCTGCACGGGGGAGGGAGGTACTTCATCCCCCGTACTTTCCCCCGTAGGGGTATTTCCCGGATCCCCGGAGTCCCGCTTCCCGGCCGCCGGACCGACCTGCGGATCCTCGTGCACGGAGGTGCGCGTCGTGATCTTCCCTGTCTCGGGGTCCTGCACCCGCTCGACGACGTAGTAGCCGTATCGCTTGAGCTCATCAAGGGCGTTGGCGATCTGCTGCCGCCCCGTCTTGCACAGCGAGGCCAGCTTCCGTACGTCGATCCGCTCGCCGTCGAACCGCGACAGCAGGTACCCGAGCACGCCCCGCGCGACGAAAGACAGTCGATTGTCCTGGAGCGCCGCATTGGAGACGACGGTGTAAGCGCGACGGTGCGCGCTACGATGAATGTGCATGGGGAGGTGTTGCTCCTAGTGCCGGACCCCGGGGCGTTGGCGCGCCGCCGGGGTCACATGGTTGCTGATGTGATGTGACGCACTGTAGCGCCAACTCCCTGTATCCAAACCTTCGTTCACCCCTACGGGTGATCGATGCGGCCCGCCGCCTCGGCCAGGCGCCGCCGCCGCACCCAGAACGCCAGCGGCGCGGTAGCGACGGCCGCGAGAGCTCCCGGCCCCTTGAAGGTGTCCGGCACCGGCAGCGTCGCCCAGCGGTTCACCGGCCAGGCGACCACGAAAGCCCGCCCCACCACATTCTTGACCGGCACAAAACCATCACCGGCGCGCTGCCGCTGGTGATACCGCGAGTCCTGCGAGCCGTTGCGATGGTCCCCCATGACCCACAACATCCCCCGCGGCACCTTCACCGTTCCCACGGGATCGTCCCCGCACGGCGTCGCCCCGGGAAAGATGTACGGCTCGTCCAACGCCACCCCGTTCACCTTCACCGGCCCGCCGGCGTTGCACTCCACGGTGTCGCCACCCACCGCGATCACCCGCTTGATCAGATCCTTCTCATCGGCGGACGGCATCAGCCCGATGAAGCTCAACACCCGCTGCGTCTGCCGCTCCACGGCATTCTGATGCTTCACCGGCTGGTCCTTCAGCCAGTCGCCCGGGTCGTGAAACACCACGACCTCCCCCCGCTCGGGCTCGGCCCCGAACCACGGCGTCAGCTTGTCTACCAACACCCGGTCGCCCTCCTGCAGCGTGTTCTGCATCGACCCCGAGGGAATCGAGAACGCCTGCACGAAGAACGTCTTGATCCCCAGCGCCAACACCAACGCCACCCCAACCAACAACGGCCACTCCACCCAAGCCGGCCGCCTCCGCCGCGGCCTCCGCACTCGCGCCGCCGTCGCGTCCCCTATCGCACCACTCTCCGCCACGACCGCGCCCCCGCTCCTTCTTCGTACACACCGTCGGTTATCCAACGAACGGGGGTTCCCACCGAGTACGCAGGCTCACGAGTTCAGCCCTTCTTGCTGTCCCGTACGGTCAAGAGATGCTTGAGGTGAATCCATTGTCCTCGGGCCAGATGACCTCTATTGACATCCTGCTGCACAGGTCAATCATGTCTTGATCGGGTTTCAGCGGAACCAAGAGGGCAAGAGTTGGCGTTGGGGTCAAATAGCGTTGGTAGTCAAAGAGTTGACCAATCGCCATGCGGATTGACTCGCGGGCAACGGAACCTTTTCCCTCTATGAGCACATTGCTGGTGACGTTGTGTAGGTCGGTGTACAAGGGCTTGAGTCCCCGTGCGAGGGAGATCCTCTTTCGCTTCACCGTAACGCCAGTGGACTCCAAGTAACTGCGATATGCCGTGACGAGAAGGGCCTCCCGGCGCTCAGCCTCACGCGGCTCCTGTGAGGGCTTGACCGTCACGTGGCTGGTGTTGTGTTGCTCGACATCGACATCCGTCACACTGTCTATCGCTGGGTGAGGGGCCGGCAGTGCGGGTGCAGGCTGGATATCGGTCGAAACTGGCTTGAGGCGAAACATGATCGCGCTGCGCAGCTCACCCTTGCTATCCGGTGTGTCCGTCCTATACCAGGATGGTTCGTCATCCAGGGAAAACTCTCCGAGGTATTCGACTACTCCACTTGAGGCAGACCTAAAGAGATGCAACGGCCGGGCGTTCTTGTGATGCTGAAGGACGGCGAGGTTTCCGCCCGTCATCTCTTGATCGCCCTCCTGGCCTTCCCCGGTGTAGTGATAGTGGCCATCCACCCCCCAGCTATCTGCGTATCCGTGTTCGCGATTCTTCTCGGGGTAAGAGAACAGAAAAATGTCTGGGGTTGAGCGAGAAGGAGCTATCCCTTTTTGTCGATTTCCCTTATAAAGGTCGTGTATCTCACTTCTGCGAAGTTTCTGTCCAATGATGAAGTTCATTATTGATCCCCCAAGATTGCCACAGGTAGGCGAAGTTGAAGGATAGTAGTACTAGTCTGACGCGCGGGGAGCATTTTGCAGGTTTGCTGCGCGGCGGCGATAGCCCGGTCAGCCCTTGCTGGGGTACGGGCGCAGTTCGCTGGTGTCGATGAGCCAGGGGCCGAGGGTGACTGGCTCGCCGAAGACGTAGTCGTGTCGGGCTCGGTAGCGGGGGCCTTCGGGACTGGGGCCGGGGTCGGAGAAGACGGCGATGGTGCCCTTGCGGGGATCTACGAGCAGGTAGAGCTCGATTCCCATGGCCGAATAGTCCGCGACCTTCTCGATGTAATCGTTGGAGTGGTTCGAGGGTGAGACCACTTCGGTGACCAGGGCGACGTCGCGGGGATGGAAGGGATCCATCGTGTCTTCGGCGAAGGTGGCGAGCGGGACGACGATCACGTCGGGGCGTCGCAGTTTGCCGAGGGAAGCATCCTCGACCTCGCCGCCGGTGTGCGCGACGAGGGCGGCATCGAGTTGCTGGTCGAGCTGCTGGCGGATCCGCAGCGCGATGAATTCGTGGGGCCTGGACGGCGACATCATCATGAGGATCTCGTCGCCGCTGATCTCAAAGCCGCGCACTGTGTCGGGAGTGTGCTTGGCGAGGTCCTCGGCGATGGCGCGGATCCGGGCGTAGTCCATGCCTTCATTCTCCTACACGGTGCCCGGGCGGCCGCAGTGTTCTGCGTACGGGATCTGGGCGCCGCACCAGCAAGGGGTGTTGCGGGGTGGGGGCCAGGGGGTGGCGTGGCCGCGGGCGGCCAGGGAGGTGGCGTAGGCCGCGGGGAGGGACGGGGTGGCCGGCGGGAGGGTCTGGGTGCGGGCGTAGGCCTCGTACGTGGGGAGGGTGGCCGTGACGACGCCGAGGAACGGGGCGCCCGTCGCCGAGAGGGCGTGCAGGGCCTGTTCCACGCTGCGCAGGTGCTCGGGGTAGCTGCCGTAGTCGGCGGCGAAGACCGGGTACCGGGTGAGCAGCGCGATGAGTTCGGCCTCGGGCCAGTACAGGACCGCCAGCGGGTAGGGACGGGACAGGGCGGCCCGGTGGTCGGCGAGTTCGGTGCGGAGGCGTTCGATCTCGCGGCGGACCTCGGCGGGGTCGTCGGAGCCCAGGGACCAGAGGCGTTTGGGGTCGTGCAGCTCGTCGAGGGGGACCGGGGCGCTGTGGACGTAGTCGGCGAGGTGGTCGCGGTCGTCGTGGGACTCGCCGAGGAGCCGGCGGACGCGGTGCCGGGTGATGAGGATCCTGCGGGCCTCGTACGTGACCTCGTCGGGGGTGAGGAAGTGGTCGGTGGCGTCCTCGAACCAGGCGGCGGCGGCCGGCAGGTCGTCGTGGACCTCGAAGGTCTCGCCGATGATCTGCCACGGCGGCAGGCTCGCCGGGGCCTGCGCTCGGACCGCGACGGCGAGCTCGCGGGCCTGCTGCTCGGCGCCGGTGTCCCACAGGGCGGCGGCCTTGAGCGCCTGGACGAGGGCGGGGTCCGAGACGGGGTCCGAGGCGGGGTCGAGGAGTTCGTCGTAGAGGGGCAGGGCCTGGGCCGGGCGCTCGGCGAGGATCCACTGCGCGGCGGCGGCGAGAAGCAGCTCCTCGCGGTCGTCGGGGTGCTCGGGGACTTTCCGCAGGAGCCGCTCGGCCTCGGCGGCATGTTCGCGCTGCTCGGACATGGTTGGACGCTACTGCGATGTGCCGTCGCAGGCCAGGGTGCGGGTGGGGCGCGGGCCGGGCGCAGGGGAGCGTCGCGTGGGTCAGATGTTCTGGCCGCCGTACGGGGGCGGTTGCCGGCCGTACGGCTGGGGGAGGAAGGGCTGAGGCCCGGGGGAGGCAGGTCCGGGGGAGGCGGGCCCGGAGGGCTGGGGTCCGAGGTGCTGGGGCCCGTAGGGCTGCTGGCCGTAGTGCTGGCCGTACTGGCGTTGCGGATACGGCCCGTACGGCTGTTGCTGCCACTGGCCCCACGCCGGCGGCACCGCCGGGCGGGTCGCCCAGGCGGCGTGGGTGAGGGCGGGCTGGGCGACGTCCTTGCGCTGCCAGAGGTGGTGGAGGAGCTCCTGCTCACGGGCCACGAAGTGCGGCCCGGCGGTGCCGCGGGCGGCGGCGGCGCGGAGGAAGGCGAGATGGGTCGCGAAGGCGATGTACTCGCGGACGGTGCGGGCCGCCGCGTCGCCGTGCGCGCGGCGGGCGGCGGAACGGGCCACGCTGCGGGCCTTCATCGAGGCGAGGGCGACGGGTTCCGGCGGGGTCAGCCAGCCGGCCATCGCGTAGACCGGCAGCTGGGCGCGGATCAGCCCCAGTTCCTTCGACCTCGACCAGATGGCGAGCCACACCACGAGCGCGAACACCGGGATCATGATCGCGCCGTACATCGCCAGGAAGCCGAGCGGGGCGAGTGACGCCGAGCTGTTCCAGACGCCGTGCAGGAGCATCGCGAGCAGCCAGCCGCCGATCGGGGCGAGCCAGCGCCAGGGGCGGCCGGGCCGGGTCATGGCGGCGATGGCGAAGCCGGTGCCGGTCATCGCGGTGAAGAGCGGGTGCGCGAACGGCGTCATCACGACCCGGACGAAGAAGGTCGCCGCGGTGGAGGACTGCAGGCCGGAGGAGCCGTAGGCCTGGTCCTCACCGAAGGCCGAGCCCAGGTACAGGATGTTCTCGGTGAAGGCGAAGCCGGTGGCGGTGAGGCCGGCCACCACGATGCCGTCGACGATGCTCTCGAAGTGCCGGCGCCGGAAGAGGAACAGCAGCAGGATCGCGGCGCCCTTGGCCGTCTCCTCGACCAGCGGGGCGACGAAGGTCGCGCCCCAGGTGTCGGTCTGGGACGGGCTCGCGGTGAAGGTCGTCGCGAGGAGCTCGGTGGCGTACTCGTTCGCCAGTATCGCCACCAGGGTCGCGGCGCACGCGCCCCAGGCGAAGGCGAAGACCAGGTTCTTCCACGGACTCGGCTCGACCCGGTCGAGCCAGATGAACGCCCAGATCAGCACCGGCACCGGCAGGATCGATAGGGCGAGGCCGACGAAGAACCCCTCCGTCCCTATCTGCTGTCGCACCAGCGCGAGGATGATCACGCCGCACAGCGCGAGCAGGGTGAAGAGAGCTCCGGCGCGTACCGCCTTGCTCTCCCAGAAGGCGCGGCGCGGCTTGTAGTGCCACTGCTCCGGAGTGGTCGGGACGGTGGCGAACTCGGGCGTCTTCTGCGCGTGCTCTGGGTACTCGGGGACCGGGTGGTTCGAGGAGTCGGGCGAATGCGAGTACGAGGACACCAGTCGACAGTACGGGGGGATGGAGGGTGTGCGCGATGCCCTTCCCCATACGTCTTCCGCTGCGACCGGATCCGATCGTTCCGGATTCCGCTTAGCCCGGGGCCGGCTCCCAGCGGTAGCCGGGGGCAGGGCTTAGCGGCGCGTGAACAGCAGGTCGTGGACGATGTGGTCCTTGGCCAGTCCCTGGCGCTCGAACTTGGTCATGGGGCGGAAATCGGGACGGGGGGCGTAGCCGTCGCCGTACTGGTTGGTGAAGTCCTGGCTGCCGGATAGCACCTCCAGCATCTGTTCCGCATACGGTTCCCAGTCGGTCGCGCAGTGCAGGGTCGCGCCGGGGCGGAGGAGCGGCGCCACCAGCGCCAGGAACTCGGGCTGGATCATCCGGCGCTTGTGGTGCTTGGCCTTGGGCCACGGGTCCGGGAAGTAGATCCGCAGACCCGAGAGGGACTCGGGCGGGAGCATGTCGCGGAGCAGCACGATCGCGTCGCCGTTGGCGACCCGGACGTTCGTCAGGCCGTACTGGTCGGCCAGATTGAGCAGATTGCCCTGGCCGGGGGTGTGCACGTCGACGGCCAGAATGCCGGTGGCCGGGTCGTCGGCGGCCATCCGCGCGGTGGCGTCACCCATCCCGAAACCGATCTCCAGGACGATCGGCAGGCCCGGGTCCCCGAAGAGCTTGCCCAGGTCGAGGGGGGAGCCGTCCAGCTCCACACCCCATTCCGCCCAGTGCCGCTCCAGCGCGCCGGCCTGCGCGTCGGTCACCCGGCCGCGGCGGGCGTGGAACGTCCGGATGCGGTGCTCCTCACGCGAGCCCGCCGGGTCCGGCGCCGGACCGTCGGGGAACTTCGCGGGCCGGGCGGCGGGGCGGGCGGCGGGCCGGGTGACGGGCTGGGCGAGGGGCCGACCGGAGGCAGGTGCCGCGGCCGGAGCCGCGGGCTCGGCGGCCGCGGCCGGTATGGCCACGGCGACGGGCTCGGCGTGCGCGGCAGGAACCAGGGACTCGGCCGCGGGGGTGCTGGGGGGCGTGGGTGAACTAGACACGATGGGGCTAATTCTACGGGCGGGTGGAAGCACCCCCGCCCGGCCGGCTGCTCCGGACCGGGGGCGGTCGTCAGCCTCGGGGGTCCGGAGCCCCAGCCCGGACCCCTGGCCTGCAGCCGCCTGCCCGGACCCCGGGCTGAGCTGCCCGAGCTCGCGACCCGGCTACGCCGTCTGCAGGGTGGCCAGCGCCGACAGGGCCCGGCGGGCCACTTCGCGCCCGATCGGGAGGGACGCCGTCGCGGCCGGCGAGGGCGCGTTGAGGACGTGGACGAAGGGGCCTGAGCCGCCGAACAGGAAATCGTCGACGAGGGTGCCGTCACGGAGCACCGCCTGGGCGCGGACCCCGGAGGGCGCCGGTATCAGGTCGGACGGGCGGAGCGCGGGCAGCAGGCGCTGCGCGGCGGCGGTGAAGGCGCGCTTGGACAGCGAGCGGTGGATCTCGCCGATCTCGTACCGCCAGTGACGGCGGGCGATCCGCCACGTGCCGGGGTAGCCGGCGACCTCCGCCAGGTCCCGGGCGCGGAACGTGCGGCGGTGGTAGCCCTCGCGGGCCATCGCCGGGACCGCGTTGGGGCCGAGGTGCACCCCGCCGTGCACATCCCGGGTGAGGTGGACGCCGAGGAAGGGGAAGGCCGGGTCGGGGACCGGGTAGACCAGACCGCGGACGAGGCCGGTACGGGACGGCTTCAGCTCGTAGTACTCGCCGCGGAAGGGGACGATGCGCATCCCGGGCTTGTCGCCCGCGAGGCGGGCCACGCGGTCGCAGTGCAGACCCGCGCAGTTCACGAGGGTCTTCGTACGGATCTCGCCGGTGGTGGACTCGACGACGATCCCGGTGCCGTCCGGCCCGGAGCCGCGGGTCCGGGTGATCGCGCGGACCTCGGCGCCGTACTGGATCCTGGCGCCCGCGTCGGTGGCGAGCCGGGCCATGGTCGCGGCCACCGCGCCGTAGTCGCAGATGCCGGTGGAGCCGACGTGGATGGCGGCCAGGCCGGCCGCCTGCGGTTCGTACTCCTGGATCTGGGCGGGGCCCAGCTCGCGCACCGCGATGCCGTGCTCCCGGCCGCGCTGGACCAGGGCATGCAGCCGGGGCAGCTCGTCCCGCTCCGTCGCGACGATGAGCTTGCCGGTGATCTCGTGCGCGATGTCGTGCTCCGCGCAGAACTTCGCCATCTCGGCGGAGCCCTGGAGGGCGTAGCGCGCCTTGAGCGACCCCGGGGGGTAGTAGATCCCGCTGTGGATCACTCCGCTGTTGCGGCCGGTCTGGTGCCGGGCCGGGCCGGGCTCCTTCTCCAGGACCGTCACCCGCGTGCCCGGCGCCGCACGGGTCAGCGCGTAGGCCGTGGACAGGCCGACGATGCCCGCCCCGATGACGACGACATCGTTCACATCATCGGCGTACGGTCCCATGCCACCTCCCCGGCTCCGCGCTTCTGACCGGACGGCCAGTCGCCCCCATCATGGGCCCCCATCATGAGTCCCCTTCATGAAGCCCCCGCCATGACGCCATGAAGTCCTCGACCTGAAGACATCCCCATCATGAACTGGCCCACTGACAATCGTCGCAAACCCTTGCGGGGCAAGGTGTGTGACCCCGTGGACGCAGTCCGTGGACCGCACAGGCGGTCCACGGGCGGCTCACGGGCGGCTCACGAGTTCCTGAGCTCCCGACCTCACGACGGCTGCAGGTACAGCTACGACTTCGACTACGGCTACCGCGACGACCGCAGCTACTGCTACTGCTACAGCGACCGCAGCTACGGCATCGGCTACGGCATCGGCTTCACCTTCGGCCACGGCATCGGCTACGCCTAGGGCGGCATCACGCCGGCGCCGCCAGCAGCGGCCGGGCCCGTTCCCGCAGCTCGACGACCCGCGGTTCGTTGCCGTACGGCTCCAGCCGGTGCAGCAGATCGCGGACGTACTCCGTGGTGCGCGCCGACGAGATGCGGCCGGCGACCTCGACGGCCTTGGTCCCCGCGGCGCAGGCGGCGTCCAGGTTCCCCGACTCGAGTTCGGCGACGGCCGACACGACGAGGCGCAGTCCGTGCGAGCGGACGTACTCCTCCGTGGGCCGGGCCAGCGCCTGTTCGGTGAAACGCTGCACCTGGCGGGGTACCCGCAGGTCGCGGTAGCACTCGGCGGCGTCGGCGGCGAGCCGGTCGTAGGAGTAGAAGCCGAGCCAGGCGGGATCGGCGTCGCCGTCCCGGGAGCGCTCCAGCCAGGACTCGGCCGCCGCGAGGGACGTGGCGCACGCGGCGGCTTCGCCGGCCTTGGCGTGGGCGCGGGCCTCGACGAGCTGGAAGAAGCTCATCGTGCGGGCGGTGGCCAGACCGCGGTTGCGTTCCAGGGCGGCCTGGGCGAGGTCGACGCCCTCGTCGGCGAAGTTCCGGTACGTGGCCTGCAGGGACATCGACGCCAGGACGTAGCCGCCCAGGGGGACGTCGGCCGCCGCGCGGGCCAGCCGCAGGGCCTGGATGTAGTAGCGCTGCGCGGCCTCCTGCTGGCCGGTGTCGAAGGCCATCCAGCCGGCGAGCCGGGTGAGTTCCGCGGTGGCGCCGAAGAGCGAGCGGCCGACCTCGTCGCTGTACGAGCCGAGCAGCAGCGGCGCCGCCTCGACCCGCAGGCATTCGGGGACCATGCCGGAGCGCCAGTCGCCGCCGCCGTACTTCGAGTCCCAGCGGCGGGCGTCGTCCGCGGCCTCGCGCAGCTTCGCCACGTCCGAGTGCCCGACGTGGGCGGTGCCGGGCGCGGGGGCGTCACGGGCCACCAGGGCGTCGGCGGGGGTGATCAGCCAGCGCGAGGCGGGGGTCACGTACGCGCTGACCGCGAAGGAGCCCGCCAGGCTCTGCCAGATGCCGGTGCCGCCGGGACCGCGGCGGCCGGCCAGGTCGAGCCGCCACAGGTCGGTGGCGGACTTCACCGCCTCGCCGACGTCGCGCGGGAAGGCGAGCCCGACCTCGGGCGCCGGATCGGCGTCCGCGAGCCCGATCTCGTGCAGCGGGACGGGACGGCCGAGCTTGCTGCCTATGGCCGCGGCGATGAGGTGCGGTGCGGCGCCCTGCGGCACCATGCCCTTGCTGACCCAGCGGGCCACCGAGGTCTTGTCGTAGCGGAGGGTCAGGCCCCGTTGCGCGCCCAGGTCGTTGACCCGGCGGGCGAGGCCCGCGTTACTGATGGCGGCCAGGGCGAGCAGGGTGCCGAGTTTTTCGTTCGGCCCGCGATGTTCCTTGTTCACTGCGGTTCACCTCGCGATGCCGCTGGGGGCAGGCCGGACGGCCTGGTTGTCTCTCGGGGGGCGGTGCTGACGGGAGCCCGGGTGTGCACCCGGTTCGGTACTCGGTCCGGTACCCGGCTCGGCAGCTGGATCGGTATCCGGTTCGGTACCCAGACGTGGGACCGAGGGGGGATTCGGGCGAGAACTCGTGCGAGAACGGGGGGCGGCGGAAGCTGCCTCCCGGGAGAGCACAGCATGGCCACTCCTCGTCGGACGCACCGGCAGGACCGGGCGCACCGGGCGCGACGGCCGTTCCCGGCAAGCCGGTCGGGCCGGACGGGCGGGTCGCTCTGGTCGGGTGGGTCGCTCTGGTCGGACCGGATGAGCCTGGAGCATCGGATGAACCCGGGGTATCGGATGGGCCGGGTGGGCTCGGTGGTCCCGGTGGTCCCGAGGCATCGGGTAAGCCGGAGATGTCGGCCGGGCCGGGGGTGCCGCGGGTGCCGGGGGTGTCGACCGGGCCGGGAACATCGGCCGGGCCGGCTGTGTCGGACGCGCCGGGGATGCCGGACGCGCCGGCCCGTCCGGACACGCGAGGGCCGCGCACGTGGACCACGCCCTTGCCACCCCCTCGACACAAAGAACGGCCGCCCCAGCCCCTCTTGTAGAGGCTGTGATGTCTGTGGAGCCCGATTCGGCCAATGTCGCGGACAAACCGGGCCCCGAGATGCCGGGGCGTTCGCTACTCGGGTACACCCAGCGTAGTTCGCCGCATCCCGACCGTTAAGAGGCCTGTCCCGGATGGCGAGATTGCAGCCCCCAAAAAGTGCCCGTGCTCCCGGTATATGTGGCTGTGCGCCCGCCCGTGCGCTCTTTGCGGTCCTGATCAGGCGCGCTTCCATGGACGGGTGGGTCGGCCCGTGGCCTCGACAAGCGGCAATGGCAAGAGACGGCGGGCCAGGGGGCTCCGCCGCCACAATCCCCGCGGGCGGCGGACCGGTCCGGGAGGCGTGCGGACGCCTCCCGGACTGTTGTTTTTATGCGGCGTATGTCCCGTAAATGCGCCCGCTCGACCACAGATCCGGCGACCGGCATATCAACTCCGGCATGTGCCAGCCACTTTGGCGTGAAACCGACGTTTGGCTTCACGCGGACGACCCGGCGCTCCTCCCTGCGCCCATGCGCCTCCTTGTGCGCCGTGCCATGGCAGCATGTTCCTCAGGCGGAGCGGCAGTTCGCATGCCGCACAGCCAGTGGTCCACAGCCTGTGGAGGCGGCGATGCGGTGGTTGGTGGGGTGGAGCAGTGCCGCCGCGGGGTCACTCCCGGGCACTGCGGCCCGTACGGTCCTCCCGGTTGGCGCGCAACTCCTGTGGGGCGACCCGGATCCGCTGTGGGCGGTCGGTGACTGGCGTCCGGACGAGGTCCGCGTGATCCACGCCGACCCGGCCGGCGCCTCCTACCAGGGCGGCAGCAGCTATTCCGGTTCTGGTTCCGGGTCCGGTACGGGTGCCGCCTACGGAAGCGGCTCCGGAAGCGGCTACGGAAGCAACGGGTACGGGAACAACGGTTACGGCGGCGGCAGCAGCGGCCGCGGCACCGGAACCGGCTACCAGGGTTCCAACGGCTACGGCGACAGCAACGGCAGTACCTACGGCGGCGGTCACGGCAGCGGCTACGGCAGCAGCCACCCCGCCATCGCCCGGATCGCCATCCTCGGCCGCTGCCACGCCAGCGACGCCCAACTGCGCGTCGGCCTCTTCGCCGCCCGCGGCGGCGCCCTGCGCCACCTCACCGCATGGCCCGGCAGTTACACCGCCGTCCTCCAACTCGGCCGCCGGATCACGATCCTGGGCGACCTCGCCGGCGCCCGGCCGGTCTTCCACACCCGCTGGGCGGGCGGTACGGCCTTCGCGACGGCCGCTCTCCCGCTCGCCGACCTCACCGAGGCGGGGCTGGACGTCACCCACCTCGCCGCCACCCTCGCCTGCCCGGACTCGCCCGAGGCGCTCGGCGACGGGACGCCGTACATCGGCGTCCGCCGCGTGCCGCCGGGCCACGCCCTCATCCTGCGCGACGGCGTCCCCGAGATCAGCGGCTACGAGGCGACCGCGTCGCTCGCCGTCGGCAACCAGACCTCCGCCTCCGACACCGAGGCGGCGATCACCGGGGTCCGCGACGCCCTCGTCGACGCCGTACGGGCCCGGCTCGCCCAGCCGCGCTTCATCCCCGAGGCCGGCGAGGCCCCGTCCCCCGGCATCGGCGCCGACCTGTCCGGAGGCAGCGCCTCCGCCACCCTCGCGCTGCTCGCCGCCGGACTGCCCGGCATGCCCGGCACCCCGCTCGGCCACGGATCCTCGGCCGGGCAGCGGCTGCTGGCCGTCACCTTCAACGATCTGGCGGGCGGCGGACTGCAGTCCCGCGACGCCGAACTCGAACGGGCCAGGGCCATGGCCGCCGACCCCCGGCTGCACCACGTGGTGGTGCCCGGCGGCACCGAGGCGCTCCCGTACGCCGAGCTCGGCTCGGGCCCGCTCACCGACGAGCCGGGCCCGTCCCTCATCACCGCGGAGCGCCACCGCCGCCGGCTCGCCGCGGGCGGCGCCGACCACCTCGTGGGGCACGGCGCCCGCCAGGTCCTCGACGCGCACCCGGCACGCCTCGCCGACCTGCTCCTGGACCGGCACCGCCGGCACATGCTGCGACCGGTGGCCGCGCTCGCCACGGCTGACGGCCCGACCGGCCGTTCCGTCCTCGTCCCCTTCACCGTCTACCGCGCCGCCCGGCGGCTGGCCCGTACGCCCTACCAGCAGGGCGTGCAGGACGCCGCGGCCCGGCTGTTGCGGCGCGACTTCGGCTACGGATCCGGCTCGTCCGCGGCCTCCGGCAACGGCTTCGGTCCCGGCTCGAGCTCCGGTGACGCGGGGCCGGGCGCCGCGCTCAACGCCTCCCTCGCCGCGCTGGCCTGGGTGCGGCCGGGCCCGGCCGCCCGCTGGCTGACCGGCGAGGCCCTCGCCGAAGTATCGGTTCGCCTCCAGGAGGCGGCGGCCCGGCCGGGACCGGTGGAACGTCCGGGCGACCGGCGCGCGCGAGCCGCGCTGGCCCGGCACGCCGCCGACCACCGCGTCTTCGAGCAGGCCGTCGAGGTGCGCAGCCAGCGGCTGCACGCCCCCTTCCTCGACAACCAGGTCGTCCGCGCCTGCCGGGCGCTGCCCGAGGCGCTGCGCGTGCAGCCCGGGGCGCGGGTCTCGGTGCTGCGGGCGGTCCTGGCCGGCTCGGGGATCCGGGAGCTGCCGCCGGGCTGGGGCGCCAACTCCCACGTCTCGACCGCCGCCGCGTTCCGCACCGGGCTGCGGTCCTCCGTCGACGACCTCATCGAACTGTTCGACACGCCGCTGCTCGCCGACGCCGGGCTCGTCGAGGCCCGCGTCGTCCGCCAGGCCCTGCGGGCCGCCGCCGACGGCGAGGCGCTCCCGCTGGACGGGCTCGGCGAGCTCGTCGCGACGGAGGTCTGGCTGCGCCGGCTGCTGGCCCGCCGCGGATCCTGCTGGACCGGGGCGGACGCTCCGGAGCAGCGCGCTGTGGCGGGCGGGGTGCGCCGGCTGACGATGTGAGGGGTGGGGTGGGGCGGGGACGGGGCGGCCGGTGAGCGGCGAACCGTTGTCAGTGCGATGCCCGACAATGGTGTCCAGGTCCGATGGCATCTGATGGCTACCCATGGCTCCCATGGCTTGGCTTCCGATGGCAACGGGCGATGGCACGAACGGCGACCGCAGAGGACTCGTAATGGCGGTGTGGGACGACCTGGTCGGCCAGGACGCGGTGACGGCGCAGCTGTCCGCGGCCGCGCGGGACGCCGATGCCCTGGTGACGGCCACGTCGGCGGGCGCGAAGGGCGCGGCGCTGCCGACCGCGTCCAAGATGACGCACGCCTGGCTGTTCACCGGCCCGCCCGGCTCCGGCCGCTCCACCGCGGCCCGCGCCTTCGCGGCGGCGCTGCAGTGCACGAGCCCGGACCGGGCGCTGGGCGGGGTGCCGGGCTGCGGGTTCTGCGACGGCTGCCACACGACGCTGATCGGGACGCACGCGGACGTCGAGATCGTCCGGACGGATCTGCTGTCGATCGGCGTGAAGGACACCCGTGACCTGGTGCGGCGGGCGGCCATGTCGCCGGCGGGCGGCCGGTGGCAGGTGATCGTCCTGGAGGACGCCGACCGCCTCACCGAAGGAGCGGGGAACGTGCTCCTGAAGGCGGTCGAGGAGCCCGCGCCCCGGACCGTCTGGCTGCTGTGCGCGCCCTCGGTCGAGGACGCGCTGCCGACCATCCGCTCCCGGTGCCGGCTGCTGAGTCTGCGGACCCCGTCCGTGGAAGCGGTCGCCGACGTCCTGGTGCGGCGCGACGGGGTCGACCCCGAGCTGGCCTCCACGGCCGCCCGGGCGACACAGGGCCACATCGGCCGGGCCCGCCGGCTCGCCACCGACGAGCAGGCGCGGGCGCGGCGGGCGACCGTGCTGCGGGTGCCGCTGCGGGTGGACGATGTGGGCGGGTGTCTGAAGGCCGCGCAGGAGCTGGTGGACGCGGCCTCGGACGACGCCAAGCAGGTCGCCGTGGACGTTGACGGCAAGGAGACCGAGGAGCTGCGGGCCGCGCTCGGGGCGTCGGCGGGCGCCGGCAGCCGGATGCCGCGCGGCACGGCGGGCGCCATGAAGGACCTCGCGGACCGCCAGAAGCGCAGATCGACCCGAACCCAGCGGGACACCCTGGACCTCGCCCTCATCGACCTGGCCGGGTTCTACCGGGACGTGCTCGCGGTACAGGTCGGCTCGAAGGTCGGCATCGCGAACGTCGAGGCGCGCGACGCGATCGAGCGCATCGCGGCCTCCTCCCGCCCGGAGAACTCGCTGCGCCGGATCGAGTCGATCCTCGCCTGCCGGCAGGCACTGGAACGGAACGTCGCGCCGCTGCTGGCGGTGGAGGCGATGACGCTGTCGCTGCGGGCGGGCTGACAGGGGGCGGGCTGACAGGGGCGGACTGAGGGGGCGGGCTGAGGGGGCCTTCGCCTTCCTCGGCCCTCTGGGGTCGTTGGTGCCTTTGGCGCCTTTGGTGCCTTCGGGTGATCAACGACGGGGACCCGTAACGCCGACCGCCCACCCGGCGTGCCGCGTTGCAGGCTGCAGACAGTGCCGCCGGAGCCCACCCGGAGGCCGCAGTCGTCCCCGAGGTGGTCCGTACCGTGGCTGATGCCGTCCTGTTCACTCTGCTCTTCTTCACCACTGCCGCCGCCGTGGCGCTCGTGCGCTCCGCGCTGCGCTACTGGTGGTCGGAACGGTCCGGCCGGGTCTACGAGTTGGCGCAGGACCGTACCGGTACGGCGCTGCGCGCCGCCGCCGCGGGCGCGGCCGTCCTGGCGGTGGTCGCCGTCGCCGTACCGCTGCTGTCGCCGGGCGGCGGCGGGGGCACGGTGACGGCCGCGGCCCGGACGGCGGTGGACCTCCGGGTGCCCGCGCCTCCCCGGGCGCCCGCCCGCGCGGCCGCGCCGCCCGCGTCCGGATCCGCGGCGCCCCGTACGATCTCCCGCCCGGCGGGCGGCGTCCTGCAGGAGCTCGCCGACGGCACGCGCGTCTGGACCCCGGCGCAGTACGCGTACCCGCGCGCCGCGAAGGTGTCCTTCCCCGTGGTGGTCGCTGAGCTCGGCGCCGGTGACCAGGAGCTCTACGCGGGCTTCGCCGCCCAGGTCCAGCGGCGCCTGGCCGATCCGTTCCTTCTCGTGATCCCGCGCACCTGCGGCGGCGCGGGACCCGATCTCGGCGCCGTCGCCCGGCACTACCGCACCCTGACGACCCGCTCCGCCCGCGCGATCCTGGGCGTCGGCGACCGGGCGGCGTGCGCGGTCCGCGAGGCGTTCGCCCACCCCGACCGCTACCGCGCGGTCGCCGGGATCTCCGGCCGGTACGAGGGCGTCGCCGTCCCGGCCCCGTCCCCGGCGGGCCGCCGCCCCGCGCTCCTCATCGCCTCCGGCTCCGGCGAGAGCGCCTCCCGCGACTCGGCCCTCAGGTTCCGCACGGCGCTGCGCCCCCGCGCCGACGAGGTACGCGTCATCGACGGCGTGAGCGGCCGCCGCGAACTCTTCGCGCGCGTCGCCGGCTACCTGACGGAGAAGGTCGACGGCCCGAAGCACCCGTAGCGAGCGCGCGCGATCGGGCGCAGGCACGCGACGGGACCACTCACCGAGGCGCGCGGCGAGCCACCCGCCCAGGCGCGCGGCGAGCCACCCGCCCAGGCGCGCGGCGAGCCACCCGCCCAGGCACGCGATGAGACCACTCACCGAACCACCCGCCCAGGCACGCGATGAGACCACTGACCGAACCACCCGCCCAAGCCCTCGCCCAACCACTCGCCCAGCCACTCGATCAGCCCTCAAACGGCCTACAAACAGCCTACAAATAGCCCATAAGCGGGCGCCGGAGCCCGCCCCCACCCCACCAGGACGGATACGCTCCCCCTCACCCGACGGGAGGACCCGAGCCGCCGATGTACTCCAAGAGCCCGCTCCGTATCCCCGCCATCGCCCTCGCGGTGGCGGGCCTGCTCCTCTCCGGATGCAGCAGCGGGGGCCCGGGCCACAGCGCCGCCGCCTCCACCACCGCCAGCTCGCTCGGACCGCTCCCGTCGGCCGGTGACGCCGACCTGGCGCCGTACTACGCGCAGAAGCTGAACTGGCACTCGTGCGGTGTCCCCGGTTTCGAGTGCGCGACGATGAAGGCCCCGCTGGACTACGCGCACCCCGTCGCGGCCGACGATCTGAAGCTCGCCGTCGCCCGTAAGAAGGCCGCGGGTCCCGGCGCGCGCCTCGGCTCGCTCCTGGTCAACCCCGGCGGTCCCGGCGGCTCGGCCATCGACTATCTGCAGTACGCGGCGCTCGGCTTCCCCGCACCGGTCACCTCCCGCTACGACATGGCCGCCATCGACCCGCGCGGCGTCGCCCGCAGCGAGCCCGTCGAGTGCCTCACCGACGCGCAGATGGATGCCTTCACCGCCGTCGACACGACCCCCGACGACGCCACCGAGACCAGCGAGCTCGTCACCGCCGACACCGGTTTCGCGGCCAGCTGCGCGAAGCGCTCCGCCAAGCTCCTCGGCCATGTCTCCACGGTCGAATCGGCCCGTGACATGGACATCCTGCGGGCCCTGCTCGACGACGACAAGCTCAGCTACGTCGGCAAGTCGTACGGCACCTTCCTCGGTGCCACCTACGCCGGGCTGTTCCCGCAGCGCGTCGGCCGGCTGGTCCTCGACGGCGCGATGGACCCCGCGGTCTCCGCCCTCGACAGCAGCCGCACCCAGGCCGGCGGCTTCGAGACCGCCTTCACCGCCTTCGCGAACGACTGCGTCAAGCACACCGACTGCGCCCTGGGCACGAAGAGCGCGGACGACGCCGGGCACCGCCTCGACGACCTCTTCCGCTCCCTCGACGCCAAACCGCTCCCCACCGGCCAGGCCCGCCCGCTCACCGAGGCGCTCGGCACCACCGGCGTGATCTCCGCCATGTACGACGAGGGCTCCTGGCCGACACTGCGCGCCGCCCTGGCCAAGGCCCAGCAGGGCGACGGCGCCGGCCTCCTCAAGCTCTCCGACGAGTACTACGAGCGCGACAGCAGCGGCAAGTACTCGAACCTCATGTTCGCCAACGCCGCCGTCAACTGCCTCGACCTCCCCCCGGCCCTCTCCTCCCCGGCCGACGTCGCGCGCGCCCTCCCGTCCTTCCGCTCCACCTCCCCGCACTTCGGCACGGGCCTGGCCTGGGCCAGCCTGATCTGCGGCTACTGGACGGTCCCGGCCACCGGCAAGCCCCAGCGCATCGAAGCCAAGGGCGCGGCCCCGATCCTCGTCGTCGGCACCATCCGCGACCCGGCCACCCCGTACTCCTGGGCCGAGTCCCTCGCCTCCCAGCTCTCCTCCGGCCACCTCCTCACCTACAACGGCGACGGCCACACCGCCTACGGCCGCGGTTCCGACTGCATCGACACCGCCGTGAACCTCTACCTCCTCGAAGGCACCACCCCGCCCAAGAACAAAAAGTGCGACTGACCCGCTGACCTGCATTTCCGCCCGATCCACCCCTGCACGGAGCACCCCCAACAACCCTGTAGACTTGGCGCCGCTGCTCCCGCCACACTGGCCGAGCGCAGCATGCCGCCTTAGCTCAGCTGGCCAGAGCAACGCACTCGTAATGCGTAGGTCTCGGGTTCGAATCCCGAAGGCGGCCCCATGGGGAACCCCAGGTCAGGCATCTGACCTGGGGTTTCTTGTTTTCGTTGACCTTGGAATCTCGGCCCATCGGGCACCGTCCACCTGTGCATCGCAATGCGTAGGTGTGCGGCATGTTGATCGGACTGCCGGCTGTGCTCGGGGTCGACCTGATCGTGATCGTCGCCGGGCCGTGAAGCCGGCGTCTGAGCGGGGAAACCCGTCCGACGGAGCCTCGATGAGTGCGGTCGGCAGCGCCAGTTTCTGCGACCTCATGCGCTTCATGCGGCTCATGCGGTGCAGGAGCTCAGCAGCCGTGCGCTCTTGGAAGCCTTGAGCGGGCCCCCAGCCCCCCGGCCTGGTGTTCGCGGTGGCCGAAGTCGGGACACGGGCGTTGACTTGAAGGGCGGGCGCCTTGGACGGGCAGACCGCACCCAGGCGAGGAGGACTCGTCCATGAAGCAGACCACGACACAGGGCACTCCCGCACCGGAGCTGCTCCCGGACCTGGAACGGATCGCGATCGCCGCCTACCTGGGCGCGGGCGACGTCTTCGACAAGGCCCTGGCCCGCTTCGCAGAGCGTTACGCCGACCAGAACGAACGCGATCACCAGGCCCTGGTCGACGCTGTGAACAGCAGCCAGGTCACCGCCCGAGCCGCCCGAGCCGCCCGAGCCGCCCGAGCCGCCCGAGGCGCGTGAGCGCGGGCGGATCCGCCGCCTGTGCCACGAACCCGAGGGAGAGATCAGATGCCCCGCCTACTTCGTACGGTCGCCCGCACCGCGGTCGTCGCCGGAACAGCCACCGCCGTCTCGAACCGCGTGTCACGGCGCCAGGCCGGACGCTGGGCCGACCAGGGTGCCCAGCAGGCACCACCGGTCGAGCCCGAGCCCGTCGCCGCGCCCGCACCGGCCCCCGTCGCAGCCCCGGTGGCAGCCGCCCCCGCAACCGATATGGACAGCCGGATCGAACAGCTCAAACAGCTCGGCGGACTGCGGGACCAGGGCGTGCTGAGCGATGAGGAGTTCGCGGCACAGAAAGCCAAGGTCCTCGGCTTGTAGGAGCACCACATGGTCAAGGCCGCAGCGCCGAACCGGATTCGCAGGCGACCCGGTCCCGGCCCCCGCCAATGCGAGGGCTTGTACCGCAGCATCCTTCCCGCGACCTACGAGGAGCCGACGTGGACGAGTTCAACGACCTGGGGCCGATCGACTACCTGATCATCGAGTTCCCCAACGGCGACATGGGCGGAGAGGGACTGCCCCTGCTGGTCGACCTGGTCGACCGCGGCATCATCCGCATCATCGACCTCTCCTTCGTGCGCAAGGAGACGGATGGCTCGGTGGTCGCACTGACCATCGCCGACCTCGACCACGACGGTGTCCTGGAGCTGGCCGTCTTCGAGGGCGCACCCTCCGGGCTGCTCAGCTCCGAGGACGTCGATGAGGCCGGCGCTGTCCTGGAACCCGGCAGTGCGGCGGGCATCATCGTCTACGAGAACCTCTGGGCCGCCCCGCTGGCCTCCGCGCTGCGCCGTTCCGGTGCCCAGATGATCGCCGGCGGGCGCATTCCCCTGGAGGACCTGGTCGGAGCTCTGGACGCCGCAGGGACCAGTGACTGAACCAACGCCCGCGCATCCCGCCCGGGCCACCGGCGGCCACAGCGGCCTTCCCGCCCTGCGTACCGTTCGTGGCCACCCCCGGGGGCCGCACGCAGGCGAGCGGATCCCGGCACTCGCCCCGGCGCTGGACCCCCTGCTCGGAGGGTACGACCATGAACCAGGACACCGCACGGGCACTCCGACAGCTCATGAACACCGGTGGCGGCCATGGTGCTTGACCTGGTTTTGATCGGCGTGGCCATCACGCTGGGCCCGCTGCACAACACCGCGTTCATCCTGCTGCTGTCCGCACCGGGCGGGGTGCGCAAGGGGCTGGCGTTCATCCTGGCCTGGTTGGCCTGTCTGGTCGCGGTGATCGCCGCCGTGATCCTGCTGACCGGCGGCAACCCACCCACGCGCAACAGCAATCCCTCCACCGCCGCCCTGGCCCTCAAACTGGCGCTGGGTCTGGGCATGGTCGTCTACGGCGAAGGCAAGCGGCGCCGGGATCCCAAGCCGCGTCCCGCCCCCAAGTGGATGGCTCGGCTGGACGGCGTCTCGCTCTGGTTCGCCGCCGCGCTCGGCTTCCTGCTGCAGCCCTGGGCGATGGTCGCCGCCGGTGGTGCCACCGTCGTGCAGGCGCACCTGTCCTCGATCGGCTCCTACCTGGCACTGATGGGCTACGTGCTGCTGGCCACCTCCAGCCTGCTGGCCATGGAGCTCTACGCGACCTTCCGACCCGAAACCGCCCACGTGCGGCTGGCAGCCCTGCGTTCCTGGGTCGACGGGCACCAGGACCAGGCCATCGTCGCGTTGTCCCTGGTCATCGGCCTGTGGCTGGTCGGCAAAAGCATCTACGGGCTCGTCGGATGACACCCGCGGCCCGGCGCCGGGGTTCTCTCGATCAGACAAACCGCTCGTTGGGGCACAGGCTGGAACATGTCCATCGAAGGGCGGACCACCAAGGAGGACGTCATGCCGGTAGCACCCAAGGCGGCGTCGAAGGCGACGGCCGCAGCGAACCGTGCCGCGCTCAAGACGCTGGCGTTCGACGACGTGCGTGACTTCGCGGACGTCCAGCGAGGGCTGATCGCGCCGCTGCCCGACGGCGGCGTCATCCGCACCGCGGAGGTGAACCGGTCTGGGACCTGGCCCTCCAGACCCTGCGCGGGGCCCGCACCCGCGGCCGCGAACTTCGCCGCCTGCCTGGACGAGGCGATGGAGCTGTTCCCCGACGCCGATGCCGGCCAGATCAGCACCGAGGGCGACCGCAGCGTCTTCACCACCCTCACCGTCCTGCTGGACGACTTCTCGCCCTACTTCGCCCTGACCAACTCCCACGCCTGAACACCTCTTGAGCTATCGCGTCCCCCTCGGCAACAACGGAACCGCCCGGACCCTGCTCAAGTCCTGGTCCCTGAGTACTCAAGTCCTGGTCCCTGAGTACCTGACCACCACCCGCCGCAGAACGAAGAGGTCCCGGTCAGCAAGCTGACCGGGACCTCTTCGTTCTGCGGCGGGGCGGTGTCGGGTGGGGGCTCAGGTCAGGGTTGCGTAGACGATGAGGTTGTCGACGGGGTGGCCCTGGGGGTCTATCGAGCCGTCGCAGGTGATCAGGCGGAGGGTGGGGGTCGGGGTGGGGGCGTAGACCTGCTGGGTGGGGAAGGTCTTCTTGCTGACCGTCTGGGTGGCGGTCACGGTGAAGTGGACGGTTTTGCCGTCGGCGCCGCGGACGGCGATGTCGGCGCCCTTCTTGATCTTCGCGAGATCGTGGAAGACGGCCTTGCCGTGGCGGGTGTTGTTGTGGCCGATGACGACGGACGAGCCACGCTGGCCGGGTACCGCGCTGTTCGTGTACCAGCCGGCGGTCATGCCCTGGTCCGACGGCGGGACTTGGACCGTCTGGTCGGTGTTGAGGCCGAGCCGCAGCAGGGAGCTGTCCACGCCGAGCGAGGGGATGACCACGCGGGTGGGGTCGCCGGGGGTGGCGGGTGCCGTGGCCGGGGAGGGGTCGATGCGCCGGTGGCGGGCGGTTCCGGGGCGCTGGCGGAGGGGGAGCCTGACGAGCAGGCGGCCACGGTGGTGAGGGCCAGCGCGAGGAGCGGGGCTCGCAGGGCGCGCGCCGGGCCGGTCCGCCGCGCCGGGTGCGGGATGCGGGCCATGGGTGTCCTTAGGGGTGGTGGTGCGCCGCCCACGGGGGCGGCGCACCACGTGGATCGGAGGGTCAGCCGTCGTGGCGGGCGGCCCGGCGGCGCACGATGACGAAGCCGGCACCCGCGAGCGCGGCGGCCGCGGCGGCCGAGCCGGCGATGGTGGCGTTGCTGGTGCCCGTGCTCCCGGCCGGCTGCTCGCCGGCGGCGACGCCGCCGCGCGGCATCGGGGCGGCGGACTGGCCGGCGGGGGCGGCGGTCGGCTGGGGGGCGCCGGTGCGGGTGCCGCCGGGGGCGCTGACGGAAGCGGTGGGACGGGGGCTGTCGGTGACCGCGCCGGAGGAGGCGGTGGGGGCGGGGGCGGGCTTGGCGCTCGCGTCCGCCGCGAACGCTCCGGTGGCCGGGAGCAGCACCGTGCCGGCGATGACTGCGGTGACGGCGGCGGTGCGCAGGGTGCGGAGGGAGAACATGGTGGTGCCTTCCGTTGACGGGGGTCGATCAGTGTCGGAGCGGCCGCCGCGTCCGGCGCTCGCCGCGTCCGGCGGCTGCCGCGCGGCAGTCGGCATGATCGACAGGCTGGCAGGCACCTGTGAAGAAGTTGTCAGAGCGCTGTGGTCCGCGGATCAGGATCCCGGACGGCTCCGCCCGGCGTGCGGAAGACGGCGCGGGCGCTCAGGCTGGATGCATGACGATCAATCGGATGACTGAACACGGAATCGACATCGACGCGCGGATGCTCGCGGTGGGTGTGGCCGTCACCGGCGCCGCGGCGGTGCTGGGGCTGGCCGGGACGGTCATGATCGGCGTCACGCTGCTGAACGCCGGGCGCGGATACGTCCGTCATATGGAGGTACCGCCGTCCGAACTGGCGGCCCGCGCCATGCGGCAGGCGAAGGCCGCCTCGCAGGCCGCCTCCCATGCGGGGGTCGACGCCTGGCGCTCCGCGGACGGCTCCTCCTGACCGGATGAGCCTCGCTCGTGGCGCGCCTCTTGCCAGGCGTGCCGCTCTCTAAGGTGCTGTGCCGGTGCGGTCGATCGGGGTGATGACCTTCCGTTCGACCGGGGAGGACAGCACGATCGACGTCGTGGTGCGGCCGAGGGCCGAGATCTGTTCGAGGATCTCCTCGAGGTGCGAGGTGTCGGCCACGGCGACCTTGATGATCCAGCAGTCCTCGCCGACGACGTGGTGCACCTCCAGGATCTCGGGGCGCGCCATCAGTTCCAGCGTCCTGGGGTGACGCAGGGTGTAGCCGCCGTGCGGGGAGACCCGGACGAAGGCGAGCATGCCGTAGCCGAGCCGGTTCGGTGCGACCACGGCGGAGTAGCCGGTGATGATGCCGTTGCCCTCCAGCCGGCGGATGCGTTCCGCCACGGCGGCCGGGCTGAGGCTCACCCGTCGGCCCAGCTCACTGAGAGTGATGCGGCCCTCGGTCTGGACGAGTTCGAGCAGCCGCATGTCGACGCTGTCGAGGGCCACCAAGGGGTGACGCTCATCGACACCGCCGACTCCTACCACTGGCACGCGGACGAGCGGGGGCACAACGAGGAGCTGATCGCCCGCGCCATCGCCGCCTACGGCGGTGACACGTCGGACGTCCTCGTCGCGACCAAGGGGGGCCGCGGGCGGCCCGGCGACGGTTCGTGGACCGTCGACGGCACCCCGGAGCATCTGAAGCGGGCCTGCGAGGAGTCGCTGCGGCGGCTCGGTGGCGAGGCGATCGGGCTGTACCAGCTGCACAAGCCGGACCCCCGGGTCCCGTTCGCCGAATCCATCGGCGCGCTGCGGGAGTTGCTCGACGCGGGCACGATCAGGATGGCGGGCGTCTCCAACGTGGACGCCGATCAGATCCGGCAGGCCGACGAGATCCTCGGCGGTCGGCTGGCCTCGGTGCAGAACGAGTACTCGCCCGCCGTCCGCGACAGTGCGGCCGAGCTGCGGCTGTGCGACGAGCTCGGGATCGCCCTCCTGCCCTGGAGCCCGCTCGGCGGCATCTCCCGGAGCTCGCTCGACGCCCCGCCGACGGTGGCTGACGGGATCCCGGCCCCGCCCCCCGCCCCGGCCCCGGCCCCGACCCACGCCCCGCCCTTCGCCGCCTTCCACGAGATAGCGCGGGACCGCGGGGTGAGCCCGCAGCGCATCGCTCTCGCCTGGCTGCTGGCGAAGTCCCCGGTCGTCGTTCCCATCCCGGGCGCCAGCCGGCCCGCGACGATCCGGGACTCGGCCGCGGCCGGCGAAGTGACGCTCACCGCCGACGAGTTCGTACGGCTCGACGCGGCCCGGTAATCCGCGCACCCGGCCGCGCACCTGGCCACGGAGACCCCCACCACGGACCCGGCGCCACGGACTCCGCCACCACCGACCCCGTCGCTCCTTGACATGAACCGAGGTTCAAGTCTGAGACTGCTGCGTGGACGAAGCAGCAGGTGGCGGACGTAGGGAGTGATGGGTGTGCGAGCAGTACAGGTGACACGGTTCGGTGGTCCCGAGGTGCTGGTCACGGCGCAGCTGCCGGATCCGGTCGCCGGTCCCGGCGAGGTGGTCGTGGGGGTCGAGGCGGCCGACGTGATCCTCTTCGAGGCGCGGATCCGCGAGGGCCTGGCGCAGGACTTCCTGCCGGTGCGGCCGCCGTACGTACCCGGGGGCGCGGTGGCCGGGCGGGTGCTCTCCGTCGGGGAGGGCGTCGAGCCCGGCTGGATCGGCCGGTCCGTCGCCGCCCATGTCGGTGACCGCGGGGGGTACGCCGAGCGGGCCCTGGCGCCCGCCGACGCCCTGCTCGCCGTACCCGACGGGCTCGGCCCGCGCGAGGCCGCCGCGCTGCTCCACGACGGCACCACCGCGCTGGGCCTGGCGGACGCCGCCCGGACCCAGCCGGGGGAGTGGGTGCTGGTCACCGGGGCCGGCGGCGGGCTGGGCATTCTCATGGTGCAGCTGGCCCTGGCGGCGGGGGAACGGGTCGTGGCGGCTGCTCGCGGCAAGCGGAAGCTGGACCTGCTGCGCGAGCTGGGTGCCCATGCCGTCGTCGACTACTCGCTGCCGGGCTGGGAGGAGCGGGTGCGCGAGGCGACCGGCGGTGCGGGTCCCGACATGGTCTACGACGGCGTCGGCGGGGAGCTCGGGCTGGCCGCGTTCGAACTGACCGCCCGCGGCGGCCAGTTCTCCGCGCACGGCGCGGCCGCCGGCGGCTTCGCGCCCGTCGACCCGGCGGAGGCCCGCCGGCGCGAGGTGACCGTACGCGGCATCGAGCAGGTGCAGTTCGCGCCCGACGTCGGCCGTGGGCTGTTGCGGCGCGCGCTGACGGAGGCCGCCGCGGGACGGATCCGGCCCGTCATCGGGCAGACGTTCCCGCTGGAGCGCGCCGCCGACGCGCACCGGGCGATGGAGGCCCGCGACGTCCTCGGGAAGACCCTGCTGCTGCCGTGACGACACCCCGGCAGGCCGGCGCCTCCCCGACGCACGGGTCCCTGTCGTTACACCGGCCCCTTCTGCCCCCTCTGCCCTCCTGTCCGCTCCGCCACCCCCGGCTCCGCTAATCCGCGAGGCTGCGGCTCCACGATTCCAGCACCGTCAACGAATGGTCGTGCCGACGCTGGACCTCACCGTTCTTCGACCAGCCCCACTCCCGGTACGCGGCCAGCGCCGGCACGTTCGGGGTCTCCACCAGCACGGACGCCACGGCCGCGGCGCTGCGCGACAGCAGCATGTCCTGCAGCCGGCCCGCGACCCCGAGGCGGCGGTGGGAGGGGAGTACGAGCAGCTCGGCGACGGCGAAGACCTGGCCGGAGGCGGTGTGCTCCTCCAGGTCCTGCGGGACCCCGCCGACGAATCCCTGCCACCACTCGCCGCCGCGATCCGGAGGAAAGCCGTATGCGAAGCCCACGAGCGCCGGGTCGCCGGCGATCGTCATATCGAATCCGGGGTGCTGCACATGCTCCGCGAAGCGCCGCAGAAAGCTCTGCCGGCTGTGGAACTCCTCGCCCTGGGCGCCGAGGTAGGACTCGACGTAGAGGTCCGCGAAGGCCTCCCTTTGCGCCTCGGCCTGCCACCGGCTCAGACGCCGTAGAAACACCTCTGTCATGCATTCCTCCTGCGATCACACCCATCGTGACAGCTCGGCGGGCACCGTGTCAGCGGGCGGTCAGTGAGCGGTCGGCTGAAGTCAGCGCGCTGTCAGTGGCGTACGGGAGTCTTGGAGACATGAAGACCACGGGGAGCATCGAGCGGAGCACCGACCACCCAACCGGCAGGACCGGGCCGATCGCGGCCTTCGTGCGGTTCGTCGTGTGCGGCGGGGGCGTGGGGCTGCTGTCCAGCGCCGTCCTGCTGCTGCTGTCGGGCCGGCTGCCCCTGGTGGTCGCCAACGCGCTGGTGACCGTCGCCTCCACCCTGCTGGCCACCGAGCTGCACGGCCGCTTCACCTTCCGGGCCGGACGGGCCCAGCTGAGCGACCACGTCAAGTCCGGTGCCACCGCGGCGATCTGCTACCTGTTCACCACCGCCGCGCTGCTCGTGCTGCACGCGGTGCACCCGAACCCGGGTCCGCTGCTGGAGCAGAGCGTGTACCTCTCGGCCTCGGGCCTCGCCGGTGTCGGCCGTTTCGTCGTCCTGCGGGTCATCGTCTTCGCCAAGGGCGGCACCAGGACGGCCGACGCACCGGTTGCCACCCCGGTCGGTACCCCGGTCACCACTCCGTCCGTCGCCCCGTCCGTCGCTCCGGCTCCCGCCCTCGCCCCGGCCCTCGGCCAGGGATCGGTGGCGGTCGCCGCGTAGCGTCGTCGGGAAGCTTGCGGAAATCCTCCCGGGCCGTGAAACATTCAGGCACCTCTGGCGCGTCAATGAGGTGTACACGGCGAATGGGGGGTGGATGCGGCAGACGCACGCGGACGGGTATCTGGACTTCGCCGCGAACCGCGCCGGGCATCTCTTCCGGTCGGCATGCCTGCTGACCAGCGGTGACACCCATCTCGCCGAGGATCTCGTCCAGGAGACCCTCGGCCGGATGTATGTGGTCTGGGGGCGGGCCTCCAAGATCGACAACCCGGCCGGCTACGCGCAGACCGTCCTGGTGCGGGCCTTCCTCTCCCATCAGCGGCGCCGCAGCAACCGAGAACGCCCGACCCCCGACCTCCCGGACGTGCCGGGCGAAGCGGGGGTCGACATGACGCTGCGGCTGACGCTCCTCGACGCGCTCGGCCGGCTGGCGCCCAAGGACCGGGCGGTGCTGGTGCTGCGGTACTGGGAGGACCGCAGCATCGAGGAGACCGCCGACGCGATGCGCGCTTCGTCCAGCTCCGTACGGACGCGCTCCGTCAGGGCGTTGGCGAAGCTGCGGGAACTGCTCGGCGGCACCCTCGCCGAATTCGCCGCGAACTGACGCAACGGACGTCCCCTGATGGCAACACCCCCACGCCGCTCGTCCCACGCCATACGCCATACGAAACGGTGGTTCCCCATGCCCTTCGACCCCTTCGCGCCCTCGGACCCCTTCGAGGAGGACCTAGGCCAAGCCATACGGGGCACCGCCGACACCTTCTCCACCGACAACAGGGCGCTGGTGGACGCTGGTGCGGCCCGCGGCCGGGTGATGCGGCTGCGCCGCAGGGCCGCCGTCGCGGGCGGTGCGGCGACGCTCACGCTGGTCGCCGTCGGGGGCCTGATGGCGGGCGGAATGTCGGGTTCGGCCGGACATCACGTCGCGGAGGATCCGGCCGCGCGGGGCGGACCGCAACCGGTCGCCGTCGCGTCCGGTGAGCGGGTCACCGCGCAGCACATGATCAACCTGCTCAAGTCGGCGCTGCCACCGGGCGTGACCACCGGCGGGCAGGGGCGCGGTACCGGCGCCGAAGGGACCGGCGGCCCGATCGGCGCCCCGTACGCGGAGGTCGTCTACGACGACGGGCACGGCCCCGGTCTGGTCAGTGTCAGCCTGAACCACGCACCGGCGGGGCAGGGCGTGGGCCCCGGCTCCGGTACCCGGTGCCCGGACCGGGTGTACGTGCCGTTCGACTCGTGCGACCGGTCCGTGCTCGCCGACGGCTCCGTACTCGTCCTGCTCAAGGGCTACGAGTACCCGGACCACCGGGTGGACACCAAGAACTGGCGGGCCACCCTGACCACCCGCGACGGCCAGGTCGTCGACGCCATGGAGTGGAACTCCCCGGCGGAGAAGGGCGCCCCGGACACCCGGCCCGACCCCCCGCTGACCGCCGCGCAGCTGACGGCGCTGGTGAACGTGAAGATCTGGAAGCCGGTGTTCGACGCCCTCGGACCGACCAAGGCTCCGGCCGGTCAGCCCACCACACTCCCGGCCGAGCAGCCCGCCATCGCCGAGGCGAGCTCCTCGGTACCGGGCCCCGCGATCAGCGCCGTTCTGAAGGGGCTGATCCCGGCCGGCCTGAAGCGCAGCGACGCGGACGACTCGGAGGGCTTCGCCCATGTGACCGTGAACGACGGGCACGGCAAGACCCTGATCGAGGTGAACGTCGACCGCTGGCCGCCCAAGGACCCCGACACCCTGGCGTTCTTCTCGGGTGGCGAGAAGCTCGCCGACGGCACCCGGGTGCTGGTCTCCCAGGGGCCGGCGGAGAAGGGCGGTGCCGGGACCGTGCAGTGGGTCGCCCAGATCCTGCGCCCCAACGGCCGGCGGATCGTCGTCGCCGAGCTGAACGCGGGCGGCTACCACCAGCCCGCCACCCGGACCGCGCCGGTGTTCACCATCGACCGTCTCAGGGCGATGGCGCTGAGCCCCGACTGGAAGAAGCTGGGCTGAGCTCGGACGGCGTGCCCTGGTGGTGCCCGCAGCTACTCCACCGCTGCTCCCACCGCTGCTCCCACCGCTGCTCCTGCCCTACTCCTGCCCTACTCCCGCCCTCCCGCCAGCTCGACCGCCCGTCCCCGCAGCGCCAGGCGGGCCGGGATCACCGCGGCGGGGACGGCGAGCAGGGCGCAGACGGCCACCGTGGTGCCGGTGGTCGTCCAGGGGATGACGACGGGGGACGGTACGGACAGCGCGGCCAGTGCGGCTTTGACGCCCAGCAGGTTCAGGGCGGCGACGCCCGCGCCCAGGGTCGTGCCCACCGCGACGATGAGCAGCGCCTCGGCGGCCACCATGCGCAGTACCTGGCCCATCGTGGCCCCGGCGAGGCGCAGTACGGCGAGATCGCGGACACGGTCGGCGGTCGCCATGACCAGGGTGTTGGCCAGCGCGATGCCCGAGTAGAGCAGGGCGATGCCGAGCACCAGCAGAATGCCGATCCGGGTCTGTCTGCTGGTGGCCGGGTAACTCGCCGCGAGCCACTGCTCCTTGCTCAGCACGTGCCCGCCGCCGGGCGCCACGGCGGCCCGGAGCGCGTCGGCCGAGCGGCGCACGTCCGTTCCCGGCCGGATCCGGACGTCGATCCGGTCGGGGGACGAGCCCGGCGCGTTGAGCGGGGTGACGTAGGCGCCGTTGCCGCCCGTGCCGGTGCGCAGCACGGCGGCGATCCGGAGTGACGTCCGCCGGCCGTCGCCGAGCCAGACGGCCACCTGGCTGCCGACGGTGTGTTCGGGCCACTCCTCGTTGACGACGATGCTCCGGTCGTCGAGATCGGTGACCTTTCCGGCGGTCACCGGGAGGGTCGTCACGGCGGCGAGGGCGGCCGGGTCGACGGCGCGGGCCTCGTCCCTGACCAGCGCCACCCCGTCCTCCAGCCGGTACACGGTGGTCGGCGCGATGGCGGCCGCGTCGAGTCCGGGCAGTTCCCGGACCCGCGCGACGGTCGCCGGGTCGAGGCCGCCGGCATCCGACGTCACGACGAAATCGGCCGCCGACTGCGCGCGCGTCTCCGCCGCCTTGGCGGCGTTGACGGTCGCCGTGACCCCGAGCAGGGACCCGGCCAGGGCGACGGTGATCAGTACGGGCGCGGCGACGGCCGCCGTACGCCGCACCCCGGCCAGCACGTTCTCCCGTACGAGCCGGCCGGTGACGCCCGGCAGCCGGGCGGGCAGCCAGGCCAGCGCCTTCGTCAGCGGCCCCACCACGACGGGTGCGAGCAGCGCGAACGCCGTGATGAGCAGCATCGGTTGGGTGGTGTACGTCTTGCGGTGCAGCGCGTCGGACGGATCGGTGAGCAGTTGCCGGACGAGCAGCCCGAGGCCCAGCAGCAGCAAGCCGCCGCCGGCCGTCCAGCGCCCGGCCGTCATGGTGCGGCTGTCGACCGAGGCCTCGCGCAGCGCCTCCATCGGACCCACCCGCCCGGCCCGGCGGCTCGCCGCCCAGGCGCCCGCGAGCGCGACGCCGAGCCCCGTCCCGAAGGCCGTCCAGTACGGCCAAGCGTCGTCGCCGACCGTGAACCAGGACGGTGCGATGCCGGTCTCCACCAGCCACGCCGCCAGCCGCGGCGCCCCGAACCGGCCCAGGACGCAGCCCGCCGCCGAGGCCACCGCGCCCACCACCGCGGCCTCGATGATCACCAGCCGCCGGAGCTGCCGCGGCGCGGCACCGGCCGCCCGCAGCAGGGCGAACTCCCGCCGCCGCTGCGCCACGGCGAAGGCGAACGTCGACGCGACGACGAACACCGACACGAAGCCGGTGACTCCGCCGGCCGTTCCCAGCAGGGCGTTCACGGTCGTCAGCGCCTCGCTGTCCCGGTCCGGGCCGGGATCGGCCCGCCGCCGGTCGTCGCCGGTGAGGACGTCCAGGTCCCCGGGCGTGGAGGCCCGTACCGCGGCCGGGTCCGCGTACACCACGACCGTGTCGATCCGGGGCGCCAGCCGCGCCGCCTCCGCGTCCGTGAAGAACACCGCGTGCTCGAAATCCGCGTGCTCGAAATCCGCGTGCTCGAAACCCGAGTCCGGAGCCGTTCCGACGACCGTGCCGACGACCGTTCGGGCTGTGCCGACGACCGTCCGGGCCGCGCTGCCGCCGTCCGGGGTGTGCAGCGTGACGCGGGCGCCCGGTGCGGCCCAGCCGCCCGTCGTCACGATCTCGCCGGGGGCGGCAGGCGCGCGGCCGGCGGTGAGCCGGTAAGGGGTGAAGGCCGCCGCCGACCAGGCGTGGCCGACCGTGCCGGCCGGGGCGCCGTCCGCGCGCACCGGGAACGTACGGTCCTGGACGGTGCGGCCGAGCCGGGTTAGGGCGGCGGCGGTGGCCGCCGGGACCGGCCGGGGGTGGCCGAGCCGCTTCTCGCGCACCCCGTGCGCGGTGTCGACCCGCAGGGTGTCCGTGCCGCGCACGACCACCGGGGCCGCCGCGAACCGTTCGGGCGCGCGGTGCGGGGCGTCGACGGTGGCGGCCAGCGCCAGGCCCATCGTGGCGATCAGGCCGACGCCCAGCGCGAGGGCGACGAAGCTGCCGGTGAAGGTGGCCCAGCGGGTGCGGAGCGTGCGCAGCGCGATTCTCAGCATGCGCCCAAGCCAATCGGCGGCGGGCCGCGCGCACAGCACGGCAGGACGGAGTCCTCGGGTATGCCTGGCCCTACCCCTGGGGCCGCCGCGTCCTCCGGCCGGTCCGCGCCGACTGGCAGAATCCAGCGCGTGGAACGAGAACTGCGCATCGTGCTCGCCGAGGACAGCGTCCTGCTCCGCGAAGGGCTGGTCGGCCTGCTCGCGCGCTTCGGGCACCAGGTCGTCGCGGCGGTCGGGGACGCCGAGGCGCTGCGGACGGCGGTCGCCGAGCACGACCCGGACATCGTCGTCACCGATGTGCGGATGCCGCCCGGCCTCCAGGACGAGGGGCTGCGCGCCGCCGTCGCGCTGCGCGCCCAGCGCCCGTCGCTGCCGGTGCTCGTCCTGAGCCAGTACGTGCAGCACAGCTACGCCGCCGAGCTGCTCGACTCGGGTGACGGGTCCGGCGTCGGCTATCTGCTCAAGGACCGGGTGGGCCAGGTCGAGGAGTTCCTCGACGCGCTGCGCCGGGTCGCGGACGGCGGCACCGTCGTCGACCCGGAGGTCGTCCGCCAGCTGCTGCGCCGCCGGCGCGATCCGCTGGAGCGGCTGTCCGCGCGGGAGCGGGAGGTGCTGGGGCTGATCGCGGAGGGCCGGTCCAACGCGTCGATCGCCCGCGAGCTGGTGGTCTCCGAGGCGGCCGTCGGCAAACACATCGGCAGCATCCTCAGCAAGCTGGACCTGCCGCCCGCCGAGGAGACCCACCGCAGGGTCCTGGCGGTCCTGGCCTTCCTGCGCGCCTGACCAGGGCCTGAGCAGGGCCTGACCAGGGCCTGACGAGCCGCTCGACCTACCCCCGGAACGGCCGGCGGCGTCATCGGAGGTATGCCCAGCCTTTGCCGATGCTTTGAGCACTGAGGGGCTGATTGGACGCCCGCCCGGGTGACAATGCGACAGTCGACGCATATCCCCGGGCGCCCCTGGCCCATCTCTACGCGAAGCGAGGATCCCCGTGTTGCGAAACGGGCTGGAGCCGTGGCACCTGATCGTGGTGGCGCTGGTTCTGATCATGCTGTTCGGTTCCAAGAAGCTGCCCGACGCCGCCCGCGGTCTCGGCAAGTCCATGCGCATCCTGAAGTCCGAGGCGCGTGCGCTGAAGGCCGATGACGCCGCCGCGACCGCGACCGCCACCACCACGGCCACCCCCGGGGACGTCAAGCCGACCCCTGCACCCGAGGCGCACCCGCACACGTCGTAGCGGGTCCGCGCTTCCGGATTCCGGCAGTGTTGATAGGTTCCTGACGCCCGGAAGTCGGCAGTCGGAAGTACGCGGTAGTGGCGGGGGTCGCGCAGTGGCAGTACGGGGCATACCGCCCGAGTACGTGGACGGGTACGAGGAGCTCCTCGCCGACATATCCCGCAGCGGCCGCGCGCTGCGCCGCGACGAGCGGGAGGCCCGTCGTGAGCTGGGGGAGCGGGCCGCCGACGCCGGCTACGGCCTGCGGGAGCTGGTCGACGCCTACCTGGGTGCCACCCGCAGGTCCTGGTCGGCGCTGCCCGGCGTCGCCGACGCCCGCAGCGCGGCCGATCTGCGACACGTCGGCGAATCCGTCCTCGCGGCGGTGGAGGCCGGAGTGGCGGCGCTCGCCGAAGGGCATGAACGGTCGCATCGGCTCGCGGTCCGCAAGGAGCAAGCCGCCCGCCGGGAGTTCGTCGACGATCTGCTGTACGGGCGCAGCGACCCGGGGCGGCTGGCCGAGCGCGCCGAGCGCTTCGGGCTGCGGCTGGCCGGCCGCCATGTGGTGGCCGTCGCCACCGGGACCGAGGCGTACGACGACGCCCATCCCCTCGTCCACCGCGTGGAACGGGACCTGGCCGGGCGGTTCGGCGACCACGATGTGCTGCTGGCCACCAAGGGCGGCCGGTTCGTGTGCATCGCGCCCGCCGCGGAACAGGCCGTCCTGGACGCCTTCGTCAAGCTCACCGGCGAGGTGCGGGTGGCGCTGGGCCGCCCGCACGGAGGTCCCGGCGGAGTGGTCAGGAGCTACGAGGAGGCGCTCAGCGCCCTCGACCTCGGGGAGCGTCTCGGCCTCGAAGCCCGCGTCCTGAACTCGGCCGACCTGCTCGTCTTCCCCGTCCTCATGCGCGACCGCGCGGCGATGGCCGACCTCGTCCGCGCCGTGCTCGGCCCGCTGGAGGAGGCACGCGGCGGCGCGCTGCCGCTGCTGCAGACGCTGGGGGCGTACGCGGCCGCCGGCTATGTGGGCGCCGAGGCCGCCCGCCGTCTCGACCTCAGCGTCCGGGCGCTCAGCTACCGCCTCGAACGCATCGCGGCCCTCACCGGGTTCGACCCCGACGACGCCCTCCAGCGCTACACCCTGGAGACGGCGGCACTGGGCGCGCGTCTGCTGGACTGGCCGCAACGACCTTTGTAAGGCGGGTCGTTGGCGGCTTCGTAGGGCGGGGTCAGTGGCGCGTCGTCGAGGACGGAGCGGCGGCGGGACCCCAGCGGCGTTAGTAGGACGTCAGGGGCGCGTCAAGATTGCCGGGATCGGGCAATGTGGCCGCGCGACACCCGGTGCCACCATCTCCGTGACGGGCGGTTGGGAATCGGGGGGTCAGTGCCATGGGGGAGTTCGTGAGAACTGCGCTGGCGTTCCCGACCGTCCTGTTCAGCTTCGCGCTCCTGGTCGTCATCGGCTTCTGGCTGCTGGCGCTGATGGGCGGTGTCTCCGCCCATGGCCACGGGGGGCACGGCGCGGGCCACGGGGGACACGGGGACGGCGGCGGCCACGGTCACGGTTATGAGGGCCAGGGCCAGGGCCAGGACCACGGCCACGGTCACGGCTCCGGCGGCGAGGGCCTGTTGGCGGCCGCCGGGCTCGACGGGGTGCCGGTCACGGTCGTCCTCTCGCTGCTGACCGCCGTCGCCTGGTTCGTGAGCCTCGCCGGCAGCGCGCTGCTGGACGGCGCCGGCGCGCACGGCCCCGTACGCGTCCTGCTCGGCATCGCCGTCCTCGCCGTGGCCCTGGCCGGCGCGTGGTCCGCGACCTGGCTCCTGGTGCGGCCGCTGCGCCGGCTCTTCCCCGAGGTGCGGCCGCTCTCGCGGCGGGACTTCGTCGGCAGCCTGTGCGTCATCCGCACCGGGCGGGTCGGTACGGACTTCGGCCAGGCCGAAGTCACCGCGCCGGACGGCTCGTCCGCGGTCGTCCAGGTCCGGCAGACCGGTGAGGACACCTTCGCCTCCGGGAGCACCGCGCTCCTCTACGAGTACGAACCGGCGGGCGAGTTCTTCTGGGTCGCACCTTTCGACCCGGTCACCTAGCCCGGTTCACGCGGCCCGTGCCGCCGCCCCGATCCCTCACCTGACACGTGTCCGACGACACGTGACACCCAGTCATGTCCCGTACCACCCAACGCCCACCACTCACCACCCACCACCACACCCTCTCCGCACTCTTCACTCTTCGACTGAGGATCCGCCATGGATGCCACCGCCATCGGGATCGGCGTACTGATCGCCGTCCTCCTGCTCATCGCGCTCGGCGTGGTGTTCACCGTCAGCCGGCTCTTCCGCAAGGTGGAGCAGGGCCAGGCGCTGATCATCTCCAGGACCAAGCACGTGGACGTCACCTTCACCGGCGCCGTGGTGCTCCCGATCCTCCACAACGCCGAGCAGATGGACATCTCGGTGAAGACGATCGAGATCAAGCGCACCGGCCGCGAGGGTCTGATCTGCCAGGACAACATCCGTGCCGACATCCACCTGACGTTCTTCGTGCGCGTGAACAAGACCACCGAGGACGTCATCAAGGTCGCCCAGGCGATCGGTACGGCACGGGCGAGCCACCAGGAGACGCTGCAGGCGCTGTTCGCCGCCAAGTTCTCCGAGGCGCTCAAGACCGTCGGCAAGCAGCTGGACTTCGTCGACCTCTACACCCAGCGCGACCACTTCCGCGACCAGATCATCCAGGTCATCGGCACCGACCTCAACGGCTACCACCTCGAGGACGCCGCGATCGACTTCCTCGAACAGACCCCGATGACCCAGCTGGACGCCGCCAACATCCTCGACGCGCAGGGCATCCGGAAGATCACCGAGCTGACCGCCATCGAGCACGTGCGCACCAACGAGTTCCAGCGCACCGAGCAGAAGGAGATCACCCGGCAGAACGTCGAGGCCCGCGAGACCATCCTGGAGCTGGAACGGCGGCAGGCCGAGGCCGAGATCAAGCAGCGCCGGGAGGTCGAGACACTCCGTGCCAAGGAGGAGTCGTCCACGATGCGCGTCCAGGAGGAGGAACGGCTCGGCTCGCAGGGCGCGTTCATCCGGACCGAGGAGCTGCTCGGCATCCAGCGGGAGAACCAGGGCCGTGAGATCGCCGTGGCGCAGAAGAACCGTGAACGCGTCATCGCCGTCGAGAACGAGCGGATCGAGAAGGACCGGCTGCTGGAGGTCATCGCCCGCGAGCGCGAGACGGAACTGTCCCGGATCTCCAAGGACAAGGAGGTCGAGGCGGAACGCCGTGAGGTCGCCGATGTGATCCGCGAGCGCATCGCCGTGGACCGCACCGTCGCCGAGCAGGAGGAGAGCATCAAGGCGCTGCGGCTGGTGCAGGAGGCGGAACGGGAGCGGCAGGCGCTCATCGTGCGGGCCGAGGGCCAGGCGCAGGAGAAGCTCGTCAAGGACATCAAGGCCGCGGAGGCGGCCGAGCAGTCCGCGACCCACCGGGCGCGGGAGGCGCTGACCATGGCCGAGTCCCGCAAGCAGGCGTCCGAGCTGGACGCCCAGGCCAAGATCCGGCTGGCCGAGGGCACGCGGGCGGAGGCGGCGGCCGCCGGGCTCGCCGAGGTCGAGGTGCGCGAGCGCAGCGCCGAGGCGATCGAGAAGGTCGGACTCGCGGAGGCGGCCGTCTCGCGGGAGAAGAACACCGTCGAGGCGGAGGGCATCGGCCGCCGGCTGAAGGAGGAGGCCGCGGGCCTCACCGACAAGGCGGCCGCCATGGCCGCGCTCGACGACGCCTCACGCGGTCACGAGGAGTACCGGCTGCGGCTGGCGGCGGAGAAGGACATCCGGCTCGCGAGCCTGGACATGCAGCGCCAGGTCGCGGAGGCGCAGGCCACGGTGCTCGCCACCGGCCTGGAGTCGGCGAACATCAGCATCGTCGGCGGCGAGAGCGTCTTCTTCGACCGGGTGGTCGGGGCGATGTCGCTGGGCAAGAGCGTCGACGCCTTCGTGGACAGCTCCGACGCCGTCAGGGCGCTGGCCGGGCCGTGGCTGGACGGATCGTCGCGCTTCACCGAGGACGCCACCCGGGTGCTCGGCTCCCTCGGGAGCGGCGGCGTCCAGAACCTGACGGTCTCCGCGCTCCTGATGCGGCTCATCGCGTCCGGCGGCCCGCAGTCCGGTGGACTGCAGCAGCTGCTCGACCAGGCGAACGCGCTGGGCCTGGGGCAGCTTCCGCTGGACGCGCTCGGCGGCGCGGCCCCGGCTGCCCCGAACCCTCCCGCGGTCAACGGTGCCAAGCCCGTCGCCGCGCGCAGCTGAACAGCACCACCCGCACACACCACTGAGTGAACGAGGCTGGGAAGTGTCTGAGACCCGGATCGATGCCGGTACCTACGAGGTCCTGCGGGACCGGCTGGCCGCGTCGGCCAGAACGCTGGCGGCGCGCGCCGAGGCGCTGAACGCGCGCCGCCAGGAGGTGTTCGGCTCGGCCGAACTGCGGCTCGCCGGCACCGACCGGATCAGCACCGGCCACGCCTGCGTGCCGTGCGACATCGCGCCCGTCGGCGAACGGCTGCTGTTCGGCGCCAACCCGGCGCCGGGCGGCCGGACGGACGGGCAGCCGGCGGTCGGCGACGTGCTGAGCGTGCAGGGGGAGCCCGTGCCGGGGCTGCTCGACGACCCGCACTTCGTCCGGGACTTCGACGAGCTGTACCGCTACTACCGGCAGACGCGGCTCACCCGGCTGCGCCCCCTGGACGGCCGGCTGCTGGCCGTCTTCCGGACCGGGCCGGCCGTCGACGACGTCCGCGTGCTGCGCTGGCGGCTGGCGGCGGACGGCTCCGCCACGTACCTCGACGCGCGCGGCGAACGCGACCATGTGGTGCCGCCCGCCCACGACTTCACCTGGACGGAGGCGACCCGCGACGACCACGTCCCGGGCGTCCCCGGCACGATGGGCGTCCCGGGTACTCCTGCCGTCCCGTCCCGCGCGCCGCACATCGCGCTGCCCGGCGGCGTCTCGGTCTCGGTGACCGGCGGGACGCTCACCGTCAACGACCACACCGAGCCGGTGGACGAGCCGCTGCAGTCGCTCGCCGACGCGGAGGTGGCGTACGCGGTCGTCGGGCCGCTGCTCGTGCTGCGGGTCCGCCCCTACAAGGAGACGGCGTGGCGCCACCTGGTCGTCCACACCCGGACCGGCGAGGTGGCGCGGCTCGACGCGATCGGGCAGGCGTGCCGCCGGCTGCCCGAGGAGCAGGGGATCATCTTCCCCGGCGGCTACTGCCTGGCGACCGGCGCGATCCGCACCTTCGACGATGCCGGTGCCGCCGGTGACGAAGCCGACGTCGGCGGCCTGGAGCCGGAGAGCGGCTTCGCCTTCGAGCGGCTGGTGCGCTCGGCGAACGGCGAGGACCTGCTGTACGTGTTCCACGCCGCCGCCACGGGACGCCGGCTGCTGCTCCCGTACAACATGATCAGCATGGCCGTGGCGACGCCGATCCGGACGCACGGCCACGCGCTGTTCGAGGACGGCACGCTCGTCACGATGCGGGCGGCCGGCGACGAACCGACCCGCGTGCACCCGCTGCACCGCTGGCGGACCCCGTACCTCTCCGACAGCTACGCCGCCGCGCAGCCGGTCGGCACCGGGCCGCTGGAGCGGATCGGCAACCCGGACCTGGTGCGCGGCATCTCCGACTGCCTCTCGGTGGCCGGCACGGTCGCCGACACCGCGCCGGCCGCCGCCGTCTTCGAGGCACTGGCCGTCTCGTGCGCGCGGGTCCTGGACCGCTACCACTGGCTCGGTGAGGCCGAGTTGGGGGATCTGCGCGGGCCGCTGCAGGAGGTGCGGGGCACCGCCGAGCAGGTGCTGGCCGAGTACGAGCAGGTGCAGTCGCTGACCGCGCGGGCGGCCGGGGCCGTGGAGGAGGCCGCGGCCCGTATCGCGTCGGTGGTGCGGCGGGCGCGCGGCGAGGCCCCGAAGTCGGCCGCCGACTGGGTGGGCCAGCTGTCGGAACTGCGGGCCGGTCAGGGCAGGCTGGAGACGCTGCGCGAGCTGCGTTACGCCGACCCGGCCCGTATCGGCGAGCTGGCGGCCGGACTGGACGCCGATCTCACCGCCGCCGCGCACCGGGCCGTCGCGCACCTCTCCCGCGAGGACGCCTTCGCCGACTACCGGGAACGCGTCGAGCGCGCGGGCGCCGAGGCGGCGGGCATCGCGGTCGTCGCGGACGCGGTCCCGGTCGCGGAACGGCTCGCCGAGCAGGCCGCCGCGCTGGAGACCGTCACCGGGATCGTCGGCACCCTGGAGATCGCCGACGCCACCGTCAGGACCGGCATCCTGGCGCGGATCGCCGACGTGCTCGGCGGTGTGAACCGGGCCCGCGCGCTCCTCGACGCCCGCCGCCGGGAACTCCTCACCAGCGAGGGCCGCGCCGAGTTCGCCGCGGAACTCGCCCTGCTCGCGCAGTCCGTCGGCAGCGCCCGCGCCGCCGCCGACACGCCGGAGGCGTGCGACGAACAGCTCGGGCGGCTCCTCGTCCAGCTGGAGAACCTCGAAGCACGGTTCGCCGAATGGGACGAGTACCTCGCCGAGTTGGGCACCCGGCGCGAGGAGATCTACGAGACCTTCTCCGCGCGCCGGCAGACCCTCACGGACGAACGGGCCCGCCGCACCGAGCGGCTGGCGGGATCCGCCGCCCGCATCCTCGACGGCGTCCGGCGCCGCGCGGCGGGCCTGGCGACCCTCGACGAGATCAACACCTACTTCGCGTCCGACCCCATGGCCGCCAAGGTCCGCAAGGTCGCCGACGAGCTGCGGGCCCTCGGCGACCCGGCGCGCGGCACCGAGCTCGACGGCCACCTCGCCGCCGCCCGCCAGGACGCGGGCCGCGCGCTGCGCGACCGCCTGGACCTGTACGAGGCGGGCGGCGCGGCCATCCGCCTCGGCCGGCACCGGTTCGCGGTCAACACCCAGCCCCTGGACCTCGCCCTGGTCCCGCACGAGGGCGGTCTCGCGTTCACCGTCACCGGCACCGACTACCGCGCTCCGGTGCGGGACGCGGCCTTCGCCGCCACCCGCCGCTTCTGGGACCGCCCGCTGGTCTCCGAGTCCCCGGACGTCTACCGCGCGGAGTACCTCGCGGCGACGCTGCTGCCCGAGGTGCCGCCGGGCGCGGACGACGGGGAACTGGCGGCCCTCGTCCGGTCCGCCGCCTCGTCCCGCCTCGACGAGGGCTATGAGCGCGGAGTCCACGACCACGACACCGTCGCCCTGCTGCGCGCGCTGCTGGACCTGCACTCCACGGCCGGCCTGCTCCGCTACCCGTCCGCCGTCCGCGCCGCCGCGCAGCTCTTCTGGACGTACGGCCCGGACGCCGGTGCCCGCACGGCGTGGACCACCCGGGCCACGTCCCTGAGCCGGGCCCGCGGTCTGTTCGGCCCCACGCCGGCGCTCGCCGGTCTGGCGGAGGAACTGGCCGTGTGCGCGGGGGAGTTCCTGACGGGGGCGGGGCTCGCCGAGGTGCCCCGGCCGCGCGACGGGCTCGGTCTCCTGGGCGAGTACCTGGTCGAGGAACTCGCCACCCCCCGGCAGGGGTTCATCGGCGGTGCGCCGGCCCGCGTGCTGCGCGAGCGGTTCGCCGGGGCACTCGGCGGGCCGCAGGCCGTCCCGTACAAGGAGTTCCTGGACGATCTGCAGACGCTCGGCGGCGACCTGGCGGCCCGCTACCGCCTCGCGGACGCCTGGCTGGAGAGCTTCGGCGGGGGCGAGGACCAGGCGGAGGCGGTGACGGCGCTGGTGTGCGGGGAGGAACTGACGCACTACGAGTCGGACGCCACCCTGTCGGCGACCGTCGGCGGGCTGCTGGGCGCGCACCCGAGGATCGACGGCCGTTCCCTGACCGTCCGGCTGGACGAAGTGCTCGCCAGGACCGGGCGGTTCAGGACCGAGGAGGTGCCGGCGTACCGCGCGTACCAGCGGGACCGCGCCGCCCTGGTGGCGGCCGAACGGTCGCGGCTGCGGCTGGAGGACTTCCGGCCGCGCCCGCTCAACGGGTTCGTGCGCAACGCACTGCTCGACGAGGTCTACCTGCCGCTGATCGGCGACAACCTCGCCAAGCAGCTCGGCACGGCGGGGACGGCGGGCGCCGGTGATGGGCAGAAGGCGGACCGGATGGGTCTGCTGATGCTCATGTCGCCGCCCGGCTACGGCAAGACGACGCTGATGGAGTACGTGGCGAGCCGCCTCGGCCTGGTGCTGGTGCGGGTCGACGGGCCCGCGCTCGGCAGCGCCGTCACGTCCCTCGATCCGGAGCGGGCACCGGACGCGACCGCCCGCCGCGAGGTCGAGAAGATCAACTTCGCGCTGGAGCTCGGCACCAACACCCTTCTGTACCTGGACGACATCCAGCACACGTCCCCGGAACTCCTGCAGAAGTTCATCCCGCTGTGCGACGCGCAGCGCCGGGTCGAGGGTGTACGGGAGGGTCGGGCGCACAGCTACGACCTGCGTGGGAAGCGCTTCGCGGTGTGCATGGCGGGCAACCCGTACACGGAGTCGGGGCGGGTCTTCCGCGTCCCCGACATGCTCGCCAACCGGGCCGACGTCTGGAACCTCGGCGACGCCGTGACCGGCCGCGAGACGCTGTTCGCGCTGAGCTTTCTGGAGAACGCCCTCACCTCGAACGAGGTGCTCGCCCCGCTCTCCACCCGGGGCCGCGCGGACCTGGAACTGCTCGTCCGGCTCGCCGGGGGCGACCCGTCCGCGCGCGCCGACCGACTCGTCCACCCTTACGAACAAGGCGAGTTGGACCGGATCCTGGCCGTGCTGCGGCATCTGCTGCGGGTGCGCGGCACCGTACTGGCGGTGAACGCGCAATACATCGCCTCCGCCGGGCAGACGGACGCGACGCGCACCGAACCGCCCTTCCTGCTGCAGGGCTCGTACCGCAACATGAACAAGCTGAGCGAGCGGATCGTGCCGGCGATGAACGAGGCCGAGGTGGAGGCCGTGATCGACGACCACTACCGCGCGGAGGCGCAGACGCTGGCGGCGGGCGCGGAGGCGGCGCTGCTGAAGCTCGCCGAACTCCGCGGCCGGCAGACCGTGGAGCAGGCGTCGCGCTGGGCGGAGGTGAAGGCGGCCGCCGTGGCCTCTGCCGTCTCCTGACCGGCTCCGGCGCGACCGGCTCGGGCGCGGCCGGCTCCGCCTCGGCCGGCTCGGGTGCGGCCGCTACGCGGCTCTGAGCAGTGGCTTCAGCTTCGTGCCGCGCAGCCGCTCGACGGCCGGTGCGGCGCGGTGCGCGTGCCGCACGAGCGGGTGGGCGACCAGGGCGCCGACGATCACTCCGATGAGCACGTCGTGCGGGTAGTGCACCCCGATCCAGACCCGCGACGCGGCCATGAACAGCGCGGCGGGCACCGCGAGGCGGCCGAGCCCCCGGTCGATGACGAGCAGGGCCACGGCCGCCGCCGCGGCGATGGCGGCGTGGTTGCTGGGGAAGGACCAGTCACCGCGCGCCGGGCAGGCCTCGACGGTGACGGCGCGCAGTGTCCGGCACGGCCGCTGTTCGTCGAAGACCATCTTGAGCACGTCGTTCACGGCGTAGGCGACGACGACGGCGACCGGCACGGACAGCGCCCCCGCCATCCGGGCCGCGTCGCCCTGCCGGGCGCGCCACCAGGCGATGAGCATGAGGACGGCGAACACCGCGAGCCCGTAGTCGCTCCACGCCTGGATCAGGGTGTCGAAGGGTCGCGGTACGCGCTGGGCGAGACCGGTGATCCAGGAGTAGAGACCCGCGTCGATGCCGGAGTTCACAGGCTCTCCGGTGCGTCGGCGGGCCCCACTCCGGACCCTGTCCCGGACCCCGCCCCGGTTCCGGTGCCGCCCCCCGCCCCGCCTGCCCCGGCCGCCCGGGCCGTCTTGACGCGGCCGCGTGAGCGGTACAGCTCCAGCGCGAGCGGGGTGAGCGAGACGATGACGATGAGCGCGACCATCGGCAGCAGGTACTTGTCCACGTGCGGCACCGAGGAGCCGAGCGCGTAGCCGCCGAGCACGAGGCCCACGGACCAGACGAGACCGCCGATGATCTGCCAGAGCGTGAAGGTGCGCGCGGGCACGTTCAGCACGCCCGCCATCGGGTTGAGCACGGTCCTGACGACCGGTACGAAGCGCGCGAGCACCACGGCCTTGGCGTGCCCGTACCGCTCCAGCAGCTCGGCGGCGCGGCCGACGCCGTCGTGCAGATGGGGATTGCGGATCCGGGCGAGCAGCGGCGGTCCGCCCCGCCGGCCGATCCAGTAACCGGTCTGCGCACCGGCCAGCGCCCCCGCGGCGGCGGCGAGGAGGACCTGCCAGAGCGAGAGATGCACCACGTCCGACGCACCGGGCACACACAGCAGACCGGCCGTGAACAGCAGCGAGTCGCCGGGCAGGAAGAAGCCGATCAGCAGGCCGGTCTCCGCGAACAGCACGACGGCGATGCCGATCGCGCCGAACGTCGCCAGCAGGTCGTGGGCGTCCAGGACGTTGACCGCCAGCGGTGCTGCCTGGGGAACGGCGTCCAGCAGGGGCGTGGCCAGGGACAGGGGCATTGGCGGAGGGCCCTCCCATAATGGGCTGCGGGGGCGAGCTGCGCCGCACCCGGCCGACTACAGTCGCGTAGACGGTCTACAGCACTGTAGACGAATCAGGTGGAAGGGGCGTTCCATGCCAGAGACACATCCGGCGCGTCGCCCGCCGGGCGAGCTGGAGGCGAGCGTCCTGGCGGCGCTGTGGGCCGCCGGAGGACCGCTCACTCCCGCCGACGTCCAGCGCGATCTCGGGCGTGCCCTCGCCCGCACCACGGTCACCACCATCCTGGCGCGGCTGCACGACAAGGGCGCCGTCGCCAGGACCCGGTCGGGGCGCGGCTACGCGTACACCCCCACCCAGGACTCACCGGGCCTGGCCGCCCGCCGGATGCGCACCGAGCTCGACAAGGAGCAGGACCGGGAGACCGTACTGGCCCGCTTCGTGTCGCAGCTGAGCCCCGACGACGAGCAGCTGCTCCGCGCCCTCCTGGACGACGCGGAACCGGGTACGGGGGAGGAATCGGGTACGGACACGGGCGCGGAAGCGGGTACGGGGGAGAGGGGCGGTTCCCGGTGAACCCCGATCTCGTTCCGCCGCTGCTGATGCCGCTGCTCGCCGTCCCCGTCGCCCGCCGGCTCGCCGCGTCCCTCGCCCCGCGCGCCGCCGCCTGGCTGCTGGCGTGCACGGCCGCCGTCCTGGCCGCGAGCAGCACCCTGGCCCTGGTCCTGCTGGCCGCCCAGGGCGCTCTGCTGCTGCCACCGGTCGCCGCCCTGGGCCATCTCACGCTGCCGCTGCTCACCGCCGGCTCGGACGGGCTCGGCGGCTTCGCCGGTCTCGGCAGCACGGGCCTGACCGTTCCCGCCGCGTGTGTCGCGGCGGTCCTGCTCGCCGTCTGCGCGGGGGCGGTGACCCTCGCCGGCCACCGCTACCGCGCCGAGATGGCCCGGGCCCGCGCCGCCACCGGCGCCTGCGCGGCCTCCGGCGAGCTCGCCGTCCTCCAGGACAGCGACCCCGACGCGTACGCCCTGCCGGGCCGGCCCGGCAGGATCGTCGTCACCACCGGCATGCTGCGCGCCCTGCGGCCCGGCGAGCGCGAGGCGCTGCTCGCCCATGAGCGCGCCCATCTCGCGGGCCACCACCACCGCTTCATCGTCGTCGCCGCGCTCGCCGCCACCTGCCATCCGCTGCTGCGCGGGCTGCGGGCGCCGCTCTCGTACGCGCTGGAGCGCTGGGCCGACGAGTCCGCCGCGTCCGCCGTCGGCGACCGCCGCCTCGCGGCCCGCGCGGTGGGGCGGGCCGCCCTGGCGGCTCGCACGACCGGCTCGGCCCGCCCCAGCGCCGCGCTCGCCGCCACCACGGGCCCCGTCCCGCGCCGCGTCGAGGCCCTCCTGCACGCCACACCGCCGGCCGGCCCGCGGCAGGCCCGCGGCCGGCGCCTCGTGGCCGCCCTCCTCGCCGGCTGTCTCCTGCTGTCCGCGGCGGCGGCCGTCGAGGCCGCCACCGACCTCCACGAGAGCGTGGAAACCGCCCAGGGCGAGTAGCCCCCGGATCTCCGGCCCCCGGATCTCCCGCAGAATGGGAGACCGGGTGGGAGAGCTGAAGGGCGAGGCGGCGGACGTGGCGGACGTGGCGGAGAACGACGTGGAAGACGTGATCGAGCGGGCGTACCTCCGCGCGCTCAACGCGGCGGACGCCGACGCCGAGGACGCCGTCGACCTCGGCGCCTCGGCCCTGGCCGCCGCCGGCTCCGGGACCGCTGCCTCCGGGACCGCTGCCTCCGGACCTGACGCCTCAGGCACCGCTTCCGCCGCGAACGACGCGCTGCTCGCGCTCACCGACCGGCTCGTACGCTCCTGCTGGACCCGCGGCTGGCAGCCCGCCGACGTGGTGCGCATCGCGCGCCGCCGGCTCACGGACGGGCACGCCCGCCTCGCCGCCGACCTGATCACCGCCGAGGCCCGCACGGCCCCCGCGGCGACGGCGTCGCAGGACCCGCGCTGGGCCGCCCAGCTCGCCGAGCTGGCGGCGGCCGGCCCGTGGAACGGCGAGGGCACGCTCCTCACCGCCCACGGCCACCGCGAACGGCTCGACGGCTTCTCCGCCGCCGTCTCCGTCCTGGAACTCCTGCGGCTGCTCGGACGGCTGCCCCGGATCACCCCGGTGGCGGCGCCCACGGCGGCGGGCGCCGCCGCCCACCGCCACGCGGCCCCGCTGCTCGGCCGGATCCGCGCCCTGCTCGCCAAGGCCGAATCCACCGACTTCCCGGAGGAGGCCGAGGCCCTCAGCTCGAAGGCCCAGCAGCTGATGGCCCGGCACAGCATCGACGAGGCCCTCATCGCCTCCGACGCCGGCGCGGCCGGTTCCGACGGTCCTGGAGCCTGTCGTATCGGCATCGACCAGCCCTACGAGGGCGCCAAGGCGCTGCTCCTCGACGCCGTGGCGGCGGCCAACCGCTGCCAGGCGGTGTGGGCGGGCGACTTCGGCTTCTCGACGGTCGTCGGCTTCGAGCCCGACCTGGAGGCCGTCGAGCTGCTCTACACCTCGCTGCTCGTCCAGGCGGACGCCGCCATGCTGCGCACCGCGAAGGGCGCGGGGAAGGGCGCGGGAAACGGCTCGGGGAACGGTGCGGGGAAGAGCCGCAACGGCAAGGCCCGGCACGGCGGTTCGCGCTCCAAGGACTTCCGGCAGTCCTTCCTCATCGCCTACGCGGGCCGCATCCGCGAACGCCTCGCCGACGCCACCGAGCAAGCCACCCACGCCCCCGACCTCCCGGCGGAGCGCCTGCTGCCGGCCCTCGCCGCGCGGGACGTCGCGGTCCGCGACACCACCACCCGCATGTTCCCCACCACCACCTCGCACCGGCTCAAGGGCCGCGACCACGAAGGCTGGACGCACGGCACCGAGGCGGCCGACCGGGCCGTACTCGGCGGCCGCCAGTAACGCCTTTCCTGGCCCGTTCAGCCCGTTCAGCCTGTTCAGCCTGTTCAGCCTGTTCGGTCCGTCAGCCCGCCAGGTGCCGTGCCTGCGTCACCGCCTGGGAGAGCTCCCGGACGGCCGGGTCCTCGGTGCTGCTCGCCAGGGTGGTGGCGTGCTCGGCGAGGGCCGGCAGTCCCGGGGCGCCGGGGAGGCGGTCGGCGTCGCCGCGGTTGCGGAGCCAGTCGGCGAAGTAGGCGGCCAGTGCGTCGACCTGGAGCCGCTTCGGGGCGGCGGTCCAGAGCGGGGACGTGAGCGCGGCGGCCTCGACCGTGCCGGACCGCTCGTGCGGAGCCCGGGTGGACGGGTCGAGCCACCGGACGGTGGCGGTGGCGACGTGGCCCGAGGCCCCGGGCTTGAGGTGGACCGAGTACAGGGCCGTGACGGTGTGCCCGGGGCCGACCTCGCCGCCGTCCACCGCGTCGTTGCGGAAGTCCCCGTTCGCGACGGTCCGGTCGTCGAAGCCGATCAGCCGGTACTCGCTGACGGTCTGCGGATCGAAGGCGACCTGCGCCTTGGCGTCGCGGGCCCTGAGGTCCACATTGGCGGGCAGTTGCTCGGTGAAGAGCCGGCGGGCCGCTTCGGGCTCCGCGACGTAACTCGTGTGCCCGTCGCCCTTGTCGGCGAGCTGTTCCATCAGCTTGTCGCCGTACTGGCTGCCCACGCCCACCCCGAACAGGGTGATGCCGTGGTCCCGCCGGGCCGTCCCGATGCGGTCGAGGATCGCGGCGGCGGTGGTGTCACCGGAGTTGGCGAGGCCGTCGGAGAGCAGCACGACGCGGTTGGTGACGCCGGGCCGTGCCGCCTTGACCGCCTCGTTGTAGCCCGCCTGCACGCCCGCGGCGAGGTTGGTCTCGTCGCGCGGCTCCAGGCCGTCGACGACCGAGTGGATGCGGCCGCGGCTCTCGACGCTGCCCAGCCGGGTCATCGGCAGTTCCACCCGCGCCTCGCCGCTGAAGGTGACGATCGCGAGGGAGTCCTCCGGGCGCAGCGAGTCGATGGAGCTGCCGAGGGCCTGCTTCACGAGGTCGAGCCTGCCGGGCTCGGCCATCGAGCCGGAGACGTCCACGACGAACGTCATGGCGGCGGGCGGCCGGTTCCCGCTCTGCGCGGAGCGGGTCGCCAGACCGACGCGCAGCAGCGACCAACTGCCCGCGCTGTCGGTGCCCTTGATGCCACCCTTGTCGTCGCTATTGGTCTCGCTTTTTGTGCCGATGCCCTCGCCGTCCGTGCGGGCGCCGTCGGTGGTGACGGTGAATCCGTCGCCCTCGGGTTGCGGGTAGTCCTGCCGGAAGCTGTTGACGAACTCCTCCTGGCGCACGGTGTCGGCGGCGGGCAGCCGGCCGCCGGCCAGGGTGCGCCGGGCATAGCCGTACGAGGCGGTGTCGACGTCCAGGGCGAAGGTGGACAGATAGCTGGGCACCGCCTGGCTGTGCTTCTGCGCGTCGCCGGAGCTGTCCTTGGCCGCTCCGTCGTCCGGGGCCGCCGACGCGGCGGGTCCGCCGTTCGGGTTCGGCGGCGCGGGCGCCGGGCGCATGGGGGCTTTGTCGGCGCCGTTCCGGGATGAGTCGGGGGTTCCGGCGCTGCACCCGGCGAGCAGCAGCCCGCCGGCGACCACCGCCGCCACGGCGACCCGACGCGCGGTCCCGGACCGCTTCCCGGCCCGCGTCCCGGCCCGCGTCCCGGACGGTTCCCCGTCCGGCGTTCTGGAGGGCGTTCCGTACCGGTTCCCGTACCGCTGCTCGTACCGCTTCATGCGATTCCCCCACGGACTCGTCGGCCTTTGCCCTTGTGACGAACGCCGGCCCGCGACGGAGGCATCGGAGGAATTGCGGAAGCGTCTCGATGGGGCAACGGCCGGGCGGTATGCCCCGGGCCGTCCCGGACTGTGCTCGGTACTGCGCCCCTGGAGCCCGTTTCCCGCCCGGCGGATCCGGCCGGACGAGTCTCCGCCCACTAGTAGACACGGCGTCAACAAGCTGCCATCGTGACCGCCATGTCGCAGCGATGGGTCACGGCCTCGGACGGCGTCCGGCTGGCCGTCTACGAACACGGCGAACCGACCGCACCGACGGTCGTGTGCGTGCACGGCTTCCCCGACGACCACGGTGTCTGGGACGGCGTGGTGCGGCGCCTCGCGGACCGCTTCCACGTCGTGACGTACGACGTGCGCGGCTCCGGCGCCTCCGGCGTACCGCGCCGGAACCAGGACTACCGGCTCCCGCAGCTCGCCGCCGACCTGACCGCCGTCGCCGACGCCGTCAGCCCGGACGCGCCCGTGCACGTCCTGGCGCACGACTGGGGCTCCGTGCAGAGCTGGCACACCGTGACCGTGCCGGCGACCGCCCACCGCTTCGCGTCGCTGACCTCGATCTCCGGCCCGGACCTGGACCACACCGGCCGCTGGTTCCGGGCGCAGCTGCGCCCCAGCCCGCGCAGGCTGTGGCACTTCACCCGGCAGTCGCTCGCCTCCGGATACGTGGGCTTCTTCCATCTGCCCGGCGTCGCGGAACTCGCCTGCCGCGCGGGACTGCTCGACGCGGTGACCAAGGCCGCCCGGCGGCTGGAGACCGGTGAGGCGCCGGCCGGCTACGGCCTGGGACTGGCGTCCCGCAACCGTGCGGGACTCAAGCTCTACCGGGCCAACGTGCTGCCGCGCACCCTCCGGCCCCGGACCCGCCATGCCGGGCTGCCCGCGCAGGTCCTCGCACCGCGGCGGGACATGTTCGTGCTCGTGCCGTGGCAGACCGAGATCACCGGCTGGGCGCCGGACACCGAGATCCACATCGTGGACGGCGGGCACTGGCTGCCCGCGTTCCGCCCCGATCTGGTCGCGGAGTTCACGGCACGGCTCATCGACAGGATCGACGGGATCGACGGGATCGACGCGATCGACGAGATCCACGGGGTCGACGGCATCGACGGCATCGACCGGACCGACCGCATCGACCGGACCGACCGGACGCCGGGCGCGACGACGCCCGAGCGGACCGCCGCACGGAAGGCAGGGCAGGAATGACCGCGACCGAACCGGACAACCTGGTTCTCACCCCCCGCGACGTCCAGTGGGACTGGACGGGCCTGCCGATGCACTACATCGACGGCGACCCGTTCACCACGCACTTCGCGAACGTGCTGAACATCCTGCTGCCGGAGGGCGAGGACTGGTTCATCACCGTCTTCCAGCAGGCCGTCCCGATGATCAAGGACGACCGGCTGCGCGAGGACGTCATCGGGTTCATCGGTCAGGAGGCGACGCACTCCGCCTCGCACCAGACCGTCCTCACGCACTTCAAGAAGGTCGGCTTCGACACCTCGCCCTACACCGACCAACTGCGCTGGTTCTTCAGCAAGATGCTCGGCGACCGGGAGCTGACCGGGAAGAAGGCGCAGGGCTGGATCATCGACCGGATCGCGATCATCGCGGCGATCGAGCACGTCACCGCGTACCTCGGTGACTGGATCCTCAACGCCGACGCGATCGACCGCACCGACCACAACCCCGCGATCCTCGACCTGTACCGCTGGCACGGCGCGGAGGAGGTCGAGCACCGCGCGGTCGCCTACGACCTGTTCACGCACCTCGACGGCCGCTACCGCAACCGGGTGCGCGCCCATGTCGTCGCCTTCCCCGTCCTCGTCTACTGGTGGGTGCGGGGCCTGCGCCACCTGATGGCCGCCGACCCCGAGCGCATCGCGGGCCGCGACAAGCCGCGCTTCCGCGACTGGTCCCGGGCCTCGCGCAAGGGCGTGCTGCCGAGCCCGAAGAGCCTGGTGCGGCTGTACTTCGGCTATCTGCGGCCCGGCTACCACCCCTCGCAGTACGGCTCGACGACCCAGGCCGTCGCCTATCTCGCCGCCTCGCCCGCGGCGCGCGCCGCCCACCGCTGACCCGTTCCACTCGTCGAAGGACCGAACGTGAGCACCGAGACAGAGACCGGGACCGGGACCGATGCCGGGACAGAAGAGCCCGGGACCAGGACCGAGTACGACGCGTGGACGCCGCCACCGCGCAGCGCCACCGACCCGCGCCCGGACCCGGTCCTCGCCCTGCTGGCGCGCGTCACCCCCTTCCTGCTGTGGCAGAGCGCCCGCCGCAAGCGCCGCGAGCCGCGCCCCGTCGACCGCTCGCTGCGGCTCGTCGTCACCGAGGTGCGGCAGGAGGCCGAGGACGTCGTCAGCCTGCGCTTCGAGGCGGCCGACGGCGGCCCGCTGCCGGGCTGGCACCCGGGCTCGCATCTGGACCTCGACCTGCCGTCGGGACGCCGCAGGCAGTACTCCCTCTGCGGCGACCCCGCCGACCGGACCACGTACCGGATCGCCGTACGGCGCCTCGCGAACGGGGAAGGCGGCTCCCGCGAGATCCACGAGACGCTGACCCCCGGCACGGAACTGCGCGCCCACGGCCCGCGCAACGCCTTCGCCTACGCGCCGGGCGGCGCCTGCCTGTTCATCGCGGGCGGCATCGGCATCACCCCGATCCTCCCCATGGTCCGCGCCGCCGCCGCGGCGGGCGCCGACTGGCGGCTCGTCTACACCGGCCGCAGCCGCGCGACCCTGCCGTTCCTCGACGAGATCGACGAGCTGGACGCCAGCGCCGGCGCCGCCGGCCGGGTCACCGTCCGCACCGACGACACGGACGGCATCCCCACCCCCGAACAGCTGCTGTCCGGAGCGGGCCCCGGCACCTCCGTCTACTTCTGCGGACCCCCGCTCCTCATCACCGCCGTGCGCGACGCCTTCCCCGCGACCGGCGCCGGCGGCCTCCACTTCGAGCGCTTCGCGGCGGCCCCGGTCGTCGACGGCACCCCCTTCGAACTCCAACTCGGCCCCGACGGCCCGGTCCTCCCGGTCCCCGCCGACCGCTCCGCCCTCTCCGTCCTCGCCGAACAGCGCCCCGAAACCGGCTACTCCTGCCGCCAGGGCTTCTGCGGTACCTGCCGCCTCCCGGTCCTCACCGGCGAAGTCGCCCACGCCGGCAGCCCGACAGCCCGCCGCACGGACACCAACATGCTGATCTGCGTCTCGAGGGCGGCGTCCGAGGGCGGCAGGATCACGCTCGACGTGTAGCACGGGCTCACCTGCTTGCCTGCTCCGCTCCAACATCGGTGCAGCGAGGCCTCCTTGACGAGCGTCGGCGTTGGAAGTGATGGTGGTGCAAGCTGAAGCAACCCACCACGCGCGGGAGGCCGACATGGATCTTCAGTTCATCGGCATGGACCCTGAGACCGACACCGACCACTGCCCCACTGCGTGGGTGGACGCAGAGGGGGGCGACTTGGTACTCCAGGGTTGGAAGGCCGACGACGCGACCGAATCGAAGTGCCAGGAGACCGGTTCGCTGCCCGGCTACGAAGCGGTGATTCGCATTCCGGCGCGCATGGTGCCATTGCTGAGAAAGGCATGCGATGACGCAGAACGTTCCGCCCTTCGCTGATCTGCTGGCCGCTTGTGGGCGGTCGGCTGTTCATCTGGAGATGCGTGACGTCTACGGCGACAACGAGCGCTTTGCGGCCTGGCGGGCGGGGCACAGGACCGACTGGGAGGATCGCGCAACCTGGTGGCAGCCTTTCCATACGACGATCTCCGATGCGGTGGCACGAGGTGTTGAGATCCGTCGGGCTCGGATCGTTTCGGAACCTGTTTCCGAATACATCCGATGGGAGCACTACGCAACGACTGCCAACGTTGCGGCAGGCGAGCAGGTGCGTTGGCTTCCGCGCCGGAAGACCAGGGATCTACTTCTGCCCGGAAACGATTTCTGGGCATTCGACGGAAAACTCCTGCGGGTTCATCACTTCTCCGGAGACGGTGCCGTGGTGGAAGACGAGCTGGTTGATGATCCGAGCGTGGTGGACCTGAGCGCGTCCGCATTCGAGGAAATCTGGAAGCGGGCAGTTCCGCACGCAGAGTTCGCCGTCTAGAGAAAGCTTCAGGCAGATACCGGATCATGTCACCGTCCCCCTCCTCCAGCGTCCGCGCCGCCCGTGAAGCCCTCGCGGCCCGCCTGCGTGAGATCCGCCTGGATGCCGGGATCACGGGGCGGGAACTGGCAGCCCGAGCCGGCTGGAGTGAGTCGAAGTCGTCGCGGATTGAGAATTCCAAAACTCCGCCATCCGATGCTGATATTCGTGCTTGGTGTCGGGTCTGCGACGCCGAGAATCAGTCGGCCGATCTGATTGCCGCGAATCGTACGGCCGACTCGATGTACGTGCAATGGCGGCGGGTTCAACGTACCGGTTTGAGTCGGGCCCATGCGGCAAGCATTCCGTTGTACGAGGAGACTCAGCATTTCCGTGTCTACTGTTCGAACGTCGTGCCGGGACTGTTTCAGACTCCGGAGTACGCGACCGCGCTGCTGTCGTCCATCGTCGCGTTTCGCAAGACCCCGAACGACGTGGCCGATGCCGTAGCGGCGCGGATGGCACGGTCGCATGTCATCCGGGAGGGCAACCACCGGTTCGCCGTTCTGGTCGAAGAATCGGTGTTGCGGTATCGGGTCGGTGACCCGGAGGTGATGGCGGGTCAACTCGGGCATCTCATAGCGGTGATGGCACTGCCGGCTGTCTCTCTGGGCGTGATTCCCTTCACGGCCAAGCGGGACATCTGGCCGCTGGAGACGTTCTCGGTGTTCGACGACCGGCGGGTGCACATCGAGCTGCTGTCGGCCGCCGTGACCGTCACCGAGCCAGGAGAGGTATCGCAATACGTCGACGGGTTCGGCGAGCTGACCGCGATCGCCGTACATGGGGCTGCCGCAAGATCGCTCATCACTGCGGCGATCGACGCTCTCAAGTGAACTGAGGTGCAAGTCGCTGCAAGGACGTAGAGGGCGATGAACCGCTGTTCCCAGCGTGGTGTTCATGGCAGCGGCGAACTTCTGCAAGGGCGAATACGTGACCGATGAGGCCGGGGATCTCGGGCCCGGTGACCATGTGGGCCACACAGCCGGGCGTTAGCGCGCTGCCCCCGGCTCCGGCCAGGGATCGCTACGTCACGATGTGGTCTGCCACGCGCCGCCGGTACGTGATCGTCGACCGGGTCATGCGAGACGTCTGCGCGCTGCCCGACGCCGATGGCGTGTGCCGGGTGCTGGTGTTCATGACCGATGCGGTCGCTACCGCGTATCTGCAGGGTTGCTACCAGGTGTGGCGGGAGCGGCCGAAGATGGGCCGCCGGCATCCGGCTCCGCTTCCGCCCGAACGCTGAGGCTCCGGTGGCTGAGGCTCCGGTCGCCTGATCCGACTGCGGCTGCGGGCCGGACCGCCCACCCCGGACGTGGGGCAGGCAGCCGGCCAGTGCTCACGCGCTCAGCGGTGCCAGTGCCATCGGGCGGACGCGGCCCTCGATCATGGCGCCGAGGCCCTGGACCGCGCAGACGTCGGGGCGTTCGGCGATGGTGACGGGGATGCCGGTGGCGTGGCGGAGCATGGCGTCGAGGCCGGGCATCAGGGCGCTGCCGCCGGCGAGCATGATGCCGCGGTCGGCGAGGTCGGCGACCAGGTCGGGGGGGCAGCGGCGCAGGACGGTGCCGATGGCGTCGAGGACCGCGGTGAGCGGGGTGCGCATCGCGTGCCGGACGCCGTCGGTCTCGACCAGGACGGTGCGGGCGAGGCCGCTGACGACGTCGCGGCCGTAGACCTCGGTGCTGTCGAGGGTCGGGCCGACGGTGCCGAGCACGTGGTGCAGCGGCCGCACGGACTGGCTCGGGAGCATCAGCTCGTGCTGGCTGCGCAAGTGCTGCACGACCGCGTGGTCGATGGCGTCGCCGCCCACCGGGACGGTCTCCGCCGCGACGATCGAGCCGAGCGACAGGACCGCGATCTGGGTGGTGCCGGCCCCGCACACCACGATCATGGTGGCCTCGGGGTGCTCGACGGGCATCCCGCAGCCGACCGCCGCGGAGATCAGCGTGTCGACGAGTTCGACCCTGCGGGCGCCGAGCCCGAAGAGCGTCTCGGTCGCCGCGCGCTGCGCGAGCGGGTCGCTGCCGTTCGGCATGCAGACGGCGGCGCGCACCATCTGCGCGCGGCGCCAGGACTTGCGCAGCTTGTCACCGAGGAGGTGCTTCAGCATCCGCTGCGCCATGGCGATGTCGACGATGGTGCCGTTCGACACCGGCCGCACCACACGGATGTGCTCCGGGGTGCGCCCGGCCATCTGCTCGGCGCGGGCGCCGACCGCGATCAGCGAGCCGGTCCTGATGTCGACGGCGACCACGCTGGGTTCGTCGACGACCAGGCCGGTGTTCCGCAGGTAGACGCGGGTCCTGGCGGCCCCGATGTCGAAGGCGACCGAGCAGCGGCGGAGTTGGTCGAGGGTCGGGTTCACAGCAGCGCCTCCGCGTCGTCCGTGGGGCGGTAGCTGGCGAGGGCCCAGATGACGAAGACGTCGATCGCGATGAGCGTGATCGCCCAGATGGGCTGGTAGGGCAGGAACATGAAGTTCGCGAAGATGCTCAGCGAGGCCAGGGCGATACCGGTGACCCGCCCCCACGCGGAGCCCGTGAGCACGCCGTAGCCGACGACGACCGCGATGACGCCGAGGATGAGGTGGACCCAGCCCCAGGACGACAGGTTGAAGCGGAAGGCGTAGGCCGGGGTGCTGAGGTACACGTCGTCCTTGGCGATGGCGACGATGCCCTGGAGGATCGCCAGCACGCCGGAGACGAAGAGCATGATGCCGGCGAAGACGGTGCCCCCGGCGGCCAACCCGTTGGTGGAGGAGTCGGCCGGTGGGCGGCCGCCGCCCCAGGCACCGCCCTGCGGTGTGGGTGGCGGTGTGGACGCGGTGGGTGAATCCTGGCTCACAACGGGCTCCCGAGATCGCGACGACGAGCGCGACGGGAGCATTACGCATGAAACTCCCGCCTTAAAGACAAAAGGATCAGCTGCCCGGAACGGTCCCGCCACCGGAGATGGGCCGTCCGGGGGGTGCGGGCCGGTCCGGGCCGCGAACGGATGCGCATTGCGGCCCGTCGGCCCACGATGGATGGTGGCTGGACGGTCCCGCCTGCGGTGACGGACTGACGGCGAGGGAGGCGGACGCGTGCACCCTGACGCCGACGCGGACTCGAACGTCATCCTGCGGGGAATCCTGGAGGGCACCTCGGCCGGCGTGGGCATCCTCGACCCCCGTATGCGCTACGTGTACGTCAACCCGGCGCTGGCCAGGATCAACGGCGTGCCCGCCGAGGCGCACCTCGGCCGGACCATCGCCGAGGTACTGCCCGGCATCGACGGCCGTGAGGACGTGCTGCGCGCCGTACTCGCCGACGGGGTGCCGCGCGAGGTGACGTCCAGCGGGCACACCCAGGCGCCGTCCGGGCTGGAGCGGCGGTACTGGCACGGCGCGTACCACCGGCTGGTGGCGGAGGGCGCGGTGGTCGGCATCGTCGGGATCGTGCTGGAGGTGACCGCCTCGCGGCAGCAGCAGCGCGATCTGGAGCAGGCCCGCGAGCGGCTCACCCTTCTGGACGCCGCCGCCACCCGGATCGGCACGACGCTCGAAATGGACGCCACCTGCGGGGAGCTCGCCGACTTCCTGGTGCCGCTGCTCGCCGACGTCGCGTCCGTCGAGGTGCTGCCGGTCATGCAGGGGGAGGGCGGCGGCCGCCCGGCGCCCGGGTCGCTGCGGATGCGCAGGACCGCGCTGTCGTCCGTGCCGAGGCTGCGGGAGCGCGTGCAGGTGTTCGGGGTGCCCGGGGAGTACGTGGACTACCAGGCCGGCTCCGCCATCCCGCGCTGTCTGGAGACCGGCAAGCCGCTGATGCAGAACCTGCTGTCCGACGAGGAACTCGTCCGGGCGGCGCCCAACACCGAACGCGTCGCCGCGTACCGGGCGGCGGGCATCCACTCCGCGCTCGTCGTACCGCTGGCCGCGCGCGGTCAGCCGATCGGCACCGTGACCCTGGTGCGGTCCGGGGACTCGCCGGGCTTCACCGCCGAGGACGTCGTCGTCGCCCAGGACCTGGCCCGCCGGGCGGCCATCAGCCTCGACAACGCCCGCCGCTTCACCCGGGAGCACGACATCGCGCTCGGGCTGCAGAGCGCCCTGCTGGCGGAGCCCAGCAGCCCGCACCCGAACCTCGAGGTGGCGTCCCGCTATCTGCCGGCCGGCAGCAGCGCGCTGGTCGGCGGCGACTGGTTCGACGCGGTCCAACTGCCGGACGGCAGAACGCTGCTGGCGATGGGTGACGTCATGGGGCACGGCGTGGAGGCGGCCGTCGACATGAGCCACTACCGGGCGATGCTGCGGGTCGTCGCCGCCGATGACGAGCCCCCGAACCGCATCCTGGAGCGGCTCGACGCCCTCATCGCCGCTACCGAGTCGGGCCGTCCCGCCACCTGCATGCTCGTCCTGGTGGATCCGCCGCGCGGCTTCGCCTGGTACTCCAGCGCCGGCCATCTGCCGCCCGCCGTCCTCGGCCCGGACGGCAGCGCCGGGCTGATCCGCGTCCCCACCGGCCCGCCGCTGGGCACCGGGTTCGGCGGATACACGCTGGCCAGGGGCCGCTGCAGCCCCGGCTCCGTCCTGCTGCTCTACACCGACGGCCTCGTCGAGCGCCGGGGCGAGGACATCGACGTGTCCCTGGCCCGGCTCGCGGCGCTCCGGCTGGCCCCGGACGGCAGCCTGGAGGAGCTCCTCGACCAGGTGCTGGAGCGGCTCGTCGAGACGACCATGGAGGACGACGTGGCGGTGCTGGTGGCCCGCGTGGTCGCGCAGTAGTCCCGGTGGCCGCGGTGGTTCAGTGGGCAGGGGGTGTGGGGGCCGCGGAGACCGGAGGGACCGCGGGGACCCCGGAGACCGGGGACGTGGACGGGCCGGCGTCGGCGGGGGGCGGCGGCGCGAGGGCGATGGCCGGGGCCGTGGGCAGCTGGGTGACGGCGGGAGCCGTGGACGGGCCTGCCACGGGCTGGAGGCGCACGCCGTGCTCACGCAGCCACGGCACGGGGTCCACCCCCGACCCCAGCTCGGGCGTCACCCGCACCTCGAAGTGCAGATGCGGACCGGTGGAGTTGCCGGTGCTGCCCGACAGCGCGATCTGCCGGCCCGTCGGAACCCGCTCGCCGACCTTGACCTGCATCAGCGACAGATGCGCGTACTGCGAGAAGTACCCGTTGCCGTGCCGCACGACGATCTGGTTGCCGAACCCGTCGCCGCACGTCGTCAGGACCACCGTTCCGGCCCCGACCGCGCGCACCGGAGTGCCCTCCGGCACGGCGAAGTCCTGGCCGGTGTGGCGGTTCGCCCAGTGGTCGCCGGGCGCGTCGAAGCCGGCGGACAGGGTGTAGTGGTCGACGGGCGCGATCCAGGGGGCGCGCACCCGGATGGCGGTGCCGGGCGCGGGCATCTCCTCGGGGATGGCGTGCGCGCACTCCTGCGGGGAGGCCAACCGGGCGGATCTGGCGGCCTCCAGCCGGCGCAGCAGTTCGCGGGCCCGCCCGAGCTTGGCCGTGATCTCCTTCTGCAGCCCGGCCTCGCGCACGGTCTGCTCGTCCAGCTCCCCGAGCGCCCGGTCGGCCGCCGTCCTGTCCCGTCGCAGCTGCGCGGTCGTCGTCGCCACGGTGCTGAGCAGCGCCGCCACGGCCTCGTCGCTCTTGCGGAGCCGGCCCATCCGGTCGAGCAGGTCCTCGGGGGAATCGGACAGCATCAGCGCGGCGGCGGCCGGCAGCCCTCCTGAGCGGTACTGCAGCCGGGCCAGCAGGCCGATGCTCTCGTGCAGGCCGTCCATCTTCCGCTGACCGAGCGTCACCGACCGCCGCAGCCGGACGGCCGTGGCCCGCTGCCTGTCCGCGGCCCGCCGGGCCTTGTCGTACGCGGTGGTGGAGTCGGCGGCCTGCCGGTACATGGTGTCCACCTCGGCGGACACGTCCCCGAGCCGGTCGTCCGCGCGGGCCGGCTGCGCACCGAGCGAACCGTGGGCGGGATCCGGCAGGACCGGCAGGACCGTCAGCAGCCCGGCGCAGAGCAGGACGGCGAGCGACCTGACGGCCGACCCGCGGACGGACGCGGTTCCTGGCATCGGAGGATCATCGCGTCACGACCGCCGCCCGCGCTCGCGGGACACGCCGCGGGCCGCCCGCTCTCCGCCGTTCGGCCGGTACCGCGAAGGCGCGTCACAACGCGTCACCGAGGATGGTCACTTTCCGTGGTCAAGGCAGACAAACTGTTGTCTCCGTGACCGTCGCCGGATCCCGGGACGGTCTCCCGGTGGCGGTCACGGCCCTGTCGTCCTTCCCGTTCCCGTCCGCGCGCGCTCCTGCCTGGCTCAACGCTGCGCTATTCGGAGTCCTCCAGCCGGAATCCGACCTTCAGCCCCACCTGGTAGTGCTCGATCTCGCCGTCCACGATGTGGCCGCGCACCTGGGTGATCTCGAACCAGTCGAGGGCGCGGAGCGTCTGCGACGCCCGGTGGATCCCGTTGCGGATCGCGGCGTCGATGCCTTCGTGCGAGGTGCCCACGATCTCGGTCACGCGGTACGTACGGTCGGTCATGGCGTTCTCCCGGCGTAGTGAGAGGGCGGTGTAGGGCGGTGTGGGGTGGCGTGTGCGTTCCGTCCTTGCGTCCACGGTGCCCGAAGGGCCGCCACTCCGCATTCCCGCAAAACCGGACATAAGATCATGTACTCGACCGTGTTCCGGTGGATGCGCGGGCGTCATGGCCGGTGAACCATGGCCCGTGAACGATGACGTGCCAGCGATGACGTGCGAGCGATGACGGAGGAAGCGCGTGGACCGCCTTTCCGGCCGCTGGCCCGTCCCCGTCCGCTTCGTCCCGCTGGCCGTCGTCCTCATCGGCATCTGCTTCGACCTCCTCACCCCCGTCGACTACCACGGCGGACCGCTGCTCGCCGTGGCCTGCGTGGCGGCCGGGGCGACGCTCTCGTTCCGCTCCACGCTGCTGCTCTCCGCCGCCGCCCTCGCGGCGATGATCGGGCTGACGGTGCGGCACGGGTCCTTCGGCCACGTCCTGGGCGCCGCCGAGATCGCCAACGTCTTCCTCGCGGGCCTCATCGGCCTCGGCGTGAACCGGCTGATCGCCCGCTACGGCCGGAGCCTGGCCACCGTGCGGACGGTGGCGGAGGCCGCCCAGCGCGCCATCCTGCCCACCCCGCCCGAGCGGATGGGTCCGCTGGACATCGCGGTCACCTACCGCGCCGCGCAGAGCGAGGCGCGGATCGGCGGCGACGTCTACGCCGTCGAGGACACCCCGTTCGGCACCCGGCTGCTGATCGGCGATGTGCGCGGTAAGGGGCTGGGCGCGGTCGGTGCGGTGTCGGTGCTGCTCGGCGCCTTCCGGGAGGCCGCCGAGTGGGCGGCCGACCTGCCGGAGTTGGCCGGACGGCTGGAGCACTCCCTGATCCGCGAGGGGATCCGCCGGTCGGGTGAGGACCAGACGGAGGGCTTCACGACGGCGCTGCTCGCCGAGTTCTCCGCGGACTGCCGCACCCTGCGGCTGCTGAACCGCGGCCACCCCGCCCCGTATCTGCTGGTCGGCGGAACGGTCCTGGCCCTGGACGCCGCCGAGCCGGATCTGCCGCTCGGCATGGGCGCGCTCAACGGCTCCCGCTCGGCCCCTGACACCCACCGGCTGCCGCCCGGCGGCACCTTGCTGCTGGTCACCGACGGGGTGACGGAGGCCCGCGACAAGGCCGGGGCGTTCTACGACCCCGTCGTACGACTCGCCGGCTGCGGGCCGTTCGAGGGTCCGCGGGCGGTCATCGACGCGCTGGTGTGCGACGTCGAAGCGTGGTCCGGCGGCCGCGGAACGGACGACATGGCCGTACTGGCCGTCACCTATCACTGACCCCGGCCGGTGGTGGGCCGGTGCTCGGTGGTCCGGGCCGGTGAGGTTGGGCCAGGTGCGCCACAACATGCGACGTATGGATGAACGGCGTGAAGATCTCCGTATGGACGACCAGCGCGAGGCGTTTCCGGCCCCGGTCCTGCGCATGGCGCAGTGGTGCGCGGCGATCCTGCTGGGCGCCGCCGTCGTCGCGCTCGGGGTGTGGCTGTGCGTCGAACTGCGCGTGGCCATCGTTCCCGTACTCCTCGCGCTGCTGGGCGCCGCGCTGCTCGGGCCGCTCGCCCGGAGGCTCGTGGCGCGCGGGGTGCCCCGGGCCGCGGCGGCGGCGCTGACCTGTGTGGTCCTGATCGCGGTCGTCGTCTTCGCCGGGTGGGTGATGGTCCACACCCTGGTGACCAACGCCGCCCAGCTCTCCGCCTCACTCGCCGAGGCGGGTGAGCGGCTCGCCGACGATCTCGGCTCGGCCGGCGACACGATGAACAGCGCCGCGCAGGGACTGAACGGCCTCGGCGCGCAGTTGGGCGGTGCGGTGGCCAAGGGCTTCGTCAGCGGGCTGGGTCTGGCGGCGCAACTGCTCATGGGGCTCGTGCTGATGCTCGCCATGCTGTTCTTCCTGCTGCGCGACGGCGACCGGTTGCCGGGCGCGGTCCGCGCGGCGCTGCCGGGTCCGGCCGGGGAACGGCTGCTGTGGATCGGGCGGCGCGCGTTCGCCGCGCTGTCCGGCTACATGCGGGGCACCACGATCATCGCCGCGATCGACGCGGCGTTCATCCTGATCGGGCTCGCCGCCCTGCGCGTGCCCGGCGCCCCGGGGCTCGCCGTCCTGGTCTTCGTCGGCGCGTACGTCCCCTACGTGGGTGCCTTCCTGTCCGGCACGGTCGCGGTGCTCGTCGCCTTCGCCGACCAGGGGCTGGGGACCGCGCTGTGGACGCTCGGGGTGATCCTCGCCGTGCAGACGATCGAGGGCGCGGTGCTGCAGCCCGTGGTCCAGAGCCGTACGGTCCGGCTGCACCCGGCCGCCGTGATGCTCGCCGTCACGGCGGGCGCCGCGGCGGGCGGACTGCTCGGCACCCTGCTGGCCGTACCGGTGGCGGCGGCCGCCGTCGGCGTGCTGTCCGAACTGCGGGCCGAGCGGCGGGCGGAGTCATCTGAGCCGCCGGGCCCTCCCGAGTCGGCGGCCGCGGAGAAGTAGGGCAGGAAATCAGGGCAGGAAAGTAGGGCAGGAGTAGGGCTGGCACTACCGCGCCCGTCCCGCCCCGCCGCCTACCGTGGCCGGGTGCAGCCCCTGAACACGCAGCCCCCGAAGCCGATCCCGACCCGGAACCCGGGCCCGCTCCCGGTCCCGGTCCCGCTCCCGATCCCGGGCACCTGGCAGGCGATGGGCCGCCCCGCGTTCGTCCTGTCCGCCCGGCCGTGGCGCTCCGCGGCGTATCTCCTCACCGGCGGACTCGCCGGCGCCGTCGCGTGTGCCCTCCTGGTCCTCGGCACGGCTGTCGGCGGATCGCTCGCGCTCGTCCTCGTCGGGCTGCCGCTGCTGGCCGCGCTCGCCCTGGCGGGCCTGCCGTTCGGTGCGCTGGAGCGCTGCAGGCTGCGCTGGATCGACCCCCGTCCCGCGCCCAGCCCGCACCGGGCGCCGGACCGCACCGGCCTCACCGCCTGGGCGCGGCTGCGGTTCCGGGAGCGCGCCACGTGGTGGGAGCTGGGCTACACCGTCCTCACCGCCTTCGTCCTGTGCTGGTGCGACCTGCTGGTCCTCGGGTTCGCCCTCGTCGTTCCCGGCGCGCTGCTGGCCACGCCCGCACTGCTCGCCACCGAGGGCGAGGTGCACGTCCTCAAGACGCTGCACATCGACTCGTACGGCAACGCCTGGGCGCTCGCGCTCTTCGGGGCCGTGCTGCTGCTCGCCTTCTCCTATCCGCTGACGGCGTTCGCCGGGGTACGGGCCGAGCTCGCCCGTTTCCTGCTGGTGCCGGGCGACGACAGCTCACAGCGGCGGATCAGCGAACTCACCGACTCGCGGGTCCGGCTCGTCGACGCCTTCGAGGCCGAACGGCGCCGCATCGAACGCGATCTGCACGACGGTGCGCAGCAGCGTCTCGTGGCACTCTCCATGACGCTCGGCCTGGCCCGCCTCGACGCACCGCCCGGCAGCCGGCTCGCCGAGCAACTGGAAGTGGCGCACCGGGAGGCCGGCCAGGTCCTCACCGAGCTGCGCGAACTCATCAACGGCATCCATCCGCAGATCCTCACCGACCGCGGCCTGCCCGACGCCGTCGCCGACGCCGCCGACCGCTCCCCGGTGCCCGTCGACGTCTCCTTCGACCTCCCGGGCCGACTGCCCGACGCCGTCGAGGCCGCCGCCTACTTCGCCGTCTGCGAGGCCCTCGCCAACGTCGCCAAACACAGCGGCGCCACCCGGGCCACCGTCACCGGCGGCCACGACGGCACCCACCTCGACGTACGGATCCACGACAACGGACGCGGCGGCGCCGGCGAACCGAACGATGCCGCGACGAACCCCGCGCAGCAGGGCGGCACGGGTTTCACCGGCCTCGCCGACCGCGTCTCGGTCGTGGCCGGCACCCTCGCCGTCACCAGCCCACCGGGCGGCCCGACCCTGCTGCACATCCGCATCCCGGCCCGGGTCTCAACTCCCTGACCCGCCGGCCCGAGCGGCGCCCCCGCACCCACCCCACCCTCAGTGGTGGAACGCCGTAGCCACCTCTGCCGGGCGGTCCAAGGGGCCGTCCTGCTGGCGGAGTTCGGGGAGGAGGCGGGAGAGTTCCTCGATGAGGAGGTCGGCGAGGTCGTCGGAGAAGCCGTTGCGGCAGACCACGCGCAGGACGGCGAGGTCCTCGCGGTCCGCCGGGTAGGTGTAGGCGGGGACGAGCCAGCCGCTTTCGCGGAGTCGGCGGGAGACGTCGAAGACGTCGTAGTTCTTGATCTCGTCGGTGGTGGTGAAGGCGAAGACCGGCAGCTCGTCGCCTTTGGTGATCAGCTTGAAGTCGCCGAGCGCCTCGATGCGGGAGGCCAGGGACATCGCCACGTCCCGGCTGGTCTGCTGCACGGCGCGGTAGCCGTCGCGGCCCAGCCGCAGGAACGTGTAGTACTGCGCCACGACCTGCGCGCCCGGCCGGGAGAAGTTGAGGGCGAAGGTCGGCATGTCGCCGCCGAGGTAGTTGACGCTGAAGACCAGCTCCTCGGGGAGGGCGTCGTGGTCGCGCCACAGTGCCCAGCCGACGCCGGGGTAGACCAGCCCGTACTTGTGGCCCGAGGTGTTGATCGAGGCGACGCGGGGGAGCCGGAAGTCCCAGACGAGGTCCTCGTCGATGAAGGGGGCGACCATCGCGCCCGACGCGCCGTCCACATGGACCGGTACGTCCAGGCCGGTTCGTTCCTTGAGCGCGTCGAGGGCCGCGCAGATCTCCGCGACCGGTTCGTACGATCCGTCGAAGGTCGATCCGAGGACGGCGACTACGCCGATCGTGTTCTCGTCGCACAGCGCCACGGCCGACTCGGCGTCCAGGTGCAGCCGGTCGCCCTCCACGGGCACCAGCCGCGCCTCGACCTCCCAGAACGCGCAGAACTTCTCCCAGCACACCTGCACGTTGGCGCCCATGATGAGGTTCGGCCGGGCCGTCGCCGGATAGCGGTCGGCGTTACGGTTCGCCCAGCGGCGCTTGAGGGCCATACCGGCGAGCATGCACGCCTCGGAGGAGCCGGTCGTCGAGCAGCCGATGACCTGCTCGGGGTCGGGCGCGTTCCAGAGGTCGGCGAGCATCGTCACGCAGCGCCGCTCCAGCTCGGCGGTGCGCGGGTACTCGTCCTTGTCGATCATGTTCTTGTCGCGGCACTCGACCATCAGCACGTCGGCCTGCGGTTCCATCCACGTGGTGACGAACGTCGCCAGGTTGAGCCGGGAGTTCCCGTCGAGCATCAGCTCGTCATGGACCAGCTGGTACGCGGTGTGCGGCGACATCGGCCCGTCCGGCAGCCGGTGCTTGGGCGGCGCGGTGCGCATGCTGCCGATCGGGTCGGCGTCGCCGTAGAAGAACGGGTTGACCGCGAGCGGGCGGGAGTCCCCGGCTCCCTTGTGCAGCGCCATCAGAGGGTGGCCGGGCGGCGGACGACGGCGGCGTTCACGTGCGTGCTCATGATTGTGCCTCCTCAACGGATTCCCATCGGGACGATACGGCGCCCGTGGCCGTCCCGCCTGTCAGGAATGAGGTCAAGGAGAATGAGGTCAAGGAGGAGGACACCCACGCCCCTCCCGCCCGGGTCAGACCGTGCCGGCCAGCGACAGCTTCGCCGCGAAGCCCAGGAAGAGCGCCCCCGCGCCCGCCGACAGCCCCGCCGTCAGCCGCCGGCGCCGCCGGAAGGCCGCCGCCAGGTAGGTGCCGCTGAAGATGAGCACCGTCAGATAGGTGAAGCTGAACAGCTGGGCCCAGGCGCCGAGCGCGAGGAACGACAGCGCCGGGTGCGCGTACCCCGGGTCGACGAACTGCACGAAGAACGCGACGAAGAACAGGATCGCCTTCGGGTTGAACAGACTGACCACCAGCGCCCGGCGGAACGGCCGCTCCGCCTTCTCCTGCTTCGCGGGCCCGCCGTCCGCGTCCCCGGCCGCCGCGTTCCGTGCGGTCCGCCCGCGCCACAGGGCCACGGCGCCGCGCAGCATGCCCGCCGCGAGCCAGGTCAGATAGCCCGCACCGGCGAACTTGACCACGGTGAACGCCACCGGGCTGGCCTGCAGCAGCGACGCCACCCCGCCCGCGGACAGCGTCATCAGCACGGTGTCGCCGCACAGCACCCCGGCCGCCGCCCGGTAGCCGGTGCGCGGCCCGAGCCGGGCCGCCACCGAGACCACGTACAGCGAGTTCGGCCCCGGCAGCAGGATGATCAGGGCCAGCCCCGCCAGGTACGTAGAAAGATCAGTTATCCCGAGCATGCGAACAAGTGTGGCACTTGCACCTCACGCGACGTGAGGCGTCACCGTGGACCCCGGAAGCGCGGAAGCGCGGAAGCGCGGAAGAGCTGCTGGGCAGCGGAAAGGAGCGGGGAAGCGATGGGCTACTCCGTGGGAGAGGTCGCGGGCTACGCCGGCATCACCGTGCGGACCCTGCACCACTACGACGAGATCGGGCTGCTCTCCCCGGGCGGCCGCAGCCACGCGGGCCACCGGCGGTACGACGACGCCGACCTCGACCGGCTGCAGCAGATCCTCTTCTACCGGGAGCTGGGCTTCCCCCTGGACGAGGTCGCCACGCTGCTGGACGACCCGGCCGCCGACCCCTCGGCGCATCTGCGCCGCCAGCACCGGCTGCTGTCCGACCGGATCAACAGACTCCGGGAGATGGCGGCCGCCGTCGAACGAGCCATGGAGGCGAAGAAGATGGGCATCAACCTCACACCCGAGGAGAGGTTCGAGGTCTTCGGGGACCACGACCCCGACCAGTACGCCGAGGAGGTCGAGCGTCGTTGGGGCGACACCGACGCGTACGCCGAGTCGCAGCGCCGGGCCGCCTCGTACACCAAGGAGGACTGGCTGCGGATCAAGAACGAGGGCGACGATCTCAACCGGCGGTTCGTCGCGCTGATGGACTCCGGCGCGGCACCGGACTCCGCCCCGGCGATGGACCTCGCCGAGGAGCACCGCGAGCAGATCCGGCGGTTCCACTACGACTGCACCTACGAGATCCACGTCGGGCTCGCCGAGATGTACATCGCGGACCCGCGCTTCACCGCCACCTACGACGCCGTCCGCCCCGGCCTGGCCGGGTACCTCCGCGAGGCGATCCTGGCGAACGCCGTCCGCAACGTCTGACGGCGTTCACCACCGGAAGCGGCGGCTACACGCGCACCAGCACCACCGCGGTGCCGTACGCGCACACCTCCGTGCCCACGTCGGCCGCCTCGGTCACGTCGAAGCGCATCATGAGCACGGCGTTCGCCCCGCGGGCCTGGGCCTGCTCGACGAGCCGCTCCATCGCCTGGTTGCGGGTCTGCACGAGGGTCTTCGTCAGACCCTTCAGTTCGCCGCCGATCATCGACTTGAGCCCGGCGCCGATCTGGCTCCCGATGTGCCGGGAGCGCACGGTCAGCCCGAACACCTCGCCGATCACCTTCTCGACCCGGTAGCCGGGCGCTTCGTTCGTGGTCACCACCAGGACGTCGGACTGGTCCGACTGTCCGCCGCCGAAATCATCGATACCCATGAGGGAACGGTTACCCCTGAAAGCGGCGGCCGCACCCCGGACTACTCCAGTCGCGACGCCGCACTACTCCAGTCGTGGCTGTTCCGCGGGCGCCGGGCAGATCCGGCGGCCGGTGTTGTCGAAGACGTAGAGGTGCGCCAGGTCCACCAGCAGCGGGACCCGGTCCCCGGGCCGGACCCGGATGTCGGGCCCGGTACGCACCACCAGGTCGCCGGTCGGCTGCTCCGCGCGGTCGGCCGGCGGCGGGTCCAGCACCTTGACCGCGCCCGCGCTGTCCGGTTCCTGGAGCAGTCCGGGGAACCGTCCGGCGGCCTTGCGCGCCAGCTTCCCCAGTCCGCCGGGGCCGGCGGCCGCCCGCCGGGCCGCGGAGCGGGTGCGCTGGGCGGGCAGCCGGGGCGCCTCCAGCTCCGGCACGACCGCCGGCTTCGCGCCGGTGTTCAGATGCACCAGGCACTCGTGCCCCTGGTACTCCACGTGCTCGACGATGCCGCTGAGCACCACCTCGCCCGCGTGCGCGCTGCTCGGCGCCGCGATCCGGACCGCCTCGGAGCGCAGCCCGACGATGATGTCGCGGCCCTGCTGGATGCGGAGCATCTGGTGGTCCAGGCTCAGCGGCTCCGGCAGTCCCAGCCGCTGCCGCCCGAAGTCGATCCACATGCCGCCGCCCAGCGGCGCCAGCACGGTGGCCTGCAGCAGATTGATCCGCGGCGTCCCGATGAATGCGGCGACGAACACGTTCACCGGCAGGTGGTACGTGTCGCGCGGGCTTCCGACCTGCTGCAGCACCCCGCCGCGCATGACCGCGACGCGGTCGCCGAGCGACATGGCCTCCGCCTGATCGTGCGTCACATACACGGTGGTGACGCCCATTCCACGGGTCAGCCGGGCGATCTCGGCGCGTAGATGTGAGCGCAGCTTGGCGTCCAGGTTCGACAGCGGCTCGTCCATCAGGAACACCGACGGGTGCCGGGAGATGGCGCGGCCCATCGCGACCCGCTGCCGCTCGCCGCCGGACAGCTGCCCGGGGTAGCGGTCCAGGATCTCCTCGATGCCCAGGATCCGCGCGGTCTCCTCGACCCGCGGGTTCTGGTCCTCGCCCGGCATCTCGAAGCGCAGCGGGAACCCGATGTTCTGCCGGCTGGTCATGCTCGGGTAGAGCGCGAAGTTCTGGAAGACCATCGCCATCCGGCGGTCGCCGGGCGCGAGGTTGTTCGCGTACTCGCCGTCGAGCAGCAGCTCCCCGGAGCTGATGTCCTCCAGCCCGGCGATCATGCGCAGCACGGTGGACTTGCCACAGCCGGAGGGACCGAGCAGCACCAGGAACTCGCCGGGGGGGATCTCCAGGGAGAACCGGTCGACCGCCGGGGCGGGCTGCTTGGGGTAGGTCTTCGAAAGATCGTGCAGGGATATGGCGCGCGTCATAACAGGATCCGCCAGAAGGTTCAGATGCTGCGACAGGAGACTTGCCAGTGGTGCACGCGTGGCGTTGCGGAGAACGTAATGCACCGTCCGTGCGTTGGGGAACGTTTCGGCCAAGACCGTTGGCGCGATCTCTACGTCGCGGATCTTTCACCGACCCGTCACGGAGTCCGCACGGACGGGAGCCGGCCGTCACGCACAGGGGGCGCAACGATTCGGTTGGTACTTTTAAACGGTGACCAACATCGCCCTGGGCCCCAGCTGGCTCGATCCCGACCACCTGATCAACTCGTTCGGCCTGTGGGGCGTGCTGTTGATCGTCTTCGCAGAGTCGGGCCTGCTGATCGGATTCTTCCTGCCCGGGGACTCGCTCCTCTTCACGACCGGACTCCTGGTCGCGGGCGGCACCCTCAAGACCCCGCTGTGGCTGGTGACGGTGCTGATCATCGTCGCCGCCATCGTCGGTGACCAGGTCGGCTTCCTCTTCGGCCGCAAGGTCGGGCCCTCGCTCTTCCGGCGCCCGGACTCCCGGCTCTTCAAGCAGGAGAACATCGAGAAGGCGCACGAGTTCTTCGAGAAGCACGGTCCGAAGTCGATCGTGCTGGCCCGCTTCGTGCCGATCGTCCGCACGTTCACGCCGATCATCGCCGGCGTCAGCCGCATGAACTACCGGACCTTCGTCACCTACAACATCATCGGCGGAACGCTCTGGGGCGGCGGCGTCACCCTCCTCGGCTACTGGCTCGGCCAGATCGAGTTCGTCCACAAGAACATCGAGCTCATCCTGGTCGCGATCGTGCTCGTCTCGGTCGTCCCCATCGCCATCGAGTTCCTCCGGGCCCGCGCGAAGTCGAAGAAGGAGGGCCCCCGGCCCCCCGCCGACCTGCCTCCGCCGCCCGTCGGCACCGCCGGCCGGGGCGGCCGCCACCGGGCCAAGTAGCGGAGGGCCGGCGTCCGCCGCCGGTGCGGTGAGGGGGGTGGGAATCGCGGTGGGTGCCGTGCGCCCTGCACACTGATCACCGGAGGTGGTCGGTCAACGTGTCGGACGAAGAGAAGCCGGACTCGGACGAATCGCGGTCGGAGTTCACCCCGCCCGTGGGCGTACCGCTGCCGCCTGCCCCGGAATCCGACAGTTCGACGACCTCGGAGTTCGCCGCGCCGACCGGGGTGGAGCTGCCGGCCGGGCCCGAGGCGGAGGGTTCCGCCTTCACCGCGCCCGCCTCCTCCGCCTCCTCCGCCGCCTACGGCGCCGGCACCAGCGGAGCGGGGAACGCGTTCACGCCCCCCGACGGGATCCCCGTCATACGGCTCACCAAGGGCGTCGTCCCCTGGCAGGACCGGATGCGCGAGCTGGTCCGGATGCCCGTCACCGAGCGTCCGGTGCCCGAGCTGCCCGCGGACAAGCCGGAGGCCGGCCCGCCGGTGCCCCGCGTGCTCGACCTCACCCTGCGTATCGGCGAGCTGCTGCTCGCCGGCGGCGAGGGCGCGGAGGACGTCGAAGCGGCGATGTTCGGCGTCGCGCACGCCTACGGCCTGGCCCGCGTGGAACCCACCGTCACGTTCACGCTGCTGGGCATCTCGTACCAGCCGTCCCTCGTCGAGCCGCCGGTCAGCGCGAGCCGCACCGTGCGCCGCCGGGGCACCGACTACACACGGCTGGCGGCCGTCTTCCAGCTCGTGGACGACATCACCGCGCACGAGGCGACGCTGGAGGACTCCTACGGCCGGCTCGCCACCATCCGCCGCAACCGGCACCCGTACAGCGGCTGGGTGCTCACCGGCGCCGCCGGGCTGCTGGCCGGCTCGGCGAGCATCCTGGTCGGCGGTGGTCCGCTGATCTTCTTCGCGGCGGCGCTGGCCGCGATGCTCGGCGACCGGCTGGCCTGGCTGTGCGCCGGGCGCGGGCTGCCGGAGTTCTACCAGTTCGCCGCCGCCGCGATGCCGGCCGCCGCGATGGGCATCGTCGTCAACCTCTACGCCGACCACCTGCCGGGCGCCACCGACCTCCAGGCGTCCGCGGTGATCACCGGTGGACTCTTCACGCTGCTGCCGGGACGGGCCCTGGTGGCCGGTGTCCAGGACGGCCTGACGGGGTTCTACATCACCGCGTCCGCGCGCCTGCTGGAGGTCATGTACCTCGTCGTCGGCATCGTCTTCGGCGTGACGATCGTGCTCTACGCGGGAGTGCGGCTGGGCGCCGACTTCGACCCGGAGCAGGCGCTGCGCGCCTACGACCACCCCTGGGTGCAGCTGCTGTCCGCGATGTCCCTCACCCTGGCCTTCGCGGTGCTGCTGCAGTGCGAGCGCGGTGTGCTGCTGCTCGCCATGCTCAACGGCGGTGTCGCCTGGACGGTCTACGGGGTGCTCCACCAGCAGCTCGGCGCCAACCCGGTCGTCGCCACCGCGGCCGCCGCGGGCCTGGTCGGCCTCTTCGGCCAGCTGATGGCCCGCTACCGGTACGCGTCGGTCCTGCCGTACGTCACGGCCGCGATCGGCCCGCTGCTGCCCGGCTCCGCGACGTACTTCGGGCTGCTCGCCTTCACCCAGAACCACACGGCCGAGGGGTTCGCCTCCCTGACGAAGGCCGCGGCGCTCGCGCTCGCCGTCGCCATCGGTGTGAACCTCGGCGGGGAGATCGCCCGCATGTTCCTCAAGACCCCGGGCTCCGCCGACCCGGCCCGGCGCCGCGCGGCCAAGCGCACCAGGGGCTTCTGAGCGGCGGTGGAACGCGCGAACGCCGGGCCGGCCCGTGAAGGGCCCGCCCGGCGTCCGGCAGGTCTGCGTGTCAGTGGCTGTGGAAGGTCTGACCCGAGTCCTTCAGGCGCTTGTACGACGCCTCGATCTCGGCCTCGGCCTCGATGCGGCCGACCCAGTTGGCGCCCTCGACGGACTTGCCGGGCTCCAGGTCCTTGTAGACCTCGAAGAAGTGCTGGATCTCCAGGCGGTCGAACTCCGACACGTGATGGATGTCACGCAGGTGCTCCACACGCGGGTCGGACGCCGGCACGCACAGCAGCTTGTCATCGCCGCCCGCCTCGTCGGTCATACGGAACATACCGACGGCGCGGCACTTGATGAGGCAGCCGGGGAACGTCGGCTCATCGAGGATGACCAGCGCGTCCAGCGGGTCGCCGTCCTCGCCGAGGGTGTTCTCGACAAAGCCGTAGTCGGCCGGGTAACTGGTCGAGGTGAAGAGCCGGCGGTCCAAGCGGATACGACCGGTCTCGTGGTCCACCTCGTACTTGTTCCGGGAACCCTTCGGGATCTCGATCGTGACGTCGAACTCCAAGGCCCTACTCCTCCATGATCAGCACATACTTCTGGTGGTTAAGTGTCTCCCACGCAGGTGTGTGGTCGCGAAAGGGGCTGGTCGGGGGTGCCGGACGCCAGAACATGGCAGGTAGTGGCGGGGTCGGCCGCAGTCGGACTGACCGTTTCCTTCGCGGCGGTGGCCGTGGCCGGACCGTGGGAGTCGGGCCAGCGTACGGCGGAGCGGGCGGCGGCCGCCTCCCGGGGTCACCAGCCGGACGGCCGCACCGTCCCCGGGTCCCGCCCGGGGCCGGCCGCCGAGGCCGCGGCCCCGCCCGCCGCCAGGGTGCTCACCGCGCCCGCCACCGACCCGGCGACGCTCCCCACCCAGCAGGCGCTTGCGGCCCGGCTCGCCCCGCTGCTGCGCGACCCGGCCCTCGGTCCGCTGCGCACCGGCGCCGTCATCGACGCGGCCACCGGCAAGCTGCTGTACGGCTCCGGCGCCGCGACCCCGTCCGTGCCGGCCTCGACGATAAAGATCGCGACGGCCGCCGCCGCGCTGTCGGTCCTCGGCCCCGACCACCGAATATCCACGACCGTGCTGGCCACCGGGCCGCACACCACCGTGCTCGTGGGCGGCGGGGACCCCACCCTCACCGCAGCCGCGCTGCGCACCCTGGCCGACGACACCGCCCGTGCCCTCACCGCGCGCGGCACCACCGCCACGTCGCTCGGCTACGACCTCTCGCTCTACTCAGGACCCGTCCAGCATCCGATAGGCCGCAACGAGAACATCGCGCCGGTCACCTCACTGATGCTCAACGAGGGGCGCCTCGACACGAGCGACCATGGCCCCGCCGACCGCTCCACCGACCCGGCCGCCGACACCGCCACCACCTTTGCGAAGCTGCTCCGGGCGCGTGGCATCAAGGTGACGGGCACCCCCGCCGGCACACCCGGCGCCGCGGCCGGCACGCGGCTCGCCACGGCCGCGTCCGTGCCGCTGTCCGCGCTCGTCGAACGGATGCTGACCAACAGCGACAACGACATCGCGGAGGCCCTCGCCCGGCAGACCGCGATCGCCGCGCACCTGCCCGCGAGCTTCAGCGGCGCCCAGCAGGCCGTCACCGCGGCGCTGGGCCGGCTCGGCCTGCCGCTGGCCGGGGCGAAGTTCACCGACGGCAGCGGCCTCAACCGTGCCGACGCGCTGTCCGCGGAACAACTCGCGCGGCTCCTCGCGCTGGCCGCGTCACCCCGGCACCCCCAACTGCGGCCGATCCTCACCGGTCTGCCGGTCGCCGGTTTCTCCGGCACCCTGTCCGACCGCTTCCGCGGCGGCCCCGCCTCCGGAGCCGGCCTGATCCGCGCCAAGACCGGCACCCTCACCGGCGTCAACGCCATCACCGGCACCGTCGTCGCCGCCGACGGCCGGCTGCTCACCTTCGCGTTCCTCACCCAGGGCACCACGTCCGCGACAGCGGCCCAATCCGCCCTGGACCGGCTGGCGTCCGCCCTCGCCGCCTGCGGCTGCTGAGCCCCGCCTCAGCCCCTTCTCAGCCCCCGTCCCGGCCGCGCCTCCGGACCCCGGGCGTTATCCGACCCCCAAAGCGGGAGCGGCAACGTACCGTGAAGGCATGACGAGCATCGGTGGTGCCGAGATGGTCGACTGGAATCTCGCAGTGGCGACCGCACAGCGGTTGATGCGGCCGGGACCTGAGGTCAGCGGGGACGAGGCGCGGGCGATCGTGGCCGAGTTGCGCAAGCACGCGCGCTCCTCGGAGGAACACGTGCGCGCGTTCACCCGCATGTACGGGGACGCCGAAGCCCAGACGAACGGCACGCCGGTGCTGATCGTGGACCGGGTCGGCTGGGTGAAGGCGAACGTCGCCGGCTTCCGGGAGATCCTCAAGCCGCTGCTGGGCAAGATGCAGGACCGCCGCCCCGGCGGCATCGGCGGCATGGCGCTGGGCACGGTCGGCGGCAAGGTGACCGGCGTCGAGGTCGGGATGCTGCTGTCGTTCCTGGCGTCCCGGGTGCTCGGCCAGTACGAGACCTTCGCCCCGGCCACCCGCGAGCTGCCGGCCGGCCCCGTCGTCCCCGGCCCGGGGGAGCCCCGCGCGGGCCGCCTGCTGCTCGTCGCGCCGAACATCGTGCACGTCGAGCGGGAACTCGACGTGGACCCGCACGACTTCCGGCTGTGGGTGTGCCTGCACGAGGAGACGCACCGCACGCAGTTCACCGCCGTGCCGTGGCTGCGCGACCACATCGAGGGCGAGATCCAATCCTTCCTCGGCGAGACCGAGATGGACGCCTCCACCGTCATCGACCGCTTCCGGGAGGCCGCCCAGTCCTTCGCCGCCGGTGGCGGCGCGAAGGAGGAGGACGAGGCCGACGAGGGCCGCAGCCTCGTCGATCTCGTCCAGACCCCCGCCCAGCGGGAGATCCTCGCCCGGCTGACCGCCGTCATGTCGCTGCTCGAGGGCCACGCGGACTACGTGATGGACGGCGTCGGCCCCGACGTCGTGGCGTCCGTCGCCGAGATCCGGGAGAAGTTCCAGCAGCGCCGCGCCAGCGGCGCGGGCCGCATGGACCAGGTGCTGCGCAAGGTGCTGGGGCTGGACGCGAAGCTGCGCCAGTACAAGGACGGCGAGCGTTTCGTGCGCGCCGTCGTGGACGAAGTGGGCATGGACGGCTTCAACCGCGTCTGGACGTCGCCCAACACGCTCCCGACGAAGTCGGAGATCGCCAAACCGGCGGACTGGGTCGCAAGGGTGCACCGCCGTAGCGATTCGTGACCACCCGACGCCTCCCGGTTCACCCGTCCGAGGGACCGTAAGCGCAGGGTAAGGCGTGCGATGCTCGGGTACTGCCCCAGCTTCTGTCACCATCTAGCTACTTTGCGTTATCACCCTCACAGCCTCCATAGGAGGGAACCGGACATGGGTCCCCACCCCACGGTCGCCGCGATACGCCTGGCGGTCCGCCGCGTACTTCACGACGTCCTCATCGCCACCCCCGCCCCCAACCCGCTCGTCCTCGCCGCCTGCAGCGGAGGCGCCGACTCCATGGCGCTCGCCGCGGCTCTCGCGTTCGAGGCCCCCAAGCTCGGCGTGCGCGCCGGGGCCGTCACCGTCGACCACGGGCTGCAGCCCGGCTCGACCGGCCGGGCCCTCGAAGTCGCCGCGCGCCTGCGCGGCCTCGGGCTCGACCCCGTGGACGCCGTCGGTGTCACCGTCGGCCGCCAGGGCGGACCCGAAGCCGCCGCCCGTGACGCCCGCTACGGCGCGCTGGACGCCACCGCCGACGCCCGCGGCGCCGCCGCCGTCCTGCTCGGCCACACCCGTGACGACCAGGCGGAAACGGTGCTGCTCGGCCTCGCCCGCGGCTCCGGCACCCGCTCGCTGTCCGGGATGGCCGCCGTGTCGGGCGCCGGCGGCCGCTACCGCCGCCCGTTCCTGCTCCTCGACCGGGACACCGTCCGCAAGGGCTGCCTGGCCCAGGGCATCGACGTGTGGGAGGACCCGCACAACCACGACCCGGCGTACACCCGCTCCCGGGTCCGCCACGAGGCGCTGCCGGTGCTGGAGAAGTCCCTCGGCAAGGGCGTCATCGAGGCACTGGCCCGCACCGCCCAGCTCTCCCGTGACGACGCCGACGCCCTGGACCAGTGGGCGGCCACCGCGGAACGTGATGTTGCCGACGGCGACGGCGCCCTGGACGCGGACCGGCTGTACGTCCTGCCGGCCGCCGTCCGCCGCCGGATCCTGCGCCGTGCGGTCATCGCCGCCGGTTCCCCGCCCGGATTCCTGTTCGCCCGCCATATCGAGGAGGTCGACCGGCTGGTCACCGACTGGCGGGGGCAGAAAGGTCTCAACCTGCCGGGCGGCGTCGAGGCCCGTCGGCGCAATGGCAGACTGTTCTTCTCACCGTCGTAGACCTTGAGGAACCAAAACAGGTGAACGAGAACGACATGGGCACCGATCTCGAAAAGGTGCTCATCACCAAGGAAGAGATCGACGCCAAGCTGATCGAGCTTGCCGCGAAGATCGACAAGGACTACGCCGGGAAGGACCTGCTGATCGTCGGCGTGCTCAAGGGCGCGGTGATGGTCATGGCGGACCTGGCACGCGCGCTGTCCACCAACGTGACGATGGACTGGATGGCGGTGTCCTCCTACGGCGCCGGCACGAAGTCCTCGGGCGTCGTCCGCATCCTCAAGGACCTCGACACCGACATCGCCGGCCGTGACGTGCTGATCGTCGAGGACATCATCGACTCCGGTCTGACGCTGTCCTGGCTGATCAGCAACCTCGGCTCGCGCGGCCCGGCCTCCCTGGAGGTCTGCACGCTGCTGCGCAAGCCCGAGGCGGCCAAGGTCGAGATCGATGTGAAGTACACCGGCTTCGACATTCCCAATGAATTCGTCGTCGGTTACGGACTCGATTTCAACGAGAAGTACCGCAATCTCCCATTTGTCGGAACACTCGCCCCGCACGTATACGGCGGCTGACGCCCCGTTCGTCCGAGGATGTCCCCGTTCGGCGCAGCCCGTGCCGACAACGGGGAACCCCGCACCGTTTCCCGCCGTTGGAGCAGGGGAAGCCGGGATTGTTAACGGTTGGCGGCCGCCTCGGTGGACAATGCTGAGGTACCGTCCGAAGGTCGGGTCATACACCGGATGTGCGCGCGGCCATCGAGCCGCGCTGCCTCACTGTGGCAGGAGGGACGGGGCGTCCGCGCCCCGCATGGATGGACGTCAAGCGCTATTTCCGTGGGCCAGTCATGTGGATCGTGCTGGCTGTCATCGCCGTGGTCGTCCTCATGCAGGTCGTCGGCTCCTCCGGCGGCTACAAGACGGTGGACACCGGCCAGGTCGTGCAAGCGATCCACAGCAAGGACAACATTCTCAAGTCGGCGGAGATCACCACCGGCGACGAGCAGATGATCAAGGTCGAGCTCGTCGACGGTGCCAAGGTCGGCGGTAAGGACCTGGGCACCAAGCTCAAGGCGAGCTACGTCAGCGCCGACCAGAGCACCGCCATCGCGGCTGATCTCCAGAAGAAGGTCGACGGCGACACGAGCACGGGCACCCTGCCCGACGGCTACACCGTCTCGCCGTCCAAGCAGAACGCGTTCGTCAGCATTCTGCTGTCGCTGCTGCCGTTCGTGCTGATCGTCGTGGTCTTCCTCTTCCTGATGAACCAGATGCAGGGCGGCGGATCCCGCGTCATGCAGTTCGGGAAGTCCAAGGCCAAGCTGATCACCAAGGACACCCCCAAGACCACGTTCGCGGATGTGGCCGGGGCGGACGAGGCGGTCGAGGAACTCCACGAGATCAAGGAGTTCCTGCAGGAGCCGGCGAAGTTCCAGGCCGTCGGCGCCAAGATCCCCAAGGGCGTGCTGCTCTACGGGCCGCCCGGTACCGGTAAGACCCTGCTGGCCCGCGCCGTCGCGGGTGAGGCCGGCGTGCCGTTCTACTCGATCTCCGGCTCCGACTTCGTCGAGATGTTCGTGGGTGTCGGCGCCTCGCGTGTCCGTGACCTGTTCGAGCAGGCCAAGGCGAACGCTCCGGCGATCGTCTTCGTCGACGAGATCGACGCCGTCGGCCGGCACCGCGGTGCCGGTATGGGCGGCGGTCACGACGAGCGCGAGCAGACGCTCAACCAGCTGCTCGTCGAGATGGACGGCTTCGACGTGAAGGGCGGCGTCATCCTGATCGCCGCCACGAACCGGCCGGACATCCTGGACCCGGCGCTGCTGCGCCCGGGCCGCTTCGACCGGCAGATCGCCGTGGACCGCCCCGACCTCATGGGCCGGCTGGAGATCCTCAACGTCCACGCCAAGGGCAAGCCGGTCGCTCCGAACGTCGACCTCCGGGCCGTCGCTCGCCGCACCCCCGGTTTCACCGGCGCGGACCTGGCGAACGTGCTCAACGAGGCCGCGCTCCTGACGGCCCGCGGGGACCGCAAGCTGCTCGACAACGAGACCCTCGACGAGGCGATCGACCGGGTCGTGGCCGGACCGCAGAAGCGGACCCGGATCATGTCCGAGAAGGAGAAGAAGATCACCGCGTACCACGAGGGCGGACACGCCCTGGTCGCCGCGGCTTCTCCGAACAGCGACCCGGTGCACAAGATCACGATCCTCTCCCGCGGCCGGGCCCTCGGTTACACGATGGTCCTGCCGGACGAGGACAAGTACTCGACGACCCGCAACGAGATGCTCGACCAGCTCGCCTACATGATGGGCGGCCGGGCGGCGGAGGAACTGGTCTTCCACGACCCGACCACCGGCGCTTCGAACGACATCGAGAAGGCGACCGCGACGGCGCGCGCGATGGTCACCCAGTACGGGATGACCGAGCGGCTCGGCGCGATCAAGTTCGGCTCGGACAACGCGGAGCCGTTCCTGGGCCGTGACATGGGTCACCAGCGCGACTACTCGGAAGAGGTCGCCGGGCTGGTCGACGAAGAGGTCAAGAAGCTCATCGAGACCGCGCACAACGAGGCGTGGGAGATCCTGGTCGAGAACCGCGACGTTCTCGACAACCTGGTTCTGGCGCTCCTGGAGAGGGAGACGCTGAACAAGGAGGAGATCGCCGAGATCTTCAAGGCCATCGTCAGGCGCCCGCCGCGTCCGGCGTGGACCGGGTCCTCGCGGCGTACGCCGTCGACCCGCCCGCCGGTGCTCTCGCCGAAGGAGCTGGCGCTCACCAACGGCAGCCAGTCCGCCAACGGCAGCAGCACCGCCACCCCGGCCATCGAGAAGGCCACCGAAACGGTGGAGCTTCCCGAGGACTCGGGCAGCGGTACCGACAGCTGACCACCGGAAACGGTCGGCGTCAGCCGGCCGGCGAAGGTGGTCCCGGAATGCAGGCCGCGTCCCCAGGGTTTTAGCCTTGGGGGCGCGGCCTTCCGCTTTCGCCCGCACATCAGGATCCGCAGGTCCGTACGAGGAACGAGGCACAGATGACCGACCCGGTGACGCTGGATGGCGAGGGGGCCATCGGTGAGTTCGACGAGAAGCGCGCCGAGGCCGCTGTGCGCGAGCTCCTCATCGCGGTCGGCGAGGACCCGGACCGGGAGGGCCTGCGGGAGACGCCGAGCCGGGTGGCCCGCGCGTACAAGGAGATATTCGCCGGCCTCTGGCAGGAGCCGGAGGACGTCCTGACGACGACGTTCGACCTCGGGCACGACGAGATGGTGCTGGTGAAGGACATCGAGGTGATGTCCAGCTGTGAGCACCACCTGGTGCCGTTCGTCGGTGTCGCGCACGTCGGCTACATCCCGGCCGCCAGCGGCAAGATCACCGGGCTGTCGAAGCTCGCCCGGCTGGTCGATGTGTTCGCCCGCCGTCCGCAGGTCCAGGAGCGGCTCACCACGCAGATCGCCGACTCGCTGATGCGCATCCTGGAGCCGCGCGGCGTGATCGTCGTCATCGAGTGCGAGCACATGTGCATGACGATGCGCGGGGTGCGCAAGCAGGGCGCGAAGACCATCACCTCGGCGGTGCGCGGCCAGCTGCGGGACTCCGCGACCCGCTCCGAGGCGATGAGCCTGATCATCGGCCGCTGAGACCACCGACCGAAAGAAGCGGCCGGCCCCCTGATGACAGGGGGCCGGCCGCTTCGTCGTGACCCGTGGTCACCGAGCGGTCAGGCGACGCTCTTGACCACCCGCTCCGGCTCCGAGCTGTTGGCGTAGCAGGGCGCGCTGTGCGCGGCCCGCTTGGCCCGGCCCGGCAGGAACCGCTGGAGCGCGTCCGGCAGTGGCAGCGACAGGGTGACGAAGCCCTCCGCCTGCATGGCGGCGAAGCCGATCCGGGGGAGGTCCCGGGAGTTGCGGAACACCAGGAACCGCGGCACCCACTCCGGCTGGAACTTCGCGTTGAACTTGTACAGCGACTCGATCTGGAACCAGCGCGACAGGAAGACCAGCAGTCCCCGCCAGCCGCGCAGTACCGGCCCCGCCCCGATCCGCTCACCGCGGGCGAGCGCCGAGCGGAACATCGCGAAGTTGAGCGAGACGTTCTCGACGCCGAGCTCCGGAGCGTGCTGCAGTGCCTCGACGATCAGCAGCTCGTTGAGCCCCGGGTCGGCGCTGCGGTCGCGCCGCATGAGCTCCAGGGACATGCCGTCCTTGCCCCAGGGGACGAAGTGCAGCACGGCCCGCAGGTCGCCCAGCGGCGACTCGACGCCGTCCTCCCGCTCCTTGTGGGCGGTGACGACCACGCAGTCGCCGTCCTCGACGTCGCCGAACCGGCCCAGTGCCATGGAGAAGCCGCGCTCGGTGTCCGTACCGCGCCAGGCGTCGGCGGCCTGGCGGACCTGGTCGCGCTCGGCGTCGGACAGCTCACGGACCCGGCGCACCTTGCAGGTGTAGCCGGACCGTTCGATGCGCTTGACCATCTGCCGGACGTTGCGCATCGCGCGGCCCTGCAGGGTGAAGGCGCTGGTGCGGACGATCGCCTCGTCGCCCAGTTCCAGCGCGTCCAGGCCCGTCTCGCGGGTCCAGACCTCGCCGCCGGTCTCGCTGCAGCCCATGACCGCCGGGATCCAGGCGTGCGCGCGGGCCAGTTCCATGAAGCGCTCGATGGCGCCCGGCCAGGCCTCGACGTCCCCGATGGGGTCGCCGCTGGCGAGCATCACCCCGGACACCACCCGGTAGCAGACGGCGGCCTTGCCGCTCGGTGAGAACACCACGCTCTTGTCGCGGCGCAGTGCGAAGTGGCCGAGGGAGTCGCGGGCGCCGTGCTTGGCCAGCAGCTCGCGCAGCTGGTCCTCGTCGGCGCCGCTGAGCTCGGCGACCGGCCGTGCCGGACGCAGGATCAGATACGCGGTGGTTCCGGCGATCAGGAAGCCGAGCCCGCCGAGCGAGTAGGCCACGACATCCGAGGCCCGGTCACTCGTATAGCTCACCGGGCCCTCGAAACCGAAAAGCCCGTACAGCACGTGCTGCAGTCGCTCGATCAGGCTGGGATCGCCCATCTCGACGCGGGGGTGGGCGCTGACGATCAGCAGCCCCAGCGCGAGGGCGACGACGCTGAGCAGCACGAAGTTGGCCGCGGCCCGCCAGCGGGTGCGCGGGTCCGACAGCGCGTTGAACTGCGCCCGGTGGACGATCAGCAGCGCGAACAGTCCCAGCGAGACGATCGCGCCGACCCCCGAGTGCCGGTAGACCAGCTGGGTCGCCGCCCCGGTCGGCAGCAGCAGCACCGCCGCCCACCAGGCGCGCACCTTCCCGCGTTTGAGGCCATGAGCCAGCATCAGCAGCAGGATGCCGGTGACCACCGACCCGGCCGCCGCGAGGGAACTCATGGTGCCGGGGAAGACCATCGCCATGTGGTGCATCCGGCCGTTGCGGAAACCGGGGAACACGCCGGAGACGACGTCGAGCAGCCCCACCACGGCCCCGGCGGTACCGACGACCGAGGGGACGGAGGAGGAGCGGAGGAACCGCGGACGCCGCGTGCCGGCGTTTGCGCGATCAGTAGACACGGGCACCTGCCCAGGGAACCCGGAAGCCGAGTTCTCCATCTACCTGTACAGACATGGGTCACCAAGCCCCAACATTGCGGGATATGTTCCGCAAACAGCTCTCGTTAATGAACAATTTGCGCCCTCTAGGACGCGAAGAAAGGCCCTTAGGTTCCGTCAGAAGGAGCCGGAACCGGGCCGCGGACAGGAAAGTACGTCACTCGACATGGGTCTCACCAGTAAGAAGGTTCTACTGCTGGCGGTCATAGCCGCGGTAGTGCTGTTCGTGGCCACCGTATGGCTCTGGCCGCGGCTGTCCAAGCGCAGCCTCCCGGCGGTGCTGGGGCGGGTCGGCATGATGCTCTTCACCCAGTTGTCGATGATCGCGGCGCTCGGTCTCGCCGCCAACTACTCGTTCGGCTTCTACGCCTCCTGGGCCGACCTGTTCGGACAGGAGTCCGAGCCGGGCGTCGTCGTCAACCACTCGGGAGCCGCGAACCAGCTGCAGGTGGTCGGGCACAAGTACGTCAACGTGCCCGGTGGTTCGGTGCCGAAGGTCGGCGGCCAGATCCAGAAGGTGGTGTTCCAGGGCGGTGCGTCCGACATCACCACCCCGGCGTACGTCTATCTGCCGCCCGAGTACTTCCAGGACGCCAAGCGCAGGTTTCCGGCGTCCGTGATCCTCACCGGGTACCCGGGCACCGCCGAGGCGCTCTTCAAGAAGATGAAGTACCCGTCGATCGCCCACCAGCAGGTCCTGGACGGCAAGGCCAAGCCGACCATACTGATCATGATGCGGCCGACGGTGGCCCCGCCACGGGACACCGAGTGCATGGACATCCCGGGCGGCCCCCAGACGGAGACCTTCTTCACCAAGGATCTGCGCGCGGCCGTGTCCGGCCACTTCCGGGTCGGCACCAACGCCCGGAACTGGGGGATCATGGGCGACTCCACGGGCGGCTACTGCGCCCTGAAGCTCACGATGCGGCACCCCGAGGCGTACTCGACCGCCGTCGGCCTGTCCGCCGACTACAAGGCGCCGCGCGACCGGACGACCGGCGACCTGTTCGGCGGCGACAAGAAGCTCGAACTCCAGAACAACCTGCCGTGGCGGCTGAAGAACCTGCCGCACCCGCCGGTGAACCTCCTGGTGACCAGCAGCAAGAAGGGCGAGCCGAACTACCGGGAGACGCTGAAGCTGATCGGCGACGCGAAGGCGCCGATCCACATGTCGTCGATCATCCTGGAGAGCGGCGGCCACAACTTCAACACCTGGGGCCGGGAGATCCCGCCCGCCCTGGAGTGGTTGAGCGGCCGGCTCAGCGACCAGTAGTCGACCGGCCAGCGCCTACGCTGGGCGTATGAATACGCTGCGGGGCTTCGTGGACGGTCTTCCTGAGTGGGACCGCTGCGCGGTCATGGGCGTGGTGAACGTCACGCCGGACTCCTTCTCCGACGGCGGCCAGTGGTTCGACCCGGAACTGGCCGTCAAGCACGGTATGGACCTCGTGGCGTCCGGCGCGGACATCGTGGACGTCGGCGGGGAGTCGACCCGGCCCGGGGCGGCGCGGGTCTCGGAGGCCGAGGAGCTGCGCCGGGTGATCCCGGTGGTGCGGGAGCTGGCCGCCGCGGGGGTGCTGGTCAGCGTGGACACGATGCGCGCCGCGGTCGCCGGGCAGGCGGTCGCGGCCGGTGCGCGGCTGGTCAACGACGTGAGCGGTGGTGGCGCCGACCCCGCGATGATCCCGGTGGTCGCCGACGCGGGGGTGCCGTTCGTCGTCATGCACTGGCGCGGGCAGAGCATCGACATGAACAACCGGGCGGTCTACGGGGACGTGGTCGCCGAGGTCGTCGCCGAGCTGCGCGAGGGCTGCGAGCGCGCGGTCGCCGGCGGCATCGACCCGGGGCGGATCATCCTCGATCCGGGCCTGGGCTTCGCGAAGAACGCCGAGCACGACCTGGCGCTGATGGCGCACCTCGGCCGACTGCGCGAGCTGGGCCGCCCTCTGCTGGTGGCCGCGTCCCGGAAGCGGTTCCTGGGGCGGGTGCTGGCCGGATCGGCCGGGGATCCGCCGCCGGCCAGGGAGCGCGACGCGGCGACCGCCGCGGTCTCCGCGATCGCCGCCCGTGAGGGCGCCTGGGCGGTACGGGTGCACGAGGTGCACGCCAGCGCGGACGCGGTGCGGGTCTCGCGGGCCATCGAAGGCGCGGCGGGCGCGGCGGGTGCCGCGTGACGCCTCGTACGGCGGAGGCCGCGAAGGTCGAGGAGGCGAACCAGGCGTTCTACGACGCGGTCGAGACCTCGGACCTGGATGCGCTGGAGGAGATCGTCCTGACCGGGCCGCTGGCCGAGACGGTCTCCGTGGTGCACCCGGGGTGGCCGGTGCTGCGCGGGCGCGGCGAGGTGATGCGCTCCTACGCGCTGATCATGGCGAACACCGAGTACATCCAGTTCTTCCTGACCGATGTCGAGGTCGCGGTCGACGGCGACACGGCCCTGGTCACCTGTACGGAGAACATCCTGACCGGCGGACCGGCCGAGGAGGACGGCTCGGCGGGCACCCTGGTCGGCGCTCTGGTGGTCGCCACCAATGTGTTCCGGCGCACACCGGAGGGCTGGCGGCTGTGGGTGCACCACGGGTCGCCGGTGCTCGCCGACGGTGACGACGACGCTGAGGACACCGCGGGACCCGGCGCCTGAACCACACCCTGCGACCACCCCGCGTTCACCCACCCGGCCCGCGATCCGGCCGTGTTGGCGACCTCGTCACCCGTTCGCGCCAAGAATCCGACGACGGACGGGTAGCGGACCGGCTGATGGGTAAAGGGCTGGAGTCCGCCCGCTCTGACCTGCGCCGGACCGGCCCCGGACAACCCGTCGGCACGTGCTGTCGGTAGTCGCGGGTAGATTCGATTCCGGGCGGGCCCGTACACATGGCGGGACCCGGCCCGTCCGTCCGAACAATCAGCAGGAGTGATCTCGTGGATCGTGTCACGCTGCGCGGCCTCAAGGCCCGCGGTAACCACGGCGTGTTTCCCAGGGAGCGCGAGGAGGGCCAGACCTTCGTCGTGGACCTGGTGCTCGGCCTGGACACGGCTCCTGCCGCGGCCGGGGACGACCTGACCAAGACCGTCCACTACGGCGTGGTGGCCGAAGAGGTCGTGGATGTCGTCAAGGGCGAGCCGGTCGACCTGATCGAGACCCTCGCCCAGCGCGTCGCCGACCAGTGCCTCAAGCACGAGGCGGTCCAGGAGGTCGAGGTCACGGTGCACAAGCCGGACGCCCCGATCACCGTTCCGTTCGACGACGTGACCATCACCATCACCCGGAGGCGCCCGTGAGTTCCGACCCCACCGTGCAGCCTGTCCACCCGTCCGTGGTGGCGCAGGTCGACGCCGCCGACACGACGCTGCACAACCCCCAGCGGGCCGTGATCGCACTGGGCAGCAACCTCGGCAACCGGCTGGAGACCCTGCAGGGTGCCATCGACGCCCTGGAGGACACCCCGGGCGTGCGCGTCAAGGCGATCTCGCCGGTCTACGAGACCGAGCCGTGGGGTGTCGAGCCCGGCAGCCAGGCCAACTACTTCAACGCGGTGGTGCTGGTGAAGACCACCCTGCCGCCGTCCTCCCTGCTGGAACGCGGCCAGGCGATCGAGGAGGCGTTCCTGCGGGTGCGCAGCGAGCGCTGGGGCCCGCGCACCATCGACGTCGACATCGTTGCCTACCAGGGCATCGTCTCGGAGGATCCCGACCTGACGCTGCCGCACCCGCGCGCGCACCAGCGGGCCTTCGTTCTCGCGCCCTGGCACGATGTGGACCCGTCGGCGGAGCTCCCAGGACACGGCGAGGTGGCAGAGTTGCTCGCAGCGGTCGGCGACGCCGGCGTGCAGGCCCGCGGTGATGTGGAACTCAGGCTGCCCGAATAAGCGTTAAGCGGTCGGGCACGGCGGGCGCCACCGGCACCGACCGCACCACCAGCAGGACCACAACCAGCAGATGAACCATGTGAGGGGCGAACACTCGGTGAAGGCGCTGCGCATCAGAACGCTGCTGGGGCTGTTCGCGGTGGCGGGGGTGCTGTCCTGGGCCGGCGCCAAGCTGTGGGACTCGCTCGGCACCCTGCCGAGCGTCCCGCTGGCCGCGCCCATCGTGCTCGCGCTGATCGCGGTGGTGCTCACCGCGACCGCCCTGTCGCTGCGGACCCGGCTGCGCGCGCAGCGCGACCGCGTGCCCGGCGCCAAGGGCGTCGACCCGCTGCTGGCGGCGCGCGCGGTGGTCTTCGGCCAGGCGAGCGCGCTGGTCGCCTCGCTGGTCGCCGGGATGTACGGCGGCACCGGCGCCTTCCTGCTGATGTACCAGTTCGACGTCCCGCCGCGCCGGGACCAGGCGGTCTACGCGGGCTTCGCGGTGCTGGCCGGCCTCGCGGTCGTCGCCGCCGCGATCTTCCTGGAGCGGGTCTGCAAGCTCCCGGAGGATCCGGAAGACACCGCGCCCGGCATCTGAGACGCGAGCTCAAATGTTGACCGTCTTGAGGATGGCGTGATTCAGTCTTCGATGTGAGTGGTATCGGACGGCGACTTCACCGGCGAGTGCACCTGGACCTCGTCCGGTACGCGGGCTGCGTGTGTCCGGGTTCACGCTGAACCCCGCCTCCCCGCTCACCTCCGCGTCGTAGCCTGCCGCCGCCGTCCGTTTCCCGGTCGGTGCGGCGCCGTGCCGGCGCCTCCCTCCAGGGTGGTCCCGTTGTCCGCACCAGCCTTTGTTTCCGCATCCCCTTCCGCGGCACCTTCCGTGGCCGTCGTCGCGTCTCCCGTCACGGCCGTGCTGTCAGAACCTGCCCCTGCTCCCGCTGCCGCTCCCGCGCCGACGGCGGCCGAGCTGCTCGACTTCGTCCGCTCCATCGCCTCCGACCCGGAGAAGGTCGCCCAGCTCGCGCTCGACCCGCTGGACCGCACCTGGATCCGGCTGGAGGGGCCCGGCGGCGCCGAAGCGTGGCTGCTGGGCTGGCCGCCCGGCACCGAGACCGGCTGGCACGACCACGGCGGCTCGTACGGCGCCTTCGTGACCGCGGGCGGCGAGCTGACCGAGGAGTCCCTGTCGGTGCCGCTGCCGTCCGAGGGCTGGCGCTCGCTGGAACTGGCGGAGGGCCTGGACCGGACCCGCGCCCTGCCGGCCGGCAAGGGCCGCGCCTTCGGCCGCAACCATGTGCACCAGGTCGTGAACCGCTCCGCCGAGCGGCACGCCATCTCCGTGCACGCCTATTACCCGCCCCTGCCGCTGATCCGCCGCTACCTCCGCGACGGCCGCACCCTGCGGCTCGACGTCGTGGAACACCCGGAGACCTGGTGACCGAGCCCACTGCCCGCACCGCCCGCAGCATCGACGACCATCTGGAGCGCGTCAGGACCCGGCTGGAGCGCCTCGACGCACCGGCCGCCGCCGAGGCCGCCGCGAACGGCGCGGTCCTCGTCGACATCCGCTACGCGGCGCTGCGCGACCGGGACGGGCTCATCCCCGGCGCGCTCGTCGTGGAGCGCAACGAACTGGAATGGCGGCTCGACCCGCTCGGGGACCACAGACTGCCGGAGGCGACCGGGCACGATCTGACGGTCGTGGTGATCTGCAACGAGGGCTACGCGTCCAGCCTCGCCGCGGCCTCGCTGCAGGACCTGGGCCTGCACCGCGCCACCGACCTGGACGGCGGGTTCCAGGCGTGGCGCGCCGCCGGACTGCCGGTGATCCCGCCGGAGCGGCCCTGAGGCCCGTCCGGCGGGAACATGAACGTTTCTTCCAGTTCTTCTAGCCGGCCCGTTCGATCGACTCGATCGTGACGTCGGCGCGGTCCGCGCCGTGCGCGTCCGCGTCGATCGAGCGGCGCAGCGCCTCGTGCAGCCGCGCCGGGGTCAGCACGCCGAGGAAGTGATCGCCGTCGACGACGGCGATCCACCCCGCGTCGTACTGCAGCATGGCGCTGAACGCCTGCTTGAGCGTCGCGCCGATCGGCACCCACGCCTCCATGCGGCGGGCGTGGTCACGGACCGTGGAGCCCTTGCCGAGCAGCGACTCGACGGTGATCCAGCCGTGCAGCGCGCCGCCCTCGCCCAGGACGACCGCCCAGCGGGAGCCTTCCGCGCGCATCCGGGCGGCAGCGGTCTCCACCGGGTCGTCGAGCCGTACGGTCGGCGGCTGCTCCAGGTCGGCGGGCTGGATCTCCGTCACCGACAGCCGCTTGAGCCCCCGGTCGGCGCCGACGAAGTCGGCGACGTACGGGGTGGCGGGCGCGCCGAGCACGGTGGCGGGTGTGTCGTACTGCTCGACACGGCCCTCGCCGTAGACCGCGATGCGGTCACCGAGCCGGACCGCCTCCTCTATGTCGTGCGTCACGAAGAGCACGGTCTTGCGGACGGTGGCCTGCAGCTTCAGGAACTCCGACTGGAGCCGCTCGCGCACCACGGGGTCGACGGCGCCGAACGGCTCGTCCATCAGCAGCACCGGCGGGTCGGCGGCCAGTGCGCGCGCCACTCCGACGCGCTGCCGCTGGCCGCCGGAGAGCTGGTCGGGGTAGCGGTCGCCGTAGACGGACGGGTCCAGGCCGACGAGGTCGAGGAGTTCGGCGGCGCGCTCCCTGGCCCTGGCGCGCTTCCAGCCGAGCAGCGCGGGCACGGTCGCGGTGTTCTCCAGCACGGACTTGTGCGGGAACAGGCCGACCTGCTGGATGACGTAGCCGATCCGGCGGCGCAGCTTCACGGGGTCGATGGAGGCGATGTCCTCGCCGTCCACCAGGATCCGTCCCGAGGTCGGTTCGATGAGCCGGTTGACCATCTTCATGGTCGTCGTCTTGCCGCAGCCGGACGGCCCCACCAGCGTGACCAGTTCCCCTTCCGCGACCTCGAACGACAGGTCGTCGACGGCGGTCGTGCCGTCCGGGTACCGCTTGGTGACGTTCTCGAATCGGATCATCGGTGCCTGGAATCCTCACTGACGGGTTCTTACGACCGTACTCTCCCCGAGTTCCGGCCCGGAATTGTGGCGGGAGTATTGCAGCTGTGGGGCGGGCCGGCCTGATTGTCGTACCCGCCGGATAGGGTCGGGCCACGTGCCGACCGCAGGGCTGTTGTCGGACGAATGTACGGACCGGAGCGGGGGAGGTGAGGGGCATGGCGAAGCGGAACTGTCTGGTATCCAACGACTGGATCTGCGGTGAATACCTGCGCACGCGCAGTCATGAGCTGACCGATGCCACCGTCCAGCACCTGTGGATCACAGCGGTGTCGGTGGCCATCGGGCTGCTCATCGCGTTCCCGGTGGCGTTGGTCGCGCGGCGCTGGCGGCCCCTGGCGGGCCCCGTGCTCGGGCTGGCCACCGTGCTGTACACGGTGCCCTCGCTGGCCATGTTCTCGCTGCTGCTGCCGGTCTTCGGCATCTCCCCGGCGGTCGTCATCACCGGCCTGGTGCTCTACTCCCTGACGATTCTGGTGCGCAACATCATGGCCGGCCTGGAATCCGTTCCGGAGGACGTCCGAGAGGCCGCCCGCGGGATGGGGTACGGGCCGCTGCGGCTGCTGTTCGCCGTGGAGCTGCCGCTGTCGCTGCCCGCGCTGATGGCCGGCCTGCGGATCGCCACCGTCTCGACGGTGGCGCTGACCACGGTCGGCGCGATCATCAACTACGGCGGCCTCGGCAACCTCATCTACACCGGGATCGACACCATCTTCAAGGCGCAGGTGCTCGCCGCCTCGGTGATCTGCGTGGCCATCGCCATCGTGGCCGACGTGCTGCTGCTGGGTGTGCAGTGGCTGCTCACCCCGTGGGCGCGGAGCAGGAAGGCGGCCTGATGAACGCGGTATCCGGAGCCTGGGACTGGCTGAACGACAGCGCCAACTGGCACGGTACGGACGGTGTGTGGCACCGGCTGGGCGAGCATGTCTACTTCACCGTCGTCTGCCTGGCGCTGGCCTGTCTGATCGCCCTGCCGATCGCCATCGTCCTCGGCCACCTCGGCAAGGGCGGGGCGCTCGCGGTGAACATCTCCAACGTGGGCCGCGCGGTGCCCACGTTCGCGATCCTCGTCCTGCTGATGTTCGCGATGGGCTCGGACACCGACTGGCCGACCATCATCGCGCTGGTGCTGTTCGCCGTGCCGCCGCTGATGACCAACGCCTACGTCGGCATGCGCGAGGCCGACCGCGATGTCGTCGAGGCCGCCCGCGGCATGGGGATGACGGGCAGTCAGCTGATGTTCCGCATCGAGCTGCCGCTGGCCTTTCCGCTGATCTGGACGGGTGTGCGGTCCGCCGCCGTCCAGGTGGTGGCCACCGCGACCATCGCCGCCATGGCGGGCGGCGGCGGCCTCGGCCGGATCATCACGGCCGGCTTCAACCGGCAGATCACCGCGCAGGTGGTGGCGGGAGCGGTCCTGGTGGCAGGACTGGCCCTGCTGATCGAGGGAATCTTCATCGCGCTGCAGTGGTTGCTCGACCCGATGCGGCGCCGTCGCCGCTCCCGGACCGGCAGCGTCGTCCCCGCCCCGGCTCCCGCGACCCCCGCGACACCCTGACCGTCATGCCTTTCCTTGCACTGTGGATGGAGAACCGATGAACCCGACGCTGCGCGTCACGATGGTGGCCGCTGCCGCCGCACTGCTCCTCACCGGCGTCACCGGCTGCGGCGGCGACAGCCTGGAGAAGTCCGGCTCCGACACCGCCTCCCCGTCGTCCGGGGAGAAGAAGGGCGCGCTGGTGATCGGCTCCGCCGGATTCACCGAGAGCACGGTGCTCGCCGAGCTCTACGCGCAGGTCCTCAAGAACGCCGGTTACTCCACCTCTGTACAGACGCTGAAGAACCGCGAGCTTTATGAACCGGCCCTGGAGAAGGGCCAGATCGACATCGTTCCCGAGTACGCGGCGACGCTCGCCGAATACTTCAACACCAAGGCGAACGGTCCGAAGGCCGCCCCGGTGGCCTCCGCCGATGTGACGGCCACGGTGAAGGCACTCACCACCTTCGCCGAGCCCAAGGGCCTGAAGGTCCTCGACGCCGGTCCCGCCATCGACCAGAACGCCTTCGCCGTCAACAAGGACTTCGCCGCCGAGCACAAGCTGAAGACCCTCAGCGACCTCGGTGCCGCCAAGGTCGCGGTCAAGCTGGCGGCCGGCGACGAATGCCCGGACCGGCCCTTCTGCTCGCCGGGCCTGAAGAGCAAGTACGGCATCAACATCACCGGTATCGACCCCAAGGGCGTCGGCACCGTGCAGTCCAAGCAGGCCGTCAAGGACGGCACCGACCAGCTGGTGCTGACCACGACCACGGACGCCACGCTCGACCAGTTCAACCTGGTGCTCCTGGAGGACGACAAGAAGCTGCAGAACGCGGACAACCTGCTTCCCGTGGTGAATGCCAAGGACGCCGGCTCCGCCGATATCGCCACCGTCCTCGGAAAGCTCACCAAGGCACTCACCACCGCCGATCTCACCGACCTCAACCAGAAGGTCGACGCGGAGCGCCAGAAGCCGGCTGATGTCGCCGCCGCGTATCTGAAGTCGAAGGGTCTGATCACGGGCTGACGGGGCTGAAGCCAAAGAGCTGACGCGGCTCAGGCCAAAGGGCAGAGGGCTCCGGCCCGAGGTCCGGCGCCGCCGGCCGGCCCGACATCGGGCCGGCCGGCGGCGCCAAGATCCATAGCCGGGTCGGGGCGGGCTGCGGAGGGCATTGCGGAAACACATGGTGTCGATCCGGATGCCCTCCGTATTCATCGCGGCATCCATTGCCGGGGAGACGGCGATAAATCGGACCCCAGGCCCCACGCGTCCCCGTCGCACGCTAGTTTCGAGCCATGCCACGAGGACGCCACCGCCATTCCCCCCCGCTGCACCGGCTGCTGCCCCCGCTGACGCTGGCCGGGTCCGCGGTGGCCTGTGTCGCCGCCGCCTGGATCAGTTCCGATCCGATGGTGCTGCGCGCGGTCGTCGCGGCAGCCGCGGCGGCCGCCTGCGGCGGCGCGGTCATGGCACGCACCTGGGACCGGGCCGCCGGCCGCCGGGTCGCCGACCTCACCACCGCCCGCGCCCGTGACGAATGGCACGCCGACGAGCGCATAGCCGAGCTCGAAACGGACCTCGACGAGTCCCGCGAGCTGCGCGTGCGACTGGACACCAAGCTCAGCGCCAAGCGCGCCGAGCTGGCCCGGCTGCGCACCGAACACGCCGATCTGCTCCGCCGTTACGCCACCGCCGAGAGCGAGCGGGCCCGCGCCCTCGAAGGCCGCCGCCAGCTCGCGCTGGAAGCCGCCAAGGCTCCGCTGGCCATCACCTCCTCACCCGTCGGCCCGGCCGCGTTCAAGAAGGCGGACGAGGCGCTCCTCAACCTCGGCCGCAACGCCGCCCGCCAGCAGGCCCTGCGCACCGTCGAGGAGGCCAGGCGCCGTGACGCGGCGGCCGCCGACAGCGCGGGCAACGGCGACGACGAACCGCAGGGACGGCACGCGGCGGCCGAGGCCGCCGAGCCGGCCACGACGCACACCCGCCCGGACTCCACGGGCCCCAGGACCGCTGCCAGCCTGCCGATCCGCGAGCACCGCCTCGTCCCGGCCGTGGCCGCCGCCGTACTGCCCTACGCGCAGCCGCACCGCGCCGGCGGGTCCGCCAGCCGCGCGCTCGGCGGCTTCGACTTCTTCGGCACCCAGAAGCCCGGCGCCGCGGGGGAGGACCTCGCGGACGTCGTCGGCGAGGAGGCGTACGCGGAGCACGAGGCGCAGCTCGCGGCCGAGGTCATCGATCTCACCGAGCACGACGAGACCGAGCAGATCGACGTCAGCGGCCTGCGCGCGCACTCGTCCTGACGCCCGGCCCGGCCGCCGGCCCCGCGCCGGCCACTCGCCGAGCTACGTGTCGAGCTACTTGTCGACGTCCCCGACGACGAAGAACATCGAGCCCAGGATCGCCACCATGTCCGCGAGCAGGGTGCCGGGCAGCAGCACCGTCAGCGCCTGGATGTTGTTGTACGACGCCGAGCGCAGCTTGAGCCGGTACGGGGTCTTCTCGCCCTTGGAGACCAGGTAGTAGCCGTTCAGCCCCAGCGGGTTCTCGGTCCACGCGTACGTGTGGCCCTCCGGCGCCTTCAGCACCTTCGGCAGCCGCTGGTTGATCGGGCCCTGCGGCAGTTCGCCGAGCCGGTCCAGGCAGGCGTCCGCCAGGTCCAGTGCGTTGTGGGTCTGCGCGAGCAGCACCTCGAAGCGGGCCAGGCAGTCGCCCTCCGTGCGGGTGACGACCTCCAGGGTGTCCTGCAGCTCCGCGTACGCCAGGTACGGCTCGTCGCGGCGCAGGTCGAAGTCCACGCCCGAGGCGCGGGCGATCGGCCCGCTGACGCCGAAGCCGTGCACCGCCTCGGCGGACAGCGTGCCGACACCGCGGGTGCGGCCGCGGAAGATCTCGTTGCCGAGCACCAGGTCGTCGAAGCGGCCCATCCGGGACCTGACCTGCGCGACGGCGTGCCGGGCGCGGCCGAGCCAGCCGTTCGGCAGGTCCTCCTTGAGGCCGCCGACCCGGTTGAACATGTAGTGCATGCGGCCGCCGGAGATCTCCTCCATGACGTTCTGCAGTTCCTCGCGTTCCCGGAACGCGTAGAAGACGGCGGTGATGCCGCCCAGTTCCAGGGGGTACGAGCCGAGGAACATCAGGTGGTTGAGCACCCGGTTCAGCTCGGCGAGGAGGGTACGGGTCCACACCGCGCGCTCCGGGACCTCCATGCCCAGCATCCGCTCGACGGCCATGACGACGCCCAGCTCGTTGGAGAACGCCGACAGCCAGTCGTGACGGTTGGCCAGCATGATGATCTGGCGGTAGTCCCGCGCCTCGAACAGCTTCTCCGCGCCGCGGTGCATGTACCCGACGACGGGTTCCGCCGTGATGATCCGCTCGCCGTCCAGCACGATCCGCAACCGCAGCACTCCGTGCGTGGAGGGGTGCTGCGGGCCGATGTTCAGCACCATGTCGGTGCCCTCGGCCTGGCCGCCGATGCCGATCGTGGTCTCCGTCATGGACGGCATTCTGTCAGCCCGCCCTCCAACCCCGCTTGCGGGCGGCCGGTTGCGTCAGTCCCCGGCCGGACGCGTCCCCGACCCCGTCGCCGGACCCGTCTCCGGCCCCGTCGGAAGCAGGCCGTGGCAGGCGTCGCCGACGGGGGTGGCGAGCCAGCGGAAGGCGCCGAGGCCGCCGGGGTCGATGAGCTCGGCCGCCTCGCCCGCGGCGGCGAGACCGCGCAGATAGCCGCGGGGGTCCGTGGAGGCCAGGGCGAGCGGCGGGCGGGCCCCGGAGACGCCGAGGGCGCGCAGGGCGGCGCGCTGGGTGACGAGGGGGGCGCCGCCACCGACGGCGTCCAGCGCGACGTGCGAGGTGAGGTCGCAGGAGCCGTCCGGCACCGGCGGCACCTCGCGGCCGTCGCGGAAGCCGGTGAGGGTGCCGTACGGGGGCCGCGCGGCCCGTTCGTGCGCGTAGTCGACGGCGACGGCGAGCCCGGCGTCCAGCGATCCGGCGGCCGCCGCCCAGGCGGCGTCGCGGGGGAGCCCGATCTCGGCGCGGGCGCCGGGCGTCCCGGCGATCGGCCACCAGCGCCGCAGCCAGGCCGCGTCCTGGGCGCTCAGCGGCCCGCCGGGGCGCTCCCGGCCGTCCGCGGGGCGGACGAGGACGTAGCGGGGCTCGCCCGCCTCGTCGGTCTCGGCGATGTCGACCGGGATGTCGTCGAGCCATTCGTTGGCGAACAGCAGTCCCCGCACGCCCCGCGGCGGGGTGGCGGCCCAGTGGATGCGGTCGTCGAGCCCGGCGGGGCGCGCGGACCGTTCAACGGCGTACGGCGCGACCCGGGCCGCCACCTCGTCCGGCAGGGCGGCCAGGACCCCGGTCAGCAGCTCGGCGGACCCGGCGCCGACGTCGACCAGCGCCAGCGCGTCCGGCCGGCCCAGCGCCTCGTCCACCCGCAGCAGCAGGGCGGCGACGGCCCGTGCGAAGAGCGGGGAGGCGTGCACGGAGGTGCGGAAGTGGGCGGCGGGCCGTTCCCGCACGAAGAAGCCCCCCGGCCCGTAGAGAGCGCGTTCTGTGGCGTCCCGCCAGCCGGGCCATGCGGAGCCGTCCTCGTCGATCACGGGACCACCGTAGGACGTGCGTCGTGTCACAGGGGAACCGGAAGTACCTGGTGATGCGTCGAAGGCCAGAGCGGGCAGTCCCCTGACCCGGGTAGGGTTCCGTGGGTCAAACATGTCCGCCCGCGACGCCGCGGAAGCGAGAGCGCAGGCCTTGTGACCGCGCCGCGGACTAATCGATCATGAGCCATGGGTGCACCGCGCTGCGATGGGCATGTGCCATTAGGGAGTGAACAGCGGATGACGGCCGGCAATAACGGCGCCTCTGAGAACGACGACCCCTTCGCGTACCTCTACCGCTCCGAGGGCGGCGAGGGCGAGAGTTCCGGGGTGGCCCCAGAGGGCGCGACGGTGGCACAGCCGGGCGTGCCACGCACGTCGTACAACCAGGTCCAGCGGGTCGGCGAGCGCCGCCCACCGCAGCAGGGCGGCTACGGCTACCCGCCGCAGCAGCCCCAGCAGCAGCCCGGCTACGACCAGGGCTACGCGCAGCAGCCGCCCCAGCAGGCACAGCCGCCCCAGTACACGCAGCAGCAGACGCAGTACACGCCGCACGGCGGCGGCAGCGGCGGCGGGTCGCAGGGCCCGAACCGCAAGGGGCTGCTGATCGGCGCAATCGCGGTGGTCGTGGCGGTCGCCATCGGCATCGGCTTCGCGATGACGCAGGGCGGCGGCAAGAAGGACGACGCGAAGGACAAGCCGTCCACCCCGCCGTCCTCCAGTGCTCCCGTCACGCCGAGCCAGTCCGCGAGCGCCCCCGACAAGTTCGCGTCCAAGGTCGTGGACGCCGCCACGCTGACGCTGTCCGGCGGCGCCGCGCAGACGAATGCGATGCCGGGCGCGAAGGCGGCCGGCGGTACGTCCGTGGGCGGTCTGAACGCCGTCGGCGCGAGCGCCACGTACACCTTCGAGGTGCCGAAGGACGGTGCGTACACGCTGTTCATCAGGTTCGGCAACGTCGGTGAGGACGCCGGTCTCACGCTCAGTGAGAACGGCAAGCTCCGCACCGGCCCGATGAGCATGCACAACTACACGGGTACGGCCGACTGGTCGAAGGCGTGGGCGACCACCTATGTGTGGGTGGATCTGAAGAAGGGTTCCAACACCCTTGCCCTCACCTGCGCGCCGGGCAACAAGTGCGGCGTCAACCTCGACCAGGTGTGGATGAAGGAAGGCCAGGTCAAGAAGTAGCGCGCGGAACGGCCGTCACCTCGACGCGCCCGAGCAGCTCTTCGTACGCCGCCCGGTCGAACGCGCCCGCCGCGGGCGCCGGTACGGTCGCGGCGGACAGCGCGACCGCGCGGGGCCGGCCGGCCCGGCCGGTCCAGTCCCTCGACGAGGCCGGAGAGCGGTCCCGCGACGGCCGGGTCGCCGGCGCCCGTCGGGTTGCCCGTGAGCCGGCCCGGCGGCACCGCCCGCCACGTGGCGTCCTCCGTCACCGCCAGGACGCCCTCGGCGCCCGGTGAGGCCGCCCACGGCCCGTGCACCGCGTCTGCGGGCCTCCTCGGCGGCGTGGGCGGGCTCCCCGGCGGCCTCAGGAGGGCCGGACGATCCATTCGCCCTTGCGCATCACGCCGACCAGGTCGTACGAGGCGTCGAGCACCACCAGGTCCGCGTCCTTGCCGGCCTCCAGCGAGCCGATCCGGTCGTACTGGCCGAGCAGCCGCGCCGGGTTGGCCGAGATCGCCCGCACGGTGTCGGCCAGGGACAGCCGGTCGACGGTGACGGCGCGCTTGAAGGCGGTGTCCAGGGTGAGGGTGGAGCCGGCGATGGAGCCGTTCTCGACGAGCCGGGCGACCCCGTCCTTCACCTCGACGGCCATCGGGCCGAGGTCGTAGTGCCCGTCCCCGAACCCGGCCGCGTCCATCGCGTCGGTGATGAACGCGACCCGGTCCGCGCCCGCGCTGCCGAAGGCGAGCTCCAGCACCGCGGGGTGCAGATGCGTGCCGTCGTTGATCAGCTCGACGGTGACCCGCTCGTCCTCCAGCAGCGCCGCGATCGGGCCGGGGGCACGGTGGTTGAGCGTGGGCATCGCGTTGAACAGGTGCGTGGCGACGGTCGCGCCCGCCTCGATGGCCTCGATCGTCTGCTCGTACGTCGCGTCGGTGTGGCCGATGGCGGCGATCACGCCGTGCTCGACGAGCAGCCGCACCGAGTCCAGACCGCCGGGCAGTTCGGTGGCGAGGGTGACCATCTTGGCGGTGCCGCGGGCGGCGTCGATGAGCTTGCGGACCTCGGCCGGGTCGGGGTCGCGCAGCAGCGACTCCATGTGCGCGCCCTTGCGGCACGGCGAGATGAACGGGCCCTCGAAGTGGATGCCGGCCAGGTCGCCCTGCTCGACGAGCTCCGACAGCAGCGCCGCGCGCTGCGCCAGGACGTCCATCTCACCGGTGACGGTCGACGCGACGACGGTGGTCGTGCCGTGCTCGCGGTGGGTGCGGACGCCGGTGAGGATCTCCTCGGGAGTCCCCGAGGTGAAGGAGGCCCCGCCGCCGCCGTGGTTGTGGATGTCGACGAAACCGGGAACGACCGTGTACCCGCTGAGGTCGACCGTTCCGGCCTCGGCGGACTCGTCGGCCACGATCCGGCCGCCGTCGACGGTCACCCGGCCGTTCTCCACGACGCCGGACGGCAGCACCACACGGGCACCGGTCAGTACCGTGCGCTGCGTTGTCGTTACGGGGGCCATCAGGCGGTTACCTCCACGGAGAGAAGATCCCAGGCGAGCAGACCCGCGCCCAGGCATCCGGCGGTGTCCCCGAGGGCGGCGGGGACGATGAGCGGCAGCTTCTGGAACGTGATGCGTTCCTCGACCGCCGCGCGCAGCGGGCCGAAGAGTGTGTCCCCAGCTTCGGCCAGACCGCCGCCGATGATGAGGACCCGGGGGTCCAGAAGAGTGAGGCCGGTGACCAGGCCGTCGGCGAGCGCGTCGATCGCGTCGCGCCAGACGGCCAGCGCGCGCGGGTCGCCGGATTCGACGGCCTTGGCGCAGTCGGCGGCGGACGTGTCGTCGGTGGCCTCATCGCCCAGGGCGGCCGCCCACGCCCGGGAGACGGCCGAGGCGGAGGCCAGCGTCTCCAGGCAGCCGCGCTGCCCGCAGCCGCAGAGGGGTCCGCCGGGCCGGACGACGATGTGACCGATCTCGCCCGCGTAGCCGTGCGCGCCCGCCTCGATGCGGCCGTCGATGCCGATGGCGCCCGCGATGCCGGTGCCCAGCGGGAGGAAGAAGAACCGGTCGGCGCCGTTGCCCGCCCCGATGCGGCCCTCGGCGAGACCGCCGGTGCGCACGTCGTGCCCGAGGGCGACGGGGATGCCGCCGAGCCGTTCGGAAACGAGCGCGCGCAGCGGTACGTCGCGCCAGCCGAGGTTGGCGGCGTAGACGGCGATGCCGGCCGTGTCGTCCACGATCCCGGGCACGGCGACGCCGGCCGCGGCGGCGGGTTCGCCGAACTCGCGGATCCCGTGGTCCCGCAGATCGGCGGCGAAGCCGAGGATGGTGGCGATCACGGCCTCGGGGCCGCGTTCCCGTCCGGTCGGCCGGCGCGCCTCATGCAGAAGCGTGCCGTCCTCCCCGACCAGGGCGGCCTTCATTCCGGTACCGCCCACATCGAGCGCGATGACATGTCTCACGCAGGACAGTGTCCCCTCTACTCAGGGAAAGGTCTAGTCCACTTACGCCATGAAGATCACCCTTCGGGCCCTGGCGAATCGCCTGTTCTGCGGGCTTCCATCCCTTATGTCCCCGCTGTTGGGGAAGGGTGTTGCCGAAGCGAGACAGCCGTGGTGTAGACCTTGGGTGGGCAGCGCGGGCAGACTCGGGCACTTGACGCCCCCGGAAACGCGCGGGGGCGGGCGCATGAAGCGGATGAAGGCGGTAGGACAACGGTGCACCGGCGACGACTCCTGGGCACGGCGGCAGCGGGTATCGCAGCGGCGCTGGCTCTGACGACACTCAGTGGATGCGGTGGCAGCAGCGCCCTCGGCGGTGACGTGACCCTGCACATGGTCGCGGCCGACTACGGCACCGACGCGGCCACCAGCTCCAAGAAGTACTGGGACGAGCTCGGCCGTGCCTTCGAGGCCAAGAACCCCGGCATCAAGGTGGACATCCAGGTCATCGACTGGGACCACGTCGACACCAAGGTCGCCGAGATGGTCAAGGCCGGCAAGGCGCCGGACATAGCCCAGATCGGCTCCTACGCCGCCTACGCCTCCAAGGGCCAGCTGTACAGCGCCGACGAGCTGTTCCCGATCAGCACCCAGGCCGACTTCATCCCCTCCCTGGCCACCGCGGGCGAGCAGAACCGCACCCAGTACGGCATCCCCTTCGTCTCCAGCTCCCGGATGTTCTTCTACAACCAGACGCTGTTCGACGACGCGGGCATCAAGGACGCGCCCAAGACCTGGGCCGACATCGCGGCCGACGCGAAGAAGCTCAAGGAACACGGCGTCAAGATGCCGTACGGGCTGCCGCTCGGTCCCGAGGAAGCACAGGCCGAGTCCCTGATCTGGATGCTCGGCAAGCAGGGCTCGTACACCGACACCGTCGGCAGCTACACCCTCGACTCCCAGCCGAACGTCGAGGCGATGGAGTGGCTCAAGGACAACCTCGTCCAGCCCGGCCTGACCGGCAGCGACCCGGCCAAGACCAACCGCCGCACCGTCTTCGACGCCTTCCTGGCCGGCAAGGCCGGCATGGTGAACGGCCACCCGACGCTGCTCAAGCAGGCCCTCGCCAAGGGCATCAAGGTCAAGGCCGTGCAGATACCCGGCGACGGCGGCACGATGGCCGAGACCCTCGGTGTCGCCGACTGGATGATGGCCTTCAAGCAGAACGGCCACCGCGGCGAGATCGGCAAGTTCCTGCAGTTCTCCTACAGCCCGGAGAACTCGATCAAGTTCCTCGACGAGTACGGGCTGCTGCCGGTGACCAACTCGGCGATGCAGGCGATGCGCAAGGACCCCAAGGACAAGGACCTCATCAAGTTCATCGACCTGCTGCCGTCCGCCCAGTTCTACCCGGTCGACAAGACCTCCTGGGGACCGGTCAGCGACCAGATGAAGAAGGTCCTCGGCGGCGCCGTGCACGCCGACCCCAAGACCGTCCTCAGCGATCTGCAGCGCTTCGCCGAGAACCAGGACGCGGCGGAGAAGGTCAAGTAGTCATCGGTCACGTTGCCGCCGGTGACACAGTCACCGGACACCTTGTCGCCGGTCACGTGGAGGAGACGCGGGTGGAGAGCGAGAACGGGAGCGGGGGCCTGACGGGCCAGGACCGGGCCGTCCTCGACCTCGCCGCCCGCACCTGGGCGGGCCCCGGGGCGAAGGAACGCGCCATCAGGGAGCAGCTGGGCATGTCGGCCACCCGCTACTACCAGCTCCTCAATGCCCTCCTCGACGACGCCCGGGCACTCGCCCACGACCCGGTGACCGTCAACCGGCTGCGCCGCGCCCGGGACACCCGCCGCGATGCGCGCTGACGCGGACGACGCACTGAACGCGCGCATGCTCCCGTGTGCCCGTTCGTCGCCCGCCACCACCCTTCCAACGAAGTGCTTCGCACGCCCCCTCCTCTGCCCCTCCTCCCCTCGGTAGGGTCGGGGGCATGAGCAGTCACCTGCTGACCTCGTCCACGTCCGACGGCAAGGAAGGGCTCGCGGCGTTCCTCGCGAACCCCGAACGTGCTGTGGTCGCCCTCGATTTCGACGGCACCCTGGCGCCGATCGTGCCCGACCCCGAGAGCGCCCGCGCCCACCCGGGCGCGGTGCCCGCACTCGCCCGGCTCGCCCCTCACCTGGGGGCGGTGGCCGTGATCACCGGCCGCCCGGCGGGCGTCGCGGTCCGGTACGGCGGCTTCGCCGGCGTGCCGGGACTGGAGCGGCTCGTCGTCCTCGGCCACTACGGCGCGGAACGCTGGGACGCGGTCAGCGGCGAGGTGAAGTCCGCGGGCGACCACTCCGGCGTCGACGCGGTACGGGCCGAGCTGCCCGGCTTCCTCGACCGGATCGGCGCCTGGCGCGGCACCTGGATAGAGGACAAGGGACGCGCGGTCGCCGTCCACACCCGCCGCACCGAGAACCCCGAAGCCGCGTTCGAAGCCCTCCGCGACCCCCTGAACGAACTCGCCGCCCGCCACGGCCTCATCGTCGAGCCCGGCCGCCTCGTCCTGGAGCTGCGGCCCCCCGGCATGGACAAGGGCGTCGCCCTCGCCTCCTACCTCCGCGAGGCCGACGCCGGCTCGGTGCTCTACGCCGGCGACGACCTCGGCGACCTCGCCGCCTTCGGCGCCGTCGAACGCCTCCGCGGCGAAGGCCTCCCCGGCATCCTCGTCTGCAGCGGCACCGCCTCCGGCGAGGTCCCCCCAGAACTCGTCGCCCGCTCCGACCTCGTCGTCGACGGCCCGAAGGGCGTGGTGGACCTCCTCAACGCACTGGCGGACGCGCTGGGGTAACGGGGGCGGCGCAGCGTCGCCGATGGGGTAGAGGCAGGTTCCGGCTTCCTCACTGCGGCCGGGGTACCAGCCGGCCAGTCGCAGTACCCGGTCGGTCTCCGCCGACCAGCGGGTCCCGATTTCCGCGCTCAGAACTGTCCGCCTGATCGCAGTCTCCGGGCGATCTCCCAATCCTCGGCCATGGCACTGAGGCGGATCGGAGTCCTGGTTTCATCGAGAACTACTACGTGAAGCTCCGTTCCGGCTGACGGCAGGTCTCCGCCATCCCGCCATGCCGGAATCTTCGTATTGTCGATGAGGCCCTCCTCGCCATCCCCCAAGGCGACGATCAGGCCCCAGGGACGGGCCGACACCACCCGTACGTCCAGTTCTTCGTGCACGGCCACCGTCATATCAGCTGCCTCCACTCATCGGCATCCAGGTGCGATTCCTGGTGAGTTCATTGAACCGGTCGAGTCTGGCCGCCGGGATGGCGAACTCGATGCGTGGCTTGCCGCCCGGGCCCTTCCAGTCGTATCGGTGGATGCAGTCCTCGAACTCGGTAAGGAACTTGGGGTCCATGTCGTAGCGGACCATGCCGTCGGCGTAGCTTCCGATCCCCTGGTACTCCGCGGCGACACTGTGCTCGCCGAAGTAGGCCTTCCCATCGGTGTCGGGAGTGGGCCGGTGATTGGCAGGATTCGGGCCGTGGGCACGCTCGTACGCCTCGTCAACCTTCTTCGGCGACCGGTAGATGGGGAAATCGTCGCAGGCCAGGCCGAGCGGATCTGTCCACGAGAGCGGGTTGCGGATGTACGCGTAGGGATCGGGTGCCGGCAGCAGGCCGAGAGGGTCCGGCGTCTGATAGCGGGCCGTCTCCGGCGCATAGTAGCGGTGAAGGTTGTAGTGCAGACCGCTCTCGGTGTCGAGGTACTGCCCCGGGAACCGCAGCGGACAGTCCGCCCCGGCGCCGCTTCCATCCTCGGCACCGGTCTCGTCGTGCTCACCCCGAGCGGGTACACCCCACACCGTGGCCCGCGATCTCCACGCGATGTGTCCACGGGCGTCGACCATCTCGGTGGGGGTGCCCACCGAGTCGGTGACGATGGCGTAGAAGCGCTCGTCGATCTCGTCCTGGGGCGCGTCCAGGACATCCCGGGGCGACGAACGGTCGGTCTGGGTCATGGCGCGATGCGACGCGGGATCCCATTCCCAGGTCGTGATGCGGCTCGCCCCGCCAGCGTCGGATCCGGCAACGATCCGCTCGGCGAGCCGCGTCCCGTCCCAGGTGAAGTCTGTACGCTCCAGCACCGACGTCCCGTCCACGGCGATCCGGTGTTTGCCGATACGTCGGCCGAGCGGATCGTAGAGGTAGCGCCACCGCGCGCCATCGGGTGTGATGAGGGAGGTCAACTGGTTGTCGCCGTTCCAGGCGTACGTCCACGTCCGACTGCCTCCCGACAGCAGTTTCCGGCTCCGCCTGACGACGCGTCCGAGGTCGTCGTAGGTGTAGTGGTTGCGGCCCGCCCTGCGGACCAAGGTGCCCTCGAAGGCACGGTCGCCCTGCGCGTCCGATTCCCCGGGCCACGCGGCATGGGTCAGGTTCCCGGCCGCGTCGTAGGCGTACTCCTCACGCCAGCCGGCACCATGCACAGCTGTGACCCGGCCGGCCGGGTCGAGGTCGAAGCGCCGTGTGCCGGTGTGAAGATCCTCGATGGCAGTGATGCGGCCATCGGACCTGTAGCTGTAGGCGCGCTGTTGCAGGAGGCGCTGTGCGGAGGGACCGGAGGAGCTGAAGTCCGTTCGGGTGAGGTCCTGGGAGACGAGGCGGCCGTTCGCGTCCCAGGCATGTGTGAGGCTGATGGTGTCCGACAGGTGCCGCTCGGTCTCCCGCCCGGCGTGATCGTGGGCGAAGGAGAGGGTCCGGCCTGCGGTGTGCAAGGACACCGGACGGTGACCGGCATCGAAGTCCCACGTGCCCACGACCCCGGAGGGAGTGCTGCGGCGTGTTCGCCGGCCCAGTACGTCGTAGTCGTTGGTGAGGGTCCGACCGTTGCAGGATTCACTGAGGACGCGTCCGGCTGGGTCCAGTTCGAAGGCGAGTTCCGCGTCGGAATTGGTGGTGCGTACGATCCGGCCGAGCGCGTCGCGCTCGAACACGGTGATGGAGTCACCCGTGCGCCGGTCGACGATCCGGCCGAGTTCATCCCGTCCGTAGAGAGTGGGCGGACCGGTGTCCGGGGAACGCCGGACGAGCCTGCCCGACGCGTCGTACAGATAGTCCAGTGTCCTGGTGTTGAAGTCGGTTTCGCGAATGACGCGGCCCGCTTCGTCATGGGTGTAAGACCAGGTCAAGCCTTGCGCGTTGACGACCTCTGTAAGCCGCAGCTCCGTGTCATAGCTGAACTCCAGTCGGGAACCGTCCGGTTCGGTGCGCGCGCGGACCAGGCCGAAGTGACCGATCTCGTACCGGGTGGTGCTGCCTGTCGTATCAGTATGGGCAACCAGGTTGCCCTCGTCGTTGTACTCCCAGTGCTCGGCGCTGCCGTCCGGCAGCACCCGGCGCCGAGGCCGGCCCTCGTCTCCCCACTCCAGGACTGTGGACGCACCTCCCGCGTCGGTGACGCGAGCGATCCGGCCGTCAGGATCGCGCTGATACCGGGTCACGGCGCCCAGCGCGTCGGTGACCGCCACCGGCAGCCCGGCATGGTCCGTGTCGATGTACGCCGTGGATCCGAGCGCGTCCGTGACCGATATCAGATGCCCTTGATCATTGCGGCCGTACGTGGTCGTGGCGCGAACGGGGTCCGTGACGGTCAGCAGGTTGCCCCGCTCGTCGTAACCGCGCTCCCAACAGGAACCATCGAAGTCCTTGACGCGGACCGGAAGCCCCAGGTCGTTGTACTGCGTGGTGGCGGTCGCTCCGTCCGGACGGGTGACCGTGACCGGATTGCCGGCGGAGTCGTACTCGTAAAGCGTCGTGCGGCCGAGTGGGTCGGTGAGCGACAGCAACCTGTCCTGGCTGTCCCAGGAACGCAGCGTGAGATTGCCCAGCGAGTCGGTCTCCGAGACGAGTTGATACGCCTCGTTCATCGTGAACGTCTTCGCGTGGCCGAGTGAGTCCGTCACACGAGTAGTGCGCGTCTCATCGTCATAGGCCAGCGAGCCGGACAGAAACCCGCCGGAGCCCTCGGCGCGGACGCACCTGCCCTGGTCATCGTAGGAATACGTGTAGGCGGTGTCGCTCCGGTCGGTCCAGCCGGTGATCCGGCCTTCGGCATCGTAGGAGAAGACGAGTGGATGTCCCGTCGCGCCGTACGCCTTGATGAGACGGCCCGCGTCGTCGTACGCGAAGCGCTGAAGAACGGGCCTGTCCGAACCGCCCAGCAGGCGAAGTTCCGTGATGCGGCTGTTCGTCGTCTCGACCTGAACCCGGTAGCCCGCGCTGTGCCGGATCTCGGCGAGTGAGCCGTCGTCGGCGTGGTCGAAGTCGATGCGGTTGCCATTGCGATCCGTCAGAGTCCGGAGCGGTAGCTCCATGGTCTGTGGATCTGTCGGGGGCAGCTTCGGCCCGGACGGATCGAAGTGCAGTATGTGACCGGCCGCGATGTCCGTGATGGTGATCGGGCCGCCAGGCGTGCCGTCCCAGGCCAGCGGCCACTGCGGTCCCACGACGGGCAGGGTCATGCCGTTGGACACCGGGACCGGGTAGTACAGGGTCGACCCGTCTTCGGCGTGGAAGATCACTCCCTGGTCGTCGATCACCAACCGCTGATCGACGGTTGAAGCCCAGGACGCTCCGAACCGCCGACCCGCGCGATAGGACGACACGTGCACGCGTTTCAGCAGGAACGGCAGCACGCCTGGCAGGGACACATCCGCCTGGACCAGCAGAACGTCGCCAGTGGCGACATCGATCGGGTCGAGTTCGCACGGCTTGCCGTCGAGGGCCTTCCCCTCCTTGCGGAGTCCTGACAAGCCCTTCCGGAAGGCGCCGGCGAGGTCGCCGAGGTGACTGCCCATGCCCTTCATCAGCTTCGGCAGGCTCTTGGCCATCTTGAGCAGGCCGCCGGCGGTGGTGAGGCCCTTGAACATCGGGATGCAGTCCAGGGCGGCGAACGCCACATCCCAGAGCGATGCCTTGCCTTGCGCGTATTTGACGAGGGTGTCGGCGAGGACGACGAGGGCGGCGGCCAGCACGATCCAGGCCAGCGGGCCGCCGATGATCATGACGACGATGCCGAGGACGGCGACGATGACCTTGCAGACGGCGACGATGTCGTCCCAGTGGTCGGCGACCCAGTCGACCGCCTTCTCCCACCAGTGCTTGTTCTTGATGCCCGCGTCCGACGCCTCGTGCAGGGCGTGCTCCGCGGTCGACGCGGCGGTGTCCCGCAAATGGGCCGCCTGAGCGGCGAGCTCCTTCGCCGCGTCCAGGCGTTGCTGGGCGTCGTGGACGGCGGTGTTGGCGGACTTCTGCGCGTTCGAGGCGTCCAACGCGTTGCGGGTGGCGGTGCGGACCTCATCGGCGGACGGCGGCTCCACGCCCGGCTTCGGGTCGGCCTGGTACTCCTTGGACTTGTCCCCGGCGCGTTTGACCCAGTCGTTCGCGGTGCCCTGGGTGGTCTTGGCGGCGTCCAGGTCCTGCCGGGCGGTACGGCCCTGGGCCAGCGCGCGGTCGGCGTCGGCCTGCGCGGTCTCCAGCTTCGGCCAGTACGTCTCCAACGCCCCGGACGCCAGCCGGTAGGACTTCTCCAGCTTGGTCAACTCGCCCGGCAGATCCCCGAACTGCTCCCGGTAGGCGTCCCCCGCCAGCCCGGCCCAGTCCTGGACCGCGTTGTTGCCGCTCAGGCCCTTGACCGACCGCAGCGCCGACGAGACATCGTCGGCGAAGTCGCCCAGCTTGCGGGCGAGTTCCTTCACCTCGAACGGATCACCCGGCACCGGATCCCGGTCCAGATCCAGCACATGCCAATCCGTCGGACGATTCGCCACGCTTCTCCCCCGTGTGTGGTCAACTCCGCTTCGATTCTTGCATTCTGGAAACGCGGGGCGACCTGGGGGAGGAAAGTTGTCGACGCTCTGTTACGCCGCCGTCCGGATCCGGCCTACTCCAGCGCGGACAGTTGCGCCAGGAACCACTGCTCCGGCGGCAGTGCCGTCGCCGCTGCCGCGAGGCGCTTCGTTCGCTCGGCGCGCTCGTCGTTCGGCATCGTGAGGGCGTCGTGCAGGGCGCGGGCCGTGGAGCGCAGGTCGTACGGGTTCACGACCAGGGAGTCGTCGCCGAGCTCCTCGAACGCTCCCGCCTCGCGGGAGAGGACCAGCACGACCCCGTCGTCGGAGACGACCGGGATCTCCTTCGCCACGAGGTTCATGCCGTCGCGGATCGGGTTCACCAGTGCCACGTCGGCCAGACGGTACGCGGCCAGGGAGCGCGCGAAGTCGTCCTTGACGTGCAGGAGGAGCGGCTGCCAGTCGGCCGTGCCGAAGTCCGCGTTGATCTCGTCGGCGACGCGCTGCACTTCGGCGGTGTACTCGCGGTACACCGCGAGATCGTGCCGCGACGGGTAGGCGAAGGCGATGTGCACGACGCGCTCGCGCCACTCCGGGTGCTCGGTGAGCAGCTGCCGGTACGCGAGGAAGCCGCGCACGATGTTCTTGGAGAGCTCGGTGCGGTCGACGCGGACGATCGTGCGGCGGCCGGGGCCGATGTCGGAGCGCAGGGCGGCCAGCCGCTCCTCGACGTCGTCCCGGTGCGAGCGCTCCCGCAGGAAGTCGGCGTCGGCGCCGAGGCCGTGCACGCCGATCCGGGTGGTGCGGCCCTCGTGGGTGACGGTCAGCTCCCCGGCGGCGTCCTGGCCGACGTCCGCGCCGAGCACGTCCGCGCAGCAGGCGGCGAAGGCCTCGGCCCACCGCCGGGTGAGGAACGCGGCGCGGTCGGCGCCGAGGATGCCGGTGAGGAGCTGCGCGCCGATGTCGTCGGGCAGCAGGCGGTAGTAGTCCGGCGGCGCCCACGGGGTGTGCGAGAAGTGCCCGATGCGGAGGTCGGGCCGGCGCTCGCGCAGCATCGCGGGGGCCAGCGACAGGTGGTAGTCCTGCACGAGGACGGTGGCGCCCTCCGCGGCCTCCTCGGCGAGCGCGTCCGCGAAGGCGGCGTTGTACGTCTCGTAGGAGGCCCAGTCCTGCCGGAAGTCCTCGTCGAAGAGGGGTTCCAGGTGGGTCTGGAAGAGCAGGTGGTGGACGAACCACAGCACGGAGTTGGCGATGGAGTTGTAGGCGGCGGCGAAGACGTCCGGCTCGATGCCGAGCATGCGCGTCTGCGCGTCGCCCTCGCCGCGGCGGACCGCTTCGCGGTCGCCCTCGCTCATGGCGGCGCACACCCAGACGGCGCCGGCGTCGGGGCCGATCGCGCTGAGGCCGGAGACCAGCCCGCCGCCGCCGCGCTTGGCGGTCAGCGTGCCGTTCTCTCCGAGGGTGTACGAGACGGGCCCGCGGTTGGAGGCGACGAGGATCGGGGCTGCGCGGTGAGCGACCATGCCGCCAGCCTAGCCACGTGTCCTGCGACGCAAACGTGGTGGCGGCTTCGCCGCGGGGGTGGATGCGGGGCCGGGCCCTCCGGGAGGGGGCATCGGCGGTTCAGCCCGTGCGGCGTGCCTCGCGGTGGGTCGTGTATTCGGGGATGGTGATCATCGGGGGGCGTTCCTCGGCCGCCACCTGGTGGGTGCGGGGGGCGAAGCCGCCGTCCGGGCCCCGGTCGAACTGGGTGAGGACCGGGCGGACGAGCTGGCCGCGGGCGAGGCGGACCTGGGCGGTGCGGTAGATCGTCGCGGCCATGCGGCCGAGGGCCTGGCCGTCCTGGTGGCGGTGGTGGCGGACACCGACGTCCACCTGGGCCAGCGCGTCGAGGCCGACGGTGTTCAGGGCGTCGATGAGCATGCCGAGCTCGACGCCGTAGCCGACCGGGAAGGGCAGCCTCTCCAGCAGGGAGCGGCGGGCCGCGTACTCGCCGCCGAGGGGCTGGACGAAGCCCGCGAGGAGGGGCCAGTGGAGGTTGAGCAGGGGGCGGGCGACAAGCTCGGTGACGCGGCCGCCGCCGGCCGGCACGATCGTGTCGCCGGTCTCCAGCGGGCGGTCGTACATCGCCTTGACCAGCTGGACGCCGGGCTCGGTCAGGAGGGGCCGATGATTCCGTAGACGAAGCGGGCGTCGAAGTCGCGCAGGTCGGCGTCGATGAAGCAGACGATCTCGCCGCTCGTCACCAGCAGTGACCGCCACAGCACCTCGCCCTTGCCGGGCACCGCGGGCAGGTCGGGGAGTATCTCGTCGCGGTGCACGACCCGGGCTCCGGCGCGCGCCGAGACCTCCGCCGTACGGTCCGTGGAGCCTGAATCGAGCACGATCAGCTCGTCCACCAGGGGCACGGGACCGCTCATGAGCTCGTCGCGGATGGTGCGGACGATCGCACCGACCGTGGCCTCCTCGTCGAGGGCGGGCAGCACCACGCTCACCGTGCCCCGGTCGCCCGCGGAACGCTTGGCCGCGAGCAGCCGGTCGAGGGGCCGGTCGGCGGCGGACCAGGACCGTCGATCGAGCCAGCGCTCCACCTCTTGCAGCACGTGCCTGACTCCCTGATGTGTGTGTCGGGGGCGGAATCCACCCCGTGTGGGGACCCGCGTGACCCATCTCGCGGTTCGGACGACTATCTCAAGTGTCCGGCTCGTCGGTTACAGTCTTGAACAACGCGAGTGACCACCGCATGCCGGGGGTCACCACGGAAAACAAATGCCCGGGTGAGAGCCCGGTGCCACAGCGCTCATCCAGAGGGACTGAGGGAACGGCCCGCAGAAGTCCCGGCAACCCTCCCGCCACATCTCGTCGTCGACGACGCGAGGCCAGGTGGGGAAGGTGCCAATTCCGTCTCGTGGCGATCGTCGCCGCGGGGAAGATGAGGAGAAAGGGCCTCGCCGTCATGGCTGTGCAGACCATCGACAACACCACTGAAGCCACCCCGGACACCGGACCCGCTTTCGGACCCGCCGTAGCGCTCTCCTGCCGCGAGTGCGGAGAACGCGTTCCGCTCGGTCCGGTCTTCGCGTGCCAGGAGTGTTTCGGGCCGCTCGAAGTGGCCTACGACCTCCCCACCGGTGACCCGGAAGCGCTGCGCAAGCAGATCGAGTCCGGCCCGGCGAACATCTGGCGCTACGCGCCGCTGCTGCCCGTTCCGGCGGACGTGGTCGACAAGCCCAATCTGAACCCGGGCTGGACCAAGCTCGTCAAGGCCGACAACCTGGCCCGCGAGCTGGGCGTCACCGGCGGCCTGTACGTCAAGGACGACTCCGGCAACCCGACGCACTCCTTCAAGGACCGCGTCGTCGCCATCGCCCTGGAGGCCGCCCGCACCTTCGGCCTCACGACGCTCTCCTGCTCCTCCACGGGCAACCTGGCGGGTGCCGTCGGCGCCGCCGCCGCCCGTGCCGGGTTCCGCTCCTGTGTGTTCATCCCGCACGACCTGGAGGCCGGCAAGGTCGTCATGGCCGCGGTGTACGGCGGCGAGCTGGTCGGCATCGAGGGCAACTACGACGATGTGAACCGGTTCTGCTCCGAACTGATCGGCGACCCGATCGGCGAGGACTGGGGCTTCGTCAACGTCAATCTGCGTCCGTACTACGGCGAGGGCTCCAAGACCCTGGCGTACGAGATCTGCGAGCAGCTCGGCTGGCGGCTGCCGGACCAGATCGTCATCCCCATCGCGTCCGGATCGCAGCTCACGAAGATCGACAAGGGCCTGCAGGAGCTGATCAAGCTCGGGCTGGTCGAGGAGAAGCCCTACAAGATCTACGGTGCGCAGGCCGAGGGCTGCTCCCCGGTCTCCGCGGCCTTCAAGGCCGGCCTCGATGTGGTGCGCCCGGTGAAGCCGGACACCATCGCCAAGTCGCTGGCGATCGGCAACCCGGCCGACGGCCCGTACGTGCTCGACATCGCCCGCCGCACCGGCGGAGCGGTCGAGGACGTCACCGACGAGCAGTGTGTGGCCGCGATCAAGCTGCTGGCCAGGACCGAGGGGATCTTCGCCGAGACCGCGGGCGGGGTGACGGTCGGTGTGCTGCAGAAGCTCATCGAGACCGGTCAGCTCGACCCGGCCCTGGAGACCGTCGTCCTCAACACCGGTGACGGCCTGAAGACCCTCGACGCGGTCGCTCCGACCACCGGCCCGACCGCCGTCATCCGCCCGACCCTTGCCGCGTTCCGAGAGGCTGGCCTCGCATGAGTGCTTCTGTTCGTATTCCGACCATTCTCCGCACCTATACCGGCGGCCAGTCGGAAGTCCCGGCCGAGGGTTCGACGCTCTCCGAGATCCTTGAGTCGCTGGAGAAGAACCACACGGGTATTTCGGCGCGCGTTCTCGACGACACGGGCAAGCTGCGTCGCTTTGTGAACGTCTATGTGAATGACGACGACGTGCGCTTTTCCGAAGGTCTGCAGACCTCGGTTCCGGACGGCGCGAATGTCTCGATCATTCCGGCGGTAGCCGGAGGCTGACCTCCGTCCCTACCCAGCCCCGCGTGAACTCATGCACCGCCTCATGCCCCGTCCACCTGTGGTGGGCGGGGCATCTGGGTGGGGGCGGTAGTTGAATCGAGGTACAGTTGCGGTGGACTCCCGCCCGGCCCCTGACGCGGCTCGACGATTTATCGCCAAATTCGCGAGATGATTGTCGTGTAGGCGAAGTATGTCCGGTCCGAGTTGCCCCGGATCCTTATTGTTCCTCCCCGTATTTCCGATCAGTCGTGCCTGGAATTCTCGTCGGATTGACCTGTTGCAGAGGGCATCCGTACGGATACATTCGGCCGCGGTCGACGCGTTCCGGCGCACGCCCCCGACCTTGGCGGGGGTGAGGTCTGACCCGGGTCCGCGAAGTGCGGATTCGCGATAGGGCCAGCAATAGGGGAGTTAGGGATGGCTCAGGGCACCGTCAAGTGGTTCAACGCGGAGAAGGGCTACGGCTTCATCGCGGTCGACGGTGGTGCGGATGTTTTCGTCCACTACAGCGCGATCCAGATGGACGGCTACCGCACCCTCGAGGAAGGCCAGCGGGTCGAGTTCGAGATCTCGCAAGGTCAGAAGGGGCCGCAGGCAGACATGGTCCGCCTGGCCGGCTGAAGCTCCGGAGCGTCGCCGACGGCGCTACGCACTCACGCCGAAGGGTCCGTGTCCCGACAGGGGCGCGGGCCCTTCGTGCGTCCGCCCGCGGCCGGGCCGCGGCCTGCTCCGGGGGAGGCGCGCGGCGCCCCTCCGGGACCCCGAGTTATCCACAGTCGCTTGCACTCGACTAGGGCGAGTGCTAATCATTGGCGTTAGCACTCTGACAGTGAGAGTGACAGAAGGACCGGGTCGGCGAGGCCCGATCGAGCGCCGGGAAGAGCCCGGTGATCGGCAGGCCGTCCGTCGCGGGCGCCACGCGGTCCACTGAAATCCACCCCTGTCCGGGAGGACCACTTCTATGGCCAAGATCATCGCGTTCAACGAGGAAGCTCGGCGCGGCCTCGAGCGCGGGATGAACCAGCTCGCCGACGCCGTCAAGGTCACCCTCGGCCCGAAGGGCCGCAACGTCGTCCTCGAGAAGAAGTGGGGCGCCCCCACGATCACCAACGATGGTGTTTCCATCGCCAAGGAGATCGAGCTCGAGGACCCGTACGAGAAGATCGGCGCCGAGCTGGTCAAGGAAGTCGCGAAGAAGACCGACGACGTCGCCGGTGACGGCACGACGACCGCGACCGTTCTCGCCCAGGCCCTCGTCAAGGAAGGCCTCCGCAACGTAGCCGCGGGCGCCAACCCGATGGCCCTCAAGCGCGGCATCGAGAAGGCCGTCGAGGCCGTCTCCGCCCAGCTGCTCGAGCAGGCCAAGGACGTGGAGACCAAGGAGCAGATCGCTTCGACGGCCTCCATCTCCGCCGCCGACACCCAGATCGGCGAGCTCATCGCCGAGGCGATGGACAAGGTCGGCAAGGAAGGCGTCATCACCGTCGAGGAGTCGCAGACCTTCGGGCTCGAGCTTGAGCTCACCGAGGGCATGCGCTTCGACAAGGGCTTCATCTCCGCCTACTTCGCGACCGACCTGGAGCGTATGGAGTCGTCCCTCGACGACCCGTACATCCTGATCGTCAACTCGAAGATCGGGTCCGTGAAGGACCTGCTCCCGCTCCTCGAGAAGGTCATGCAGTCCGGCAAGCCGCTGCTGATCATCGCCGAGGACGTCGAGGGCGAGGCGCTCTCCACCCTCGTCGTCAACAAGATCCGTGGCACCTTCAAGTCCGTCGCCGTCAAGGCTCCGGGCTTCGGTGACCGCCGCAAGGCCATGCTCGGCGACATCGCCATCCTCACCGGTGGCACCGTCATCTCCGAGGAGGTCGGCCTCAAGCTGGAGAACGCCGGTCTCGACCTGCTCGGCCGTGCCCGCAAGGTCGTCATCACCAAGGACGAGACCACGATCGTGGACGGATCCGGCGAGGCCGACCAGGTTGCCGGTCGCGTCAACCAGATCCGTGCCGAGATCGAGAACTCGGACTCGGACTACGACCGCGAGAAGCTCCAGGAGCGCCTGGCGAAGCTCGCGGGCGGCGTGGCCGTCATCAAGGCCGGCGCCGCGACGGAGGTTGAGCTCAAGGAGCGCAAGCACCGTATCGAGGACGCCGTTCGCAACGCGAAGGCCGCCGTCGAAGAGGGCATCGTCGCCGGTGGTGGCGTCGCTCTCATCCAGGCCGCCGTCGCGTTCGAGAAGCTCGAGCTCGAAGGTGACGAGGCGACCGGCGCCGCGATCGTGAAGCTGGCCCTCGAGGCCCCGCTGAAGCAGATCGCCGTCAACGGTGGCCTCGAAGGTGGCGTCGTTGTGGAGAAGGTCCGCAACCTGCCCATCGGTCACGGCCTGAACGCCGCGACCGGCGAGTACGTCGACATGATCGCCGAAGGCATCATCGACCCCGCCAAGGTCACGCGCTCCGCGCTGCAGAACGCGGCCTCCATCGCCGCGCTCTTCCTCACCACGGAAGCCGTCATCGCCGACAAGCCCGAGAAGGCCGGAGCCGGCGCCGGCGCCGGTGGCGGCATGCCCGGTGGCGACATGGACTTCTGACCTTCCGGTCAGAACTCCGGTCAGCGGTACCCGTAGTAAGACCGAGGGCGGCATCCCCAGTTGGGGATGCCGCCCTCGGGCGTTTCCGTGGTGGGACACTCCCTAGGCGCCGGCCGACTCCAGGGCGGCGCGCAGATGGCCGTTGCTCTTCGCGAGCAGCCGGGCCGCCGTGGCCGCGTCCACATCGGCGAGGATCGCCAGGATGGCGTGCTTGACCTCGCCGTCCGCCGCGGCCAGCGCCGCCTCGATCGTGGCGTCCGGCGCCCCCGTCGCCAGGGCGACGATCCGGCGCGACCGCGCCCGCAGCTTCTCGTTCGACGCCCGGACGTCGACCATCAGGTTCCCGTACGTCTTGCCGAGCCGGATCATCGTGATCGTCGAGAGCATGTTCAGCACGAGCTTCTGCGCCGTGCCGGACTTCAGCCGGGTCGAGCCGGTGAGCAGCTCGGGGCCGACGACGACCTCGATGCCGTGCTCGGCGGCCGCCGCGAGCGCCGAGTGCGCGTTGCAGGACAGCCCGACGGTGAGCGCCCCCAGCGAGCGGGCGTGCTCGACGGCGCCGATGGCGTACGGGGTGCGGCCGGACGCCGAGACGCCCACGACGGTGTCGTCCGGGCCCAGCGCCAGCGCGTCCAGGTCGGCGGCGGCCAGCGCCCTGCTGTCCTCGGCGCCCTCCACCGCGGTGACCATCGCGGCCGGGCCGCCCGCGATCAGGCCGGCGACCTGCCCCGGCTCGGTGTTGAACGTCGGCGGGCACTCGCTGGCGTCGAGCACCCCGAGCCGGCCGGCGGTGCCCGCCCCGGCGTAGAGCAGCCGCCCGCCGCGCGCCATCCGCTCGGCGATGTCGTCGATGGCCGCGGCGATGGCCGGCAGCTGTGCGGCGACCGCGGCCGGGACGGTGGCGTCCTCGGCGTTCATCGTCCGGGCGATCTCCAGGGTGGACAGCCGGTCGATCTCGGAGAGCTCGGGCCGGAACGCCTCGGTGGTGAGGGTCTCCAGCTCCCGGCGCAGCTCGGTGTAGTCGGAGTCGGTGGAGGGGGACATGCGGCTCGTACGTCCTTACGTGAAGCGGTGAGCCCTGGCGCCACGTCAGCGCGCCACGGCCTGATGCTGCGTCCTGTGTGCGGATGCCTGTGTGGATAGGGGGCTGGTGCTGGATGGGGAGGTGGCGGGGCTCCGGTCAGGAGCGGGAGGCGCGCGGACTGTGCCGGTGGGCCAGCGCCTCGTACGAGGCGGACAGGGCGGGCGCGGCGGTCTCGTAGGTGCGTTGCATGACGCCTATGAACAGGAAGTCCACCACGAGAAGCTGGCTGGTCCTGCTGGACATCGCGGCCGGCCGCAGCTCGCTCTCCCGCGAGGTGGACGTGGTCAGCACGTGGTCGGCGTACTGGGTGACCGCGCCGTCCGGGCGGCCGGTGATCGCCACCGTCGTCGCACCCCGGTCGAAGGCCACCCGCAGCGGCTCGATGACGTCATGGGTGTTGCCCGAGTGGGTGATCGCGATCGCCACATCGCCGGCCCGCAGCTGGACCGCGTTGGTGATGGCCAGGTGCGTGTCGCCGTGCGCGTGCGCGATCAGCCCGATCCGCAGCAGCTTCTGGACCAGGTCCTGGCCCACCAGGCTGGACGCGCCGATCCCGAACACCTCGATACGGCGCGCCGCGGCGAGGGCCCCGACGGCCGCCTCCAGCTGTGCCACGTCGAGCTGTGCGGCCGTGTCGGCGAGCGTCTGCTGCTCCTCGCGCGCCAGCTTCGCGACCACCTCGGTCAGCGGATCGTCCACGGCGATGTCCGCGGTCACGGCGGGCGGCACGCCCGCCGCCTGCTGCGCGGCGAGCGCGGCCAGCGCCAGCCGCAGATCCCGGTAGCCGGGATAGCCGAGCATCCGCGCGGTGCGGACGACGGTGGCCTCGCTGGTGCCGGTGCGCTGCGCCAGCGCGGTCACGGTGAGGTGCGCGCAGGCGGCGGGGTCGTTGGCCACGGCCTCGGCGACCCGCTGCATCGAGCGGGTCATCGACGGCCCGACCGTACGGACCGTGGCCGCCAGCGTCCCGGGGTCGGGGCTCTTGGCGGGCACGGTGGACGCGGCGGGGGCGGCGGACGCGTCACGCGATGGCCGTGCGCGCTGGGGGAAAGTTTCCTTCACGCTGTAGGTCACACCTTGAAAGATATTTTCAGGCGGTGGGGGCGTCAAGGGGACAGGAGGCAGAATGGACGGATGGATCGTGATCTGGAAGAGGCCCTGCACGGCGCGCGGGCGCTCATCCTCGCCGACCTCGCCGCCCGGGACGTCGCAGGGCCGGACGTCGTCTCCCTGGTCGAGAACGCCGTCGCGCAGCGGCGCTGGTGGGTCGAGCAGTGGCCCGAGGGCACCGAGTTCGTCGCCGGGCTGGTCGCCCAGGACGTCCAGGACGCGCTGCTGGCGCGCTTCGGACGCTGGCCGCTGTGCCCGCTGTGCGAGGAGCCGCACGGGCTCGCCGTCGAACCGGAGCTCGGGCCCGACCCGCACTGGGTCTGCGAGACCGCCGGAGCGGTCGTCGCCCCGGTCGGCGGGCTGAGCTGACGATGGCACCGCGAACGTGGGCGCAGCCCTTGAGGGCGGCGCTCTCATGACGCTCTACATCGACCCGCCGACCTGGCCGGGGCACGGCCGTATGTGGTCGCACCTGGTCAGCGACGTCTCCTACGACGAGCTGCACGCGTTCGCGGCGCGCCTCGGCTGCCCGCCGCGGGCGTTCGAACGGGACCACTACGACGTTCCGGCCGCGCGCTACGCCTCGGCCGTCGAGCTGGGCGCGGTGGAGGTCGGCAGCAAGGAGATCGTGCGGCGGCTCATCGGCGCGGGGCTGCGCCGCCGCAAGGCCCCGCCGACGGGTGACGCGTCGGCCGCGTCGGCCTGAGTGCGTCGAGGCCGGCCTGAGTGCGTCGAGGCCGGCCTGCGGGGGTCGAGGTCAGCCCGCGTGCGTCGCGCCGGTGACCTCGGCGGGTGCCGGGACCCCGGGCACCGGGTGGCTCGCGATGACGCGGCTCGCGCCGTGCCGGCGCGACGAGACGAGCACGAGGCCGATGGCGACCGCGGCCATCGCGGCGCCCGCCCAGGCGGTGGCCGCGAAGCCGAAACCGCCGCTGATGACGAGGCCGCCGAGCCAGGGCCCGCCGGTGTTGCCCAGGTTGAAGGCGGACGTGGTGGTGGCGCCGGCGAGGGTGGGGGCGGCGCCCGCCACGTTGAAGATGCGGGCGTTGAGCGCGGGCGCGGTGAAGAACGCCGAGAGGCCCAGCAGGAACGAGAGCACGATCACGGCGATCTGGTTCTGCGCGGTGAGCGCCATGACGCCCAGGAAGACCGTGGACGCGGTGATGCCGCCGATCATTACGCCGAACAGGTGGGCGTCCGCGAAACGGCCGCCGATCGCGGTGCCGATCAGCGCGCCGACCCCGAAGAGGCCGAGGATCGCGGGCACCGAGCCCTCAGGCAGCCCGGCGACGTCCGTGAGCAGCGGCGCGAGATAGCTGAAGGCGCAGAACACACCACCCGCCGAGAGGGCCGTGATGGCGACGGCCAGCCAGACGTTGCCGTCGCGGTAGATCCGCAGCTCCTCGCGGAGCCGGGGGCGGACGTCCGGGATCGGTATGCGGGGGATGAGCGCGATCACGCCGACGAGCGCCACCGCCGACATCAGGGCCACCGCCCAGAACGCGGAGCGCCAGCCGAACTGGTCGCCGAGGAAGGCGCCGGCGGGGACGCCCAGCACGTTCGCGATGCTCAGTCCGCCGATCATCACGGCCATCGCGCGGGCCCGCGCGTTCATCGGGACCATCGAGATCGCGACGGCCGCGCCGACCGCCCAGAAGCCGGCGCAGGCGAGCGCGCTGATCACCCGGGAGGCGAACAGCAGCGCGTAGTTCGGCGCCACGGCCCCCGCGACCTGCCCGAGGCCGAAGAGCGTGATCAGCGCGATCAGGGTGGTGCGGCGCGGCAGCCGGAGCGTGGCCACGGCGAGCAGCGGCGCCCCGACGACCATGCCGATCGCGAACGCCGAGATGAGCAGTCCGGCCTGCGGGATGCTGACGCCGAGGTCGTCGGCGATCGGCGGCAGCAGGCCCGAGAGCATGAATTCCGAGGTGCCGAGCGCGAAGACACTGAGGCCGAGGACGTAGACGGCTACGGGCATGCGGGAGCGGCTGGCGTCGGCGGAGGGCATAACAGTTACCAGCGCCTCGGGTGACCTGCGTATTCCCGCGTATTCCCGGACACGCCCGGGCCGGGTCAGGTGGCGGGATCGGTGGTGCGGCCGGTCGCGGGACCCGTCGTGGGACCCGTCGCGAGGAGCAGTTCCAGCTCGGTGCCGAGGTTGCGGCGGGCGATGTGCTCCCAGCGCTCGTGGCCGACCGGGGTGCGGAAGAGCCGGGGCAGATCCAGCAGCTGGCGCAGCACGGCGGCGCGGCCGGACCGGAAGTCGTCGTCCGGCACGAAGCCGTACTCCTGGCGGACGGCGGCCGCGTAGGCGGCGTACGCGGCCGGCTCACCGGCCAGGACCGCGAGATCCGCGTCACACAGGACCTCGCCGTTGCGGTCGTCGGGCGCCGGGTCGTGGCTGGTGGTGAGCAGCACCAGCCGGACCACCTCGGCGATGCGCGCGGCGCCGACCCCGGCCTCGGCCAGCGCCCGCTCGGCCAGCCGGGCGCTGCGCTCCTCGTTCTCGGAGCGGTCCGGGCGGTAGACGGCGTCGTGGAACCAGGCGGCGAGCAGTACGGAGTCCGGGTCGTCGGCGTACGCGGCCAGCTCGGCGATGTGGTCGAGAACGGCGACCAGGTGATCCGTGGTGTGATACCACCGCTGCTCCTCGCTCCACCGGCCGAGAAGGTCCTCGCCGTAGGCGGCATCGGGTGCGGGTGCGGGTGCGGGTGCGGGGGCATGGGCAGGTGCGGGGCGGGAGTGTCCGAAATCGGGGCGACCCGGGTGCGGCGCAGCAGGTCACACCATTGGGTGAGCAATGCGGCATGCTGCGGGTGCTTCGTCGCGGGGGTGACAGCCATGGTGGCTATTGTGCGCCTGAGGGCTCGCGCGGGGGTGGCGATTGTGGCACTCTTGGTCATATGTCTAGACCAATTTTCGAGGTGATCGCCCTCGGCGTCGACGACGCCGTAGCGGCCCAGACCGGCGGTGCCGACCGCCTCGAGCTGGTCACCGACATGGCTGCGGACGGCCTCACCCCGTCCCGCGAGACCTTCGCCGCCATCCGCGCCGCCGTGCACATCCCGCTGCGCGTCATGCTGCGGCTCTCCGACGGCTTCGGCGCCGGCGACATCGACGCGCTCTGCGCGGCGGCCGAGGGGCTGCGCCGTGAGGGTGCGGACGAGTTCGTCCTCGGCTTCCTCGACGGGCGCGGCGGGGCCGACCTCGAGGCGGTCTACGCGATCGCCGACGTCATCGACGGCTGCCGGTGGACGTTCCACCGCGCCATCGACCGCGCGGCGGACCGCGACGCGGTGCGGTTGCAGCTGGCGGGACTGCCGGGGCTGGACACCTACCTGACGGCCGGTTCGGCCAAGGGCGTCGACGACGGCCTCGCGGTGCTGGTCGCCGAGGCGGCACGGACGTCGGCGGAGCCGGCGCCGGAACCGGGGTACGAGCCGCGGATTCTGGTGGGGGCGGGTTGAACAGGGAGCATTTGCCGGCGCTGCGGGCGGCGGGGATCGACGCGTTCCACGTCGGCGGGGCGGTTCGCCCTGCGGGCTGGGCTTCCCCTGTGGACGTGGGTGCGATGAGGGAGTGGCGGGCGTTGCTGGATGCGCCGGTGCCGGTGGGTTAGGCGGGGGTTGGTTCGTGGTTCCGGTGCCCGGGGCCTGCGGGGCGGCGGTTCGAAATCGACTATTTAGGGCCTGGCGGCCCACAAATAGCTCGGCAGCATTTCGAACCCCCACCCCTCCGGCCCCGGGCACCTCGCGTTCCAGATCGCCGAGTTGGTGGCGGGCGGGATGGTCCATCCGACGGCCGCAACGCCGCCCTGCGGGTGGGCCCGAACCTTGTGGGTGGTCCTGCACCTTGCGACTGGTCCCACACACTGCGGGTCGTCCTGCACCCTGCGGGGCTCGTCGCCCCAGCGGGGGAAGGGGCGGGTGGGCGGGGAATGCCCGCCGCAGGCGCAACGGCCCGCGGGTGCCCGGGAGTCCGTACCCCGCCGGTAGGAGGCAAAGGGCGGGAGGGAGGGGGAAAGCCCGCCGCAGGCGCAACGGTGCGGTGGGGGCGACGTACTCGCACCCCCGTCGGAGGCGGCGCGGCTCGCCGCAGGCGGAACGGCACGGTGGGACGCCGGGGCTCAGACCCCGCCGCCCAGCCGGAGGCTGAACGTTGAGCCTTGGTCGCGGCCGGCGGAGGCGACCGTCGCGGTGCCGCCGTGGGATTCGGCCAGTTGGCGGACGATGGCCAGGCCGAGGCCGCTGCCTCCCGTCTGGCGGTTGCGGGATTTCTCGGCGCGCCAGAAGCGGTCGAAGACGTGGGGGAGGTCGTCGGGGGCGATGCCGGTGCCGGTGTCGGTGATGTCGATCACGATGCGGTCGTCGTCGGCGTAGCCGCGCAGGGAGACGCTGCCGCCCGGCGGGGTGTGGCGGATGGCGTTCGAGACGAGGTTGCCGACCGCCTGGCGGAGGCGTACCGGGTCGGCCTGGAGGCCGAGGTCGCCGGGGGTGACGGTGAGGGCGACGCCGGCCGAGGCGGCGCGGGCGCGGTGGGCGGCGGCGACCTGTTCCAGGATGTCGCCGAGGCGCACCGCTTCGGGGTGGACGCGGAGCGTCCCGGCGTCGGCGGCGGCCAGGTCCTGGAGGTCGTCGATGATGTGCTGGAGCTGGAGCGCTTCTTCGAGGAGCGAGGAGTTGAGGGCGTCGTCGGGTTCCGCGATGCCGTCCTCCACCGCTTCGAGCCAGCCGCGGATGTTGCTGACCGGGGTGCGCAGTTCGTGGGCGACGTCGCTGACCATGGCCTTGCGCTGTTCCGCGAGGCGCTGGCGTTCCTGGGACATGTCGTTGAAGGCGGCGGAGAGCCGGCCGATCTCGTCGCCGGTGGCGACGGTGACGCGCGCCGAGTCATCGCCGTCCCGCATGCGCTGGGCGGCGTCGGTGAGGGCGCGCAGCGGGCGGATGAGGCGGGCGGCGAGCAGGAGGGTGACGGCGGCGGCGAGGGCGAGGACGAGGCCCGCGACGCCCGCGACCCGCAGGGTGTTGGAGCGGGAGAGGGCGAAGCCGGGGTGGTGGCGCCGCTCGGGTCCGTGACGAAGAGGTACGCGGCGGGGGCGACGAACTCGCGGAGCTGGTCGCGGCGCGCGGTGTCGACGCAGTCGGCGGTCTTGCGTTCGGTGATGCCGCCGCCCTTGGGGTCGCGGACGGCGGGGGTGGGAACGGCCCGGGGCGGCTGGACGGCCCGGGCCGACTGGACGGGGCTGGGCGTCGGGACGGGGCTGGGCCCCTGGGCGGCTGCGGCGCCCCTGCCCCAGGTGAGGTCGGGGTTCAGTTCGAGGAGCGGCAGGTTCTCGGTGGTGAGGCACTTCTTGAGACGGGAGTTGAGGTCGGCGAGGGCGGAGCTCTCGGTGGCGGTGGGGGCGGCGAGCCTTCTGCCGCCGCAGGACTCGTCCAGCACGTCGGTGGGGTCGCCGCCGACGACCTTGATGTGCGGACGGCCGCTGGGGCCGTCGGCGATCTCGCCGGCGATCATGTAGTCGGCGAGGCAGGACACGCTGCGCCGGGCGAGGTCGTGCAGGTGGTTGCGCTCCCCGGGGAACAGCCGGAACGGGCCGACGGCGCGCGGGTCGATGTCGCCCGCGGTGGCGCCGGGGACCATGGTGGCGTCGACGTGCAGCGGGTCGAGGGCCGCCGACTGGGTCTGCGGGAGCAGGGAGCCGGGCGGGGCGGAGTCGGCGACCGGCCGCCGGTCCTGGGTGGTGACGGCGATACGGCGCTGGGTGGTGGCGGCCAGCTGCCGGACGGTGGGTGCGACGCCGTCCCAGTTCGCGTGGGTGGCCGCGTACTCGGCGAGCTTGCCGTAGATCAGGGCGTCGTTGGCGAGATAGCGGCTCTGCTCCTGCTGGATGGAACCGGAGGTCGTCTGGACGGCCAGCCAGGTGGTGGCGGCGACCGAACAGGTCGCGACCAGGACGAAGGAGAACAGCAGCCGGCCGAGCAGGCTTCTGCGGAACGGGACCTTGCCGCGGGCCGGCCGGGGTTCACGGGCCATCGTGCGCGCCGTCCGTCAGCTTGTAGCCGACGCCGAAGACCGTCACCAGGTAGCGGGGCCGGCGGGGGTCCGGTTCTATCTTCTTGCGCAGGTTCATGATGTGCACGTCGACCGTCCTGGTGGTGATGTACCGGTCGAATCCGTGGACGTGGTCCAGGAGTTGGGCCCGGCTGAAGACCCGGCCCGGCAGCGCGGCCAGAGCCGCGAGGATGTGGAACTCGCCGGGGGTGCAGTCGGCGGGCCTGCCGTCGACGGTCACCTCGTGCCGCGCCGGGTCCACGGTGAGCCCGCCGACGCGCAGCACGGCATCGGGCACGGCCTCAGGTTTGCGGGCGCCGCTGCGCCGCAACAGGGTGCGGATCCGGGCCATCAGCTCGCGGGGCTGTACGGCTTGGTCATGTAGTCGTCGGCGCCCAGATCGAGGCCGAGCAGCAGATCGTCCTCGGTGGAGCGGGCGGTGAGCATCAGGATCGGCAGGTCGGACTCGGCCCGCAGGACGCGGGCCACGTCCAGCCCGTCGACCCTCGGCATCTGGATGTCGAGCACGAGCAGGTCCGGCTCCCGGCGGCGCGCCTCCTCGATGGCGGCGCGCCCGTCGTGGACGACGGTGACCGTGTGGCCCTCCCGCAGCAGATAGCGGCGGACCAGTTCGGCCTGTTTCTCGTCGTCCTCGGCGACCAGCACGTGTGCGCACATGAGGGCGAGCGTAAGCGCACGGAGCGGCCCGAACACGATCGCGACCGCGACCTGACAACTTCTTCATATCTGCTGGTCAGGGTGGAGACGGCCGGATGCCTAGCTCTGCCCGGCGGCCAGCTCCTCCGGCAGCGGCTTCGCGTGGAGCACCGCGAGGCCGGAGACGGCCCGGGTGAGGGCGACGTAGAGGCGGCGCAGCCCGGTGCGCTCGTCCGGCTCGCCCGTGACGATGGCGGCGGGCTCGTCGAGCACCACGTAGTCGTACTCCAGGCCCTTCGCGAGCGTCGCCGGGACCAGGGTGAGCCGGGCCTGTGCCGAGGTCTCCTCGCCGGGGGCGAGGTACGGCAGGCCGGCCGACTCCAGGGCGGCGGCGAGCGGCGCGATGCGGTCGTCGGCGGCGATGAGGCCGACGGAGCCCTCGTGGCCGAGGGCGTCGTGGCAGGCCGCGAGAACGGCCGCGTCCAGCTCCTCCGCGCTGGTCCGGCGGATCACGAGGTCCCCGGGCGACTCACGGACCGAGGTGGCGGGGGCCAGCCCCGGGGCGATGGTGGGCAGCAGCAGGGACGCGTAGGCGATCACGCCGCGCGGCACACGGAAGCCGCGGGTCAGCTCCTCGACCGGGGCGCCGGGCTTGCCCAGGTGCGTGAGGGCCTCCTCCCAGCTGGCGGTCGCCCACGGCGTGGTGCCCTGCGCGATGTCGCCGAGCACCGTCGCGGAACCGGTGGAGCAGCGCCGGCCGACCGCCCGGTACTGCATGGGGGACAGGTCCTGGGCCTCGTCGAGCACCACATGGCCCAGCGAGTGGGTGCGCTGGACGAGGTCGAGCGTCTCGTCGATCAGCACGGTGTCGGCGGGGGACCACTGCGCCGAGGCCAGGCTGCGCGGCGGCTTCTCCCAGAGCAGCGTCGCCTGTTCCTCCGGCGTCAGGATCCCCTCCGCGCACTCCGCGAGGAACTCGGCGTCGGACAGCAGCCGCAGCACCGTCTTCGCCGGGTCGGCCTTCGGCCAGACCCCCTTCACCGCGGCCTTGACGGCGGGATTGCGGGCCACCGCGTCCTGGACGCGGTCGTCCGGCGCCTCCCCGGACTCCTCCATGCGGACGAGGATGTTGTGCGCGATCCGCTGCGGCAGCGCCTCGTGGGCGGCGCCGTACCGGATGTCACGCTCCATCAGCTCCCGCACCAGCTCTTCGAGTTCGTACGCGGGGACCCGCCAGCGCCGCGATCCGCGCACCACGACGATCGGCTCCTTCGGCATCCGGATGCCGCTGCGCACCGCGCGCCGCAGCACCTCCGCCATCCGGGCGTCGCCCTTGATCCGGGCGCGCTCCGCCGGGTCCGTGCCGCGCACCGTGACATGCGCGACCAGGTCGTCGACCGTCGCCTGCTTGACCTGCAGCTCTCCCAGGGCGGGCAGCACCTGCTCGATGTACTGCAGGAAGGACTTGTTCGGCCCGATGACGAGGGTGCCGGTGCGGGCGAGCCGCTCGCGGTGCGCGTACAGCAGATACGCGACACGGTGCAGGCCCACGGCGGTCTTCCCGGTGCCGGGGGCGCCCTGCACACACACGGTGCCGCCGATGCCGGCGCGGACGATCTCGTCCTGCTCCGGCTGGATCGTGGCGACGATGTCCCGCATCGGGCCGACGCGCGGCCGTTCGATCTCGGTCTGCAGCAGCTTGCTGGAGGTGCCGGCCTCCGCCGGGTCGGTGAGGTGCTCGTCCTCGTACGCGGTCAGTTCGCCGCCGGTGTAGCCGAACCGCCGGCGCAGCCGGACGTCCATCGGCTCGACGCGCGAGGCCCGGTAGAAGGGCTGCGAGACCGGCGCCCGCCAGTCGATGACCATCGGGTCGCCGTGGGCGTCGTGCACATGGCGGCGGCCGATGTAGAACTGCTCGCCCTCGGCGCCCTCTGCCTGCTCGGTGCCGGGGGCGTGCAGGTAGTCCAGCCGGCCGAAGAAGAGCGGGGTGTGCGAGAGGTCCGCGAGCGCCTTGATCCGGTTGTCGATCTCGGCGGCGAGGATCTTGGCGTTGACCCAGTTGCCGGTGACGTCGGAGATGTCCAGCGCCTCCACGTCGGCGCGCATCGCGGTCAGCGCGGAACGGGATTCGGCGAGGTGGGTCTGTTCGGCCCGGAGCGGGTTCGCGTCCTGGGCATGGTCGGGGTCGTGCAGGGGCACGGCGTTGCCTCCGGCTTGTGCGTACGCAGGGAAGAAGAGAGAAGCCGGCCGGTTTCCGTCCGGGCGGCGGCGCTCCCATCGGGAGGCGGCAAGACGGTGGATCTTACGCTCCCGCCCGCCGCACCGCGAATGCTTTTCCCCGCAACCGGGGCGGCACCTCGGGGGGCCTCAGGGTTCACCCCAGGTGCGCCCTAGGGGACGGACGTCAACCCAGAGGCGTACGTGACACGGGAGACTTCAGACTTCCGCCCGATGTACTGCAAACGGCGGATTTCCTACCGTAGGGATATGACCACAGAAACCTTCACCCCAGGCCCCTCCGCCGCCGGCAGCACCGCCCTCGGCACCCACCACGAGCACCCCCGCCACCTGCTGGGAAGCACCCTGCGCGCCGTCCGCGTCTTCGCGCAGACCGCCGTCGAGGTCGTCCTCCTCGGCAGCGAGGGCAAGCACCGCTGACCCAGGACGGAGCACGGCCCCCACCCGGCGGTCCACTAACGTCGCGGCGGTGACCGCTCTCAGCGAGGTGCACCCGGCGCCACCCTCCGTACGCGCTGCGTCCCGCCGCCTGCTGCTCGTCCTGGCAGCCCTGCTGGCCCTCGCGCTGGCCCTCGCCGGATACGCGCTCTTCTTCTCGAGGTATCCGGTCCCGATGGCGGACCTGCTCGTCTACCGGGCGGAAGGCGCCGCCGTCGCCGCAGGCCAGGACCTCTACGGCTTCCGCGTCACCCGGTGGAACCTCCCGGCGACCTACCCGCCCTTCGCGGCGCTGCTCTTCGTGCCCACCACCTGGCTGCCCCTCGGCGCTCTGCGCGGCGGCTTCGTCCTCGGCAACCTCGGGCTGCTCGCCGCCCTCACCCACCTGTCGCTGCGCTGCACGGGCCGCCCCCGCGCCGCCTGCCACCCGGCCGCCCTGATCGCGCTGCCGGCCTGCGCCCTGTGCCTGGAACCCGTCTTCCAGACGTTCGTCTACGGCCAGATCAATCTGGCGCTCGCCGTCCTCGTCCTGTGGGACCTGTCCCGGCCCGACGGCGCCCGCGGCAAGGGCTTCGCCGTCGGCATCGCCGCGGGCATCAAGCTCACCCCGGCGATCTTCGCCGTCTACCTCGCCCTGACCGGCCGCACCCGCGAGGCCATCACCGCGGCCTGCGCCTTCGCCGGCACCGTCCTGGTCGGCATCGCCGTCCTGCCCGGCGCCTCCGTCGACTTCTGGACCACGCGCCTCTACGAGACCGACCGCGTCGGCAAGGCCTGGATCGTCGACAACCAGTCCCTCCAGGGGCTGCTCGCCCGCCTCCTGCACACCGAGCACCCCGGTCTCGTCTGGGTGGCCGCGGCCGCGCTCACCGCCGCCGCGGGCCTCGCCGTCGCCACGTGCGCCGCGCGGCGCGGCCTCGAAGCGTGGGGGGTGCTCTGCACGGCCGTCACCGCGCTCCTGGTCTCCCCGATCAGCTGGTCGCACCACTGGGTCTGGTGCGTCCCGCTCCTGGCCCTCCTCGCCGCCCACACCCGCGGCGTCCCCCGGCGCCGCGCCGCGGTCCTCGCGACCGCCGTCGCCTTCGCCTGCCGCAGCATGTGGCTCACCCCCCACCAGGGCGACCTCGACCTCCACCTCCCCTGGTGGCAACAACCCCTCGCGTCCCCGTACCCGCTCCTGGGCCTGGCCTTCCTGGCCGGCACGGCGTTATGCCTGCGGCGGGCACGGGGGCGCGGCGGCGTTACGTCAGCAGCTCGTCCGCGTCCATGATCCGGTAGGCGTACCCCTGCTCGGCCAGGAACCGCTGCCGGTGGGCCGCGAAGTCCTGGTCGATCGTGTCCCGCGCCACCACCGAGTAGAAGCGCGCCTCGTGCCCGTCCGCCTTCGGCCGCAGCACCCGGCCGAGCCGCTGTGCCTCCTCCTGGCGGGAGCCGAACGTGCCGGAGACCTGGATCGCGACCGTCGCCTCCGGCAGGTCGATCGAGAAGTTCGCGACCTTGGAGACCACGAGCACACTGATCTCGCCCTGCCGGAAGGCCTCGAAGAGCTTCTCGCGCTGGGCGTTCGACGTCTCGCCCTTGATCACCGGGGCGTCCAGATGCTCCCCCAGCTCGTCCAGCTGGTCGATGTACTGCCCGATCACCAGCGTCTGCTCGCCCGCGTGCTTCGCGACGAGCGCCTCCGTGACGCGCCGCTTCGACGCCGTCGTCGCGCAGTAGCGGTACTTCTCCTCCGGCTCGGCCGTCGCGTAGGCGAGCCGCTCCGTGTCGGTCAGGTTGACGCGGACCTCGACGCAGTCGGCCGGCGCGATGTAGCCCTGCGCCTCGATCTCCTTCCAGGGCGCGTCGAAGCGCTTCGGGCCGATGAGGGAGAAGACGTCGGACTCGCGGCCGTCCTCGCGGACGAGGGTGGCCGTCAGGCCCAGCCGGCGCCGCGCCTGGAGGTCGGCGGTGAACTTGAAGACCGGCGCGGGCAGCAGGTGCACCTCGTCGTAGACGATCAGGCCCCAGTCGCGCGAGTCGAAGAGCTCCAGGTGCGCGTAGACGCCCTTCCGCTTGGTCGTCAGCACCTGGTACGTGGCGATGGTGACCGGGCGGATCTCCTTGCGGGTGCCGCTGTACTCGCCGATCTCCTCCTCGGTCAGCGTGGTCCGCTTGATCAGCTCGTGCTTCCACTGCCGGGCCGAGACGGTGTTGGTGACGAGGATCAGCGTCGTCGCCTTGGCCGTCGCCATGGCACCCGCCCCGACCAGCGTCTTCCCCGCTCCACAGGGCAGCACCACGACACCCGAGCCACCGTGCCAGAAGCCCTCGACGGCCTGCTGCTGGTACGGGCGCAGCGCCCAGCCGTCCTCCTTGAGCTCGATCGGGTGCGCCTCGCCGTCGACGTAGCCCGCGAGGTCCTCGGCGGGCCAGCCCAGCTTCAGCAGCGTCTGCTTGATCTGGCCGCGCTCCGACGGGTGCACCACGACGGTGTCCGGGTCGAGCCGGGCGCCGACCAGCGGCTGGACCTTCTTCGAGCGGAGGATCTCCTCCAGCACCGGCCGGTCGGTGCTGGTCAGGACCAGCCCGTGGACGGGGTGCTTGCTGAGGGTGAGACGGCCGTAACGGTCCATCGTCTCGGCGACGTCGACGAGCAGCGCGTGCGGGACGGGGTAACGGGAGAACGCGACGAGCGCGTCCACGACCTGCTCCGCGTCGTGCCCGGCGGCCCGGGCGTTCCACAGTCCGAGCGGGGTCAGCCGGTAGGTGTGGATGTGCTCGGGAGCACGCTCCAGCTCCGCGAACGGGGCGATGGCGCGGCGGCACGCGTCCGCGCGCTCGTGGTCGACCTCGAGGAGCAGCGTCTTGTCGCTCTGGACGATGAGAGGCCCGTTGTTCAAGTGCCACACCCTTCGGTTCGTGATGGAGGCAAGCCTCCAGTGTCGCGCATCCCGGTCATCGGCAGTGGCGGCCGGTGCGTACGACCACGGGCAGGGGGTAGACGCCCCCTCGACCTGGATGGGGGGAACGCATGACCCGCACGGATCTGTTCCAGCCGGCCCGCGATCGTCTGAAGGCGAAACGCACGCCCAAGCCCCGGTCGAAGGCGGCCGGGGCCCGATGGAAGCCCACGTCGTGGAAGCCCGTGGGGAAGAGCACACGGAAGCCGGCCGCGAAGCGGGTGCCGAAGCCGCGGACGAAGCCGGTGTCGCGGCCCGCCCGCGACCCCCGCGACGATCCCCGCGAGCCCCGGTCGTTCGCCGCCGGCCTGACGCGCGCGCTGGTGATGGTGCTGGCCTTCGTCTTCATGGTCGGTTTCGCCGTGGTGCTGGCGAAGCTGACGCTGCAGCCGTCGCCCGCGTCGGTCAAGCTCATCCACACGAATCTGCGGCCGGGCGACTCCATTCGCCAGTACATCGACCAGCCGGCGTTCCGCGACACGGTGAAGCAGATCGGCGGCAACCTGGTACTCGGCGTGCCGTTCGGGATCCTGCTGCCGGTGCTGTTCCCGAAGACCCGCGGCCTGCTGCGGGTGGTGCTGGTGACCGCGGTGGTGATGGTGCTGGTCGAGGCGGCGCAGGGGGCGATCGTGGAAGGCCGGGCCTTCGACATCGACGACGTCATCCTCAACACCACCGGCGCGCTGATCGGCTATCTGCTGCTCGGCCGGCGGCTGGGCCGGGCCCTGCATCCGCGGCGCCACCACTGGTGGCAGCGGCGGCAGCCGTCCGACGGTGAGGGTGGCGGGCGGCGCCTGAGCAGGCGGGAGAGCGCCTGACGCCGCATCGCGGTCCTCAGGCCGGGTCGTCGGCCAGTTCGGAGACGCCGGTGATGCGGTGCAGGGCGAACGTGCGGACCTCGTCGGCGGTGTGGTCGTAGGCGGTGACGAAGCCGCCCTCGACACGCACCGGGCCGATGACGCGCTGGCTCGCCGCGCCGTCCGCGTTCACATAGCCGATCCAGAGCGAGTCACCGGTCAGTACGGCGGCCTGCATCGTGGCGAGAGTCTCCGCCGCGGCGGTACGGGGCAGCCCGCCGCGGGCCGCGGGTGCCGGGACGCTCTCGCGGTGCACGGCCGTGGAGGCCCGGTCGCCGGCCCTGATCGCCTTGACCGCGGCTCCGAGCAGCGTGCCGTCGGGGACCGGCGGTCCGTCGGTGACGGGGGTGGGCGCGGCGCGCCGCGGGGTGCGGACGGCGTCGGCGCGGGTGATGACGACATCGCCTTCGGCGGATTCCGCGGCCGGCGCGAAGCCCATCGCGCGCAGCCGCTCCAGCAGCGTTTCCGGCGCGGACTGGGCGGCGAGCACGGTCGGCGCGAGGCGGCGCAGGCCGAGGCCGGAGGCCCGGCGGTCCGCGAGCAGCTCGCTGAGCAGCGCGTCGTCGTCGCACCGCAGGTACGCGGAGGCCGCGCCGACGCGCAGCCGGCCGTGCCGGCGGGCCACGTCGTCGATCAGATAGCTGAGCGGCTGCGGTACGGACGTCCGTGAGTGCTCGGCGAGGAAGGCGTGCAGGTCGGCGGCCGTACGCCCCGCGTCGAGCGCCCGTCGCACGGACTCCGGCGTGAACCGGTACACCGTCGCCCCGCCCTTGGACTCGATGTCGGCCAGCACGCCGATCATCTCCGCGAGCGGTGCCTCCAGCGGGCCGGGCGCCACGGCGGTGAGGTCCGCCTGCAGCAGCACGTGGTTGAGGGGTTCGGGGAGGAGCGGCGCGAGGCGGCTCGCGGCGGCAGCGGCCGCCGCCGCGGCTTCGGCGGGGGTGGTGGCCGCGTTCGTGGCCGCGTTCAGGGCCGCGTTCACGTTCACGTTCACGTTCACGTTCACGTTTGCGTTGACGTTCGCGTTCGCGGAGGTGCGGCGGCGCGGCACCGTCGGGGCCGGCTCGACCAGCGCGCGGGCGTGTCCGGCCAGCGCGCCGCGGCCGGTCAGACCGAGGAGCTCGGCCTCGGAGACGGTCCAGCGCAGCAGCTCCGCGCGCAGCGCGTCCGTCCCCGATCCGCCGCGCAGCGGCCGGTCCCAGCGCAGCCGGTCGAGCAGTTCCGCCGGGGCGGCGGAGGCTCCCTCGGGGAGTGCGGCGAGCAGCTCCAGAACGCGCCGCCGGACCTCGGGCGCGAGGGAGCGGTCCAGTTCGGGGCCGAGCGCGGACAGCGCGCGCCCCTTGGAGTCACGGCTGCCGACCAGGCCCGCGGTGCGGGTGGCGGACAGCCAGGCCGCGGCGAGCGCCGTCCAGCGGTCCTGCGCGGGCAGCCGGAGCCAGTCGTCCGACGCCGGCGTCGGCGCGTACGCCTCGTCCAGCTCGCCGTCCGAGGCCAGCAGGCCCGCCGCGTACGCCAGTTCCAGCCAGAACGCGGCCATCGTCTCGGACACGTCCAGCGTCGTCGCCACCCGCTTCAGGTCGCGGACGCTGACGCCGCCGGCCCGCATCACGGGCGGGCCGCCGGTCTCCCACGCCTTGAGCAGCTCCTCGACGGTACGGACGGCGTTGAACGCCTGGCCGGCGGCGGTGCCGTCCACAGCCTGTGGAGAGTGCTCGACGGGCGTGACGGCCGGCGGCGCCGGCTCGACGGTGCGGTGCGCGCGGCCCGCCCGCAGGTGCAGGGCCGCTTCGCGGGGGAGCACGACGTTGTGCTGCCCGGCGGGCAGCAGCAGGCCGCGGGCCAGCAGCCACTGCACGGGCGTGGTCGCGGTGGCGGCCCGCACCGGCGCGATGGCGTCGCCGACCTCGCCGTACGGCGGGCCCCAGGCCAGCTTGCCGAGCGCGCCGGTGGCGCCGTCCGGCGCCGTGGCCAGCAGTTTCTTCATCCGCTTGCGGTCGCTGAACAGGTCGGCCAGGGCCGCCACCGCGCTCATCGGGTCGTGGGTCGCGGGCAGCCCCGCGTCGGCGAGGATCTCCTGCAGCCGGGCCGGCGACATGCCGGACGTCGCTTCCGCGACGGACGGGCCCAGGCCGGTGGGCGACGGCACGGACGCCGACGGCGCGAGCAGGTCGCGGGCGGTGCGCACCAGCCGCAGCCGGTCCTCGCCGCCCCACACCAGCCCCTGGGCGCGCAGGCTCTCCACGGCGTGCGGGAGGGCCGCGGCGGTCGCCTTGTCGGCGGCGTCGCCCGTCATCAGGGCGCGGAGCACGGAGTAGGCGCCGCCGGCGGGCATGACGGCGAGGGCTTCGGCGGTCTGCAGCGTGAAGCGGTCGAGCCGCTCCAGGGCGCGGACGACGGAGGCGCGGGTGGCCGCGCGTGTCGCGAGCTGCGTCAGGTCGTTCGGAACCGGACTGAGCAGGTCCGGGCGGGCGCGGAGGAGCGTGGCCAGCGCTTCGTCGCCGCGGGCCCGCAGATCTTCTGCCAACGTGCGGGGTGCGCCGCCGGTCACGGTCGGCTGCCGGGCTTGCCGGGCTGCTGCTCGGTGGTCATCCGTCCCACATTACCGGTCCCCTCGGGTGGGTGGTTGTGGTGCCGGGGGCCGGGTCCTCCGGGGTGGGGCTTCGAAATCGACTATTTACGGGCGTGGCCGCCCACAAATAGCTCGGCAGCATTTCGAAACCCCACCCCTGCGGCCCCGTCCCCCTCACGTCACCGCCCACCTGTTGGTGCGGCCCCGTTGTCCGTGACGTGCATTCGTGACGGCGGTGGTGGGGGCACCCCCGGCCGAAGGTTGGGGGAGGGTGGGGAAAGGCCCGCCGCAGGCGGGACGGGGGTGCGGGGGCCGACGTCTGTCGCTCGCCGCAGGCGGGGTCGTGGAGGGAGCCGGCCGCAGGTCAGATGCGGCGGCTCCGCCAGAAAACGTAGAGCGCCGAACCGACGGCCGCCACCCTCACCACCACCGGAAGCCCGTTCTGCAGCGCCTGGCCCATCGTGCCCTGGGGCACGGGCTCGCCCCACTTGCCCGCGGTCCGGCCCCACAGCCAGACGAGCAGGCCGGCCGCTGCCATGCCGGGGATGCCGAACACCGCGAACTTCGCCTGGTTGCGCGACAGGCGGCGCGAGAAGTACGCGACGAGCCAGCCCAGACCCAGCGGGATCCACGAGCCGAGCACCGCGCCCGCCACCAGCAGGGCGCCGGCGAGCAGCAGCATCGGGTTGGCTCGGCCCAGCGGTTCCCGTACCTCCCGGATCCGGCGGCGCCGCAGCAACCGCCGGCGTGGCGCGGCCTCCTCTGTCTCCTCCTCCAGCACTTCCTCTTCGAGCGCCTCGGCTTCCTCCTCCTCTTCGTCCTCCTCGTCGAGGTCGAAGTCGAAGTGCGCCCCGCCCGTCATGCCGGGCAGTCCCGTCAGCTCGTCCCCCGGCCGCCCGGCCGGTGCGCCGACGCTCCACCAGTCGGGCTCGCCCGGCGCGTCGTCCCGCTGCTGGGGGACCTTCCGGAAGGACGCCGGCCGCTCCGACGGTCCCTGCGGCCGGCCGGCCGCGGCCTCCACCACCTCGTCCGGCGAACCCAGCCGCCCCAGGATCCGCCGCACCGCCGCCGGAGTGTCCGCGGCGCCGGGACCCGAGGTGCTGACCCGTTCCCGGTCGATGTCACGGCGCAACTGCGCCACGAGCCGCATCCGTTGGGCAGCGGGCAGCGTCGTCTGTGCCAGGTCACCGACCCGGCTCAAGTAGTCGAACACGAGCTGGTCGCTCTCGACACCCATCCGCCCCACCGCCCCGACCGCTTGCTCCACCGCTCGGTCGAAGGTACCGCGACGCCTCCCGTCGGCGGGAGACGATCGCCTCCGGCGGGGGCGCGGGTACGACGGCTCGCGCGGGCCGCTCGCGCCACGCGCCGTTTCTCCGGGCAGGTCGTTGTGCGGTACATCGATAGGCGGGGGGTTCGCTCAGCGTGCGGGGGGCGCGGGGTGAGAATGGCGGTATGACTTCCGTTTCGCATGTTCCCGGTGCTCCCACGATCACGGTCGGCTTCGATCTCGACATGACCCTCATCGACTCCCGGCCCGGCATCAAGGCCGCGTTCGACCGGCTGTCCGCGGAGACCGGAGTCTTCATCGACTCGGAGCTGGTCGTCACCCGGCTCGGGCCGCCGCTCGACCAGGAGCTCGCCCACTGGTTCCCGGCCGACGCCATCGCGGAGACCGCCGACCGCTTCCGCGCGTTGTACCCGGACTACGCCATCGCGCCGACGCCCGCGCTGCCCGGAGCCCGTGCCTCCGTCGACGCCGTGCGCGCGGCCGGCGGCCGCGCGGTCGTCGTCACGGCCAAGTACGAGCCCAACGCCAGGCTGCACCTGGACCACCTGGGCATCGAGGCCGAGGTGCGGGGCTGGCTGTGGGCCGAGGCCAAGGCGGAGGCGCTGCTCGAATACGGCGCCTCGATCTACGTGGGCGACCACACGGGCGATGTGCGCGGCGCCCGTGTCGCGGGCGCGCTCTCCGTCGCCGTGGCCACCGGGCCGTGCGACGCGGCGGAGCTGCGGGCCGCCGGCGCGGATGTGGTGCTGGACAGCCTGACCGAATTCCCCGCCTGGTTCGCCGGCTACGCGCCCGCGGCCGCCTGACCCTCGCGGGCTTCCTGAACCCGGCGCTTCTGCGCGAGAGCGGAGCGCAGCAGCCCGCCGAGCGCCAGCGCCAGACCGGCGCCCATCAGCATCGACACGAAGTACGCGGACGTCGGCAGCGGGTCGGAGCCGAGGAACAGCGGAACCATGGTGGCCAGCGTGCTCACGGCGCCCACGAAGAAGACGATCGCGCCGACGCGCACCAGGACGTCGCCCGCCCCGCGGGTTTCGGACGTTGCGGGGGTCGTCCCCCGGGAGTGAGGTGTGTTGGTCACCCGACCAGGGTAGATCGGGTCCAGAGAGATGGGGGACCACGGCGTCTTGTCACGGGCCATCGGGCCAATAGGCTGGTAGCACGAGCAGGTCCGGTCAGGACGGGCCTGCCGCACTGCTATCCAGGGCCCTTTCGGGGGCTTTACGAGCGATGAGGACGAGGTCGGACGTGCCTACCGGCAAGGTCAAGTGGTTCAACAGCGAGAAGGGCTTCGGCTTCCTCTCCCGCGATGACGGCGGCGACGTCTTCGTGCACTCGTCGGTGCTGCCCGACGGGGTGGCCGCGCTCAAGCCCGGCCAGCGTGTGGAGTTCGGAGTCGTCAACGGCCAGCGCGGCGAACAGGCGCTCTCCGTCACCCTCCTCGAACCCGCACCGTCCGTCGCGGCCGCCCAGCGCCGCAAGCCGGACGAACTGCTGCCCATCGTCCAGGACCTCACCACGCTCCTGGAGGAGGTGGCGCGCTCGCTGCAGCGCGGCCGCTATCCGGAGAAGACCCACGGCCACAAGATCGCGGGCGTGCTGCGCGCGGTGGCGGACCAGTTGGACGTCTAGGGATCGGTGGCAGCGGGGGTTCCGCAGCTTCAGAACGTCAGTGCGTCGGGGCCGAGGGGCGGTACCAGTCCCTCGGCAGCCGCGCGGGTGAGCAGCCCGCGGACCGCCGCGTAGCCGTCCTCACCGAGGTCGGCCGTGAACTCGTTCACATAAAGCCCGATGTGCTGGTCGGCGACCGCCGGATCCATCTCCTGCGAGTGCGCCAGCACGTAGTCGCGCGAGGGCGCCGGATCGTCCCACGCCATCCGCACCGACGTCCGGATCGCGTCCGCCAGCGCGTTCAGCTTCTCGGCGCCCAGCGACCGCTTGGCGATGATCGCGCCGAGCGGGATCGGCAGGCCGGTGGTGTCCTCCCAGTGCTCGCCCATGTCGGCGAGCTTGTGCAGCCCGTACTGCTGGTAGGTGAAGCGCGCCTCGTGGATGACCAGGCCCGCGTCGACCCGGCCGTCCCGCACCGCGGGCATGATCTCGTGGAACGGCATGACGACGACCTTGCCGATCCCCTCCGGCACTTCGGCCGCCGCCCACAGCCGGAACAGCAGATACGCCGTCGAGCGCTCGCTGGGCACCGCGACGGTCTTCCCGGCCAGGCTCATGGGCTCGCGGGTCAGCACCAGCGGGCCGCAGCCGCGGCCCAGGGCGCCGCCGCACGGCAGCAGCGCGAACTCGTCCAGCACCCACGGCAGCACGGCGTACGACACCTTCAGCACGTCGTACGCGCACTCCGCGCCCTGTTCGGCCAGGGTGTTGGTGATGTCGATGTCCGCGAACGTCACGTCCAGGGCGGGCGCGCCCGGCACCAGTCCGTGCGCCCACGCGTGGAACACGAAGGTGTCGTTCGGGCAGGGCGAATACGCGATCTTCATGTCAGGTCCCCAGGTCCTCACCGTCGAGCGTCGCCGGGAGTTTCCCGAAAGCCCCGGTCAGCGCGGCGAGCGCCGCCCCGATCCGCCAGGCGGCACGGTCCCGCGGGCCCACCGGGTTCGACACCGTACGGATCTCCAGCACGGGTACCCGGTGCGCCGCCGCGGCCTCCGCGACGCCGAACCCCTCCATGGCCTCGACGACGGCACCGGGATGGCGGCCCGCCAACTCGGCGGCCCGCTCGGCGCTTCCGGTCACCGTGGACACGGTCAGGACCGGTCCGTGGACCGCGCCCAGCGCCCGTGCCACGGCCGCGCTCAGCGCGGCGGGCGGGCGGTGCTCGCTCACTCCGAAGCCCAGTTCCGCGACGGGCAGGAAACCGTCGGGCGTCTGCGCGCCCAGGTCCGCCGCCACGATGGTCTCCGCGACGGCCACCGCCCCCAGGGGGCGGCGGGCTGGAAGCCGCCGCCGATCCCGGCGGAGACCACCAGGTCGTACGGGGACTCCGCCCGGGCCAGCGCCGTGGCCGTGCCGGCCGCCGCGGCGGCCGGGCCGACCCCGGCGGCGATCACGTCGCAGTGCACCGCGGGGTGCGCGGCCGCGCGCAGTCCCGCGGTCACGGCATCCCGTTCCGCCGCCACCGCGGTCACCACCAGCAGACGCATCTCCGCGGACCCGCTATGCGGCCTTCTCCAGCTTGAACTGCCAGACGCCGAAGACGTTGTCGGCGGTGGCGTCGGAGCTGCCGACGATGTTCAGCGTGGCGTTCTTCAGCGGCATCGAGCTGCCGGTCTGCGGGTCGCTGACCGTGAAGATCCCGGCGGACTCGGTGAGCGTCCAGTACGTCTCGTCCTTCAGGACGTCCGTCTTCTGGTTCACGCCCGAGGCGATCAGCCAGCCCTTCTCACCGATCGACGGGTCGACGCCGACCCGGATCTTCTCACCCGGCTTGACCTTGATCGTGTGCTTGGGGGCGGCGCTCAGGCACGCGATGAAGATCGCGCTCGGCAGTTTCTTGCCCTTGGCGTAGCACTTGGCAGTGGCCTCGGTGGTCACGGTCTTGGTGCCCACGGTCACGGTTGCCAGCGGGGTCGGCTTCTCACAAGCGGTGAGGAGGACCAGCCCGAGGGACACGGCACCGAGGGCGGCGGCAGCGCGGCGAATGCTCATGGAGGTGAGGCTACCGGGCGGTCGGCTTCCCGCCGCGCGGGGGTACGGCGTGGCGTCACGCCGCGGGAGGTCACGGGGCGGGAGGTCACGGGGCGGGGACGTCCGGCGGGCGGTGCGTCACGCCACGCGCGGGCGGGCCGTTCCGCGCCGGGCCGCGCCCATCAGGCCGCGGACCGACAGGACGAAGCCCACCAGCACCAGGCCGGCCGCCACCGCCATCCCCAGCGGGCCGATCAGCGGCAGCAGTATCCCGAGCCCGCCGCCGACCACCCATGACAGCTGCAGGGCGGTCTCCGAACGGGCGAACGCCGACGTCCTGACCTCTTCCGGGACGTCGCGCTGGATGAGCGCGTCCAGCGACAGCTTGCTCAGCGCCTGGGCGATACCGGCCACCGCGGCGACCGCCGCGACCGTCACCGTGCCGTACATCAGCGCCGCGACCGTCGTCGCCGCGAGCGCGCCGATCAGCGCCATCGCGATGATGACCTCCGGGCCGCGGGACTTCAGCCACGCCCCGAGCGCGGTCCCCAGCGCGTTGCCCGCACCCGCCGCGACCGCCACCATGCCGAGCGAGAACGCCGGGGTCAGACCGCTGAACGGGTGCTCGCGCAGCAGGAACGCCAGGAACATCGTCAGGAAACCGGACAGCGCGCGCAGCCCGGAATTGGCCTGCAGCGCGTGCAGCACGGACGATCCGACGCCCAGCAGCCCGGGCTTGCGTCCCGGCCCGCGCAGCCCGTCGCCCGGCAGCCCGGCGCCGGGCGTGTCGATGCCGTCGCCCGCACCGCCCGCGTCGGCGGCCCGCAGCTCGGCGAACCGCGCCTTCGCCTCGCCCTTCGCCGAGTCCACCTTGTGCGGCAGCGACATCGACAGCAGCGCCCCGCCCGCGAACACCACGAACGCCCCGTACAGCGGCCACTGCGGCCCGATCATGTGCAGCCCGGCACCGATCGGCGCCGCGATCGCCGTGGCCAGCAGCCCGGCCAGCGTGACCCGCGAATTCGCCTTCACCAGCGTGGTCTGTCCTGGCAGAAGTCTCGGCACGACGGCGCTGCGCACCACGCCGTACGCCTTCGACGCCACGAGCACGCCCAGCGCCGCCGGATACAGGCCGAGGCCCGCCGTCGTCACCACCGACGCCATCGTCCAGGCGAGCACCGCCCGCGCCAGCATCGCCATCGCCATGGCGGCCCGGCGGCCGTGCGTCATCCGGTCCAGCAGCGGGCCGATCACCGGCGCGAGCAACGCGAATGGCGCCATCGTGACCAGAAGATAGAGCGCCACCCGGCCGCGCGCCTCGCCGGTCGGTACCGAAAAGAACACAGTGCTGGCGAGAGCGATCGTGATCAACATGTCGCCCGCAGAATTCACCGCGTGCAGTTCGATCAGTTTCGCGAGTCCGGACTCGCCCGCCCCGTGGGCGTGCGTGGACCGCCGAATGCGGCGGCGCACGGCCCCACCGGACCGTTGCGCCGCGTTCACCAGGGCGCGTCCCGCCCTGCGAAGGGGCCCCGGGCCGGACTTCACTGCGCTTGCCACGAAGGCCATCCTGCCCCAAATGAGCTGCCTGTCACCCCCTCCTTTGCGCACGCGGTGCGCACGGGTAGCGTGCGATCGCGCAGAATGGGTGCCAACAGGTGCGCCCGAGGTCGTTCGGGTAGGGAAAGAAGCGTCGACGCGGTCCGCAGGTCCGCTCCGTTTTGGCCCCCGCCCGCCTCCGGCGGCGCACACGTGAGACGGCGTAACGGAGAGAATCGATTCTTGTGAGTGCTGCGATGCGAAGCCGTACCCCAGACCGCCTGTGCGCCGAGGCGGTCGATGTCGCGCTGGCTGTGACCGAGGAGGCCGCCGGGCCGCAATCGGTCGGCGAGCATCTTGGCGTCGTCGCCGAGGGCGACCGCGTCGTCACTCACTATTTCGCCTGTAAGGAACCCGCGTACCGCGGGTGGCGCTGGGCCACCACGCTCACCCGGGCCTCGCGCGCCAAGAACATCACGATCGACGAGACCGTGCTGCTGCCCGGCGACGACTCGATCCTGGCCCCCGAGTGGGTGCCGTGGAGCGAGCGGCTCCGTCCGGGTGACATGGGGCCCGGCGACCTGCTGCCCACCGAGTCCGACGATCTCCGGCTCGAACCCGGCTGGAGCGGTGAGGACGCGCCGCTGCCGAACTCCGTCGTCTCGGAGGAGCTCGCCGACGTCGTCGAGGCCGAGGACGCCGAGCTGTCCGGCCCTGCGGCCGCGCTTCCCGCGATCGGCAGCATCGGCGCGATCGCCGGGGAAATCGGGATGGGCCGGCGGCGTGTCCTCTCGCGGTACGGCCTGCACGGCGCAGCCGACCGCTGGGAGGAAGAGTTCGGCCCCAAGACGCCGATGGCCCAGGCGGCCCCGGCCAACTGCCTCAGCTGCGGCTTCTTCGTCCCGATCGCGGGCTCGCTGCGGCAGGCGTTCGGCATCTGCGCGAACGAGTTCTCGCCGGCGGACGGGCGTGTCGTGTCGCTGGGGTACGGGTGCGGGGGCCACTCGGAGGCGGCGGTGATGCCGAAGCCGCCGGTGCCGGCGCCGATGACTCTTGATGAGATCAACGAGGTGGATCCGCTGGTGCTGCATCCGGATCGGCAGGGGTCGGTGGAGGAGTCGACGCCGGCGGAGGAGCTGGGTCACTCGTAGCGGGTCGGTTCGTGGTTTCGGTGCCGGCGCCCTCCGGGGCGGGGCTTCGAAATCGACTATTTACGATCCCCCAACCTTCGGCCGGGGGTGCCCCCAGCCGCTCACAAATAGCTCGGCAGCATTTCGAAACCCCACCCCTGCGGCCCCGGTCACCTGGCGTCACAGCCGGCCGGCGGGAGCACGGGTCGGCGGGGATCGACCGGCCGGGGTCGAGCCGGATGCCGACGCACGTGCATCCTTGCCGGCAAAGGGCGGGCGGGTGGGGATAGCCCGCCGCAGGCGTGACGGTGTCGCGGGGGCGCGCGTACCCGCACCCCCGCTGCCGCTGGCGCAATGGCCCGCGGGCACCCGCCGCCCGTCTGGACCCGGCCGGCAGGCCAGAGGGCGGGTGGGTGGGGAAAGCCCGCCGCAGGCGCAACGGCGTCGCGGGCGCCCCGCTTACCCGCACCACCTGCCGGCAGGCGCTGATGTACCTGCACACCCGCCGGAGGCGGTGCGGCCCGCCGTGGGCGGGACGGCGTCGCGGGGGCTCGCGTACCCGTACCCCCATCGGCAGGCGCTGACATACCCGCCCGGCCCGCCGGAGGCGCATGTAGCGATACCTTCCCCAGGCAGGGGATTACGCGAGGCGAGGGAGACACCGACGTGAGCGGCGCAGCGGCGGTACGGGAATCCGGTGGGGCAGCGGCGGCGGATGGTTTCGGGACGGGGCGGCTGCGCCGCGGTGTGCTGGACGCGTGGGCGGCGTCGGCGGCGCGGTTCAGGGAGGACGCCAACGCCGAGGAGGACCTGGCGCTCGGCGGCTACCGGGACCGGCTCGTCGTCGAGCTGGCGCAGAACGCGGCGGACGCCGCGGTGCGGGCCGGGGTGCGGGGCCGGCTGCGGCTGACGCTGCACGCGGCGGAGGGCGACAGCCCCGCCGTGCTGGCGGCGGCGAACACCGGGGCGCCGCTGGACGCCGCGGGTGTGGAGTCGTTGTCGACGCTGCGGGCGTCGGCGAAGCGGGAGGACGCGGAGGCCACCGTCGGCCGGTTCGGCGTGGGGTTCGCGTCGGTGCTGGCGGTGAGTGACGAGCCGGCGGTGGTCGGGCGCTCCGGGGGTGTGCGGTGGTCGCTGGCGGAGGCCAGGGCGCTGGCGGCGGAGACGCCGGGGCTCGCGGACGAGCTGCGGCGCCGGGACGGGCATGTGCCGCTGCTGCGGCTGCCGTTCCCGGCGGAGGGTTCGGCGCCGGACGGGTACGACACGGTCGTGGTGCTGCCGCTGCGGGACGGTGCCGCGGAGGATCTGGCGGAGCGGCTGCTGGCCGGGATCGACGACGCGCTGCTGCTGACGCTGCCCGGACTGTCCGAGGTCGTGGTCGACACGCCGGACGGCGTAAGGACTTTGACGCAGCGTCAGGATGACGGAACGGTCCTCGTGGAGGACAGCGCGGCGGGTGCCGCGACCCGGTGGCGGGTGGCGTCGGCGGCGGGTCCGCTGGCGGCCGGGCTGCTGGCGGACCGGCCGGTGGAGGAACGGTTGCGGCCGGTGTGGTCGGTGACCTGGGCGGTGCCGGTGGACGGGGACGGTTCGCCGGGCCGGCCGCGTACGGCGGGCGTGGTGCACGCCCCGACGCCGACGGACGAGCCGCTGGGGCTGCCGGCGCTGCTGATCGCGTCGTTCCCGATGGATCCGAGCCGGCGGCACGCCGCGCCGGGTCCGCTGACGGACTTCCTGGTCGCGCGGGCGGCCGAGACGTATGTGGGGCTGCTGCGCGACTGGCAGCCGGTCGGTGTGGGCATCGTGGACCTGGTGCCGGGGCCGCTCGGCAAGGGGGAGCTGGACGCGGAGCTGCGCCGGCAGGTGCTGGCCGGCTTGCCCCGTACGGCGTTCCTGCCGCGGGCGGTGGCGGTGCCGAAGAGCGGCGACGCGCCCGAGGTGGCGGAGGGCCGGTGGGACGGCGGGGTCGGCGGTCCGGTGGTCGAGGGCGAGGCGCTGCGGCCGGTGGACGCCGAGGTCGTGGAGGGTGCGCAGGCGGAGGCCGTCAGTGTGCTCGCCGAGGTGTTCCCGACGCTGCTGCCGGCGGGTCTCGAGCGCCGCCCGGAGCTGCGCGCGCTGGGTGTGGCGCGGTTGTCGCTGGCCGACGCGATCGACCGGCTGGCGGGCGCCGAGCGCCCGGCGGTCTGGTGGCGCCGGCTGTACGACGCGCTGGCCGGGACGGATCCGGACCGGCTGACGGGCCTGCCGGTGCCGCTGGCGGACGGCCGGACGGTCGTCGGTCCGCGCCAGGTGCTGCTGCCGCTGCCCGACGGCGAGGTGGACCTCGCGCCGCTGGCCCGGCTGGGGCTGAAGGTGGCCGACCCCGAGGCGGTGCATCCGCTGCTGGAGAAGCTGGGCGCGCTGTCCGCGACGCCGAACGCCGTGCTGACGACCCCGCAGGTGCGGGCGGCCGTCGCCGGTTCGCTGGATTCGGGGGAGATCTGGGACGAGGACGGCCTGGACGCCGATGAGCTGGCGGAGGTCGTGCTCGGGCTGGTGAAGGCGGCGGGTCTCGCGCCGGGTGACGAGCCGTGGCTCGGGGCGCTGGCGCTGCCCGACGACGAGGGTGAGCTGGCCCCGGCGGGCGAGCTGGTGCTGCCGGGCAGCGCGCTGGAGCAGGTGCTGCGGGAGGGCGAACTGGCCCCCGTGGACCAGGAGCTGGCGGACCGCTGGGGCGAGCAGCCGCTGACGGCCGTGGGGGTGCTGGCGACGTTCGCGCTGGTGCGGGCGGCTGACGTGGTGCTGGATCCGGACGAGCTGGAGCCGCGCGAGAGCGACTGGGCCGAGCCGGACGACGTCGGTCTGCTGGACGCCGTCGACGTGTGGTGCGAGGACGTGCTGGACCGGCTGCCGGAGACGGATGTCCCGCCGGTGGCCACGGAGATCGTCGCGGTCCGGGATCTGGATCTGGTGGACGACGACGCGTGGCCGCAGGCGCTGGCCATGCTGTCCCGGCCGCCGCTGCGCGACGCGATCACCGCGCCCGTGCGGGTGCTGCTGCCGGACGGTACGACCGAGTCGGTCCGCGCGTACTCGGCGTGGTGGCTGCGCGACCACCCGGTGCTGGACGGCCGCCGCCCGGTCGGTCTGCGGGCCGCCGGGGGCGATCCGCTGCTGGCGGGGCTGTACGACGAGGCCGATGTCGACGTGGACGAGCAGGTGCTGCGCGCGCTGGGCGTCCGGACGACGGTGTCGGCGCTGCTCGACGAGCCGGGCGGCGGGGCCGAGCTGCTGGCGCGGCTGGCCGACCCGGACCGGCCGGTGACCTCCGCCCAGCTGCTGCGGCTGTACGCGGCGCTGGCCGCGCTCGACCCGGAGCAGGTGACGCTGCCGGACGAGCTGCGGGCCGTCGTCGACGGTGAGGTGCGGGTCGTGGACGCGGCTGACGCGCTGGTCGCGGACGCCCCTGACCTGCTGCCGCTGGCCGCCGGGCAGCCGCTGCTGCCGGTGCCGCCGTACCGGGCGGGGGACCTGGCGGAGCTGTTCCAGGTCCGCCGGCTGAGCGAGGCGTACGACGCGCCGGTGGTCTCCGAGGGGGAGACCCACGACGTTCCGCCGGCCGTGCACGAGCTGCTGCCGACGGCTCCCCGGTCGTACGTCGAGCACGAGGAGCTCGTGGTGGCGGGCGGCACGGAGCTGGACTGGCGCTACGTCGACGGCGTCCTGCACGCCGCGACCGTCGAGGGTGTCGCGGCCGGGCTGGCGTGGGCCGCGGGGCAGTGGCAGCGCCGCTTCGAGCTCGCGGCGCTGCTGGAGGACTCGTCCCGCACCGAGGAACTGGCCCGCGCCCGCTGGTTCGACTAGGGCCTGTCGTCTGGATCTCTAGTGGCCTGAGCTGAGTCTGGCCGCCTGGGTCCGCCCCACTTCGGTGGCGCGGCCCAGGAAGTCGGCGATGACGTCGAGCTCGCGGTCGCTGTACCCGTCGAGGATCTCGGTGAAGGCCTCGCCGGGCTCGTCCCAGGCTTCCCCGACCCTGGTGAGCGCCTCGGGCGCGAGGGCGACGAGCGCGCGCCTGCGGTCGCCGGGGTCGGCGGTCCTGACGACCAGGCCGGCCTTCTCCAGGCGGTCGACGAGCCGGGTCGCGGAGCCGGCCGTCAGGCCGGTCAGTTGGGCGATCCGCCCGGTGCTCAGCGGCTCCGGCTCCATGCCGAGCAGACCCAGGCACTGAAGGTCGGTGGGGTGCAGGCCGAGGTGGTCGGCCATGGCCTGGTTGAAGACCGTCCAGGCGGCGTAGTGGCGCTGGCTCTCGTCGGCGATCCGGGCGAGCAATTCTTTTCGGCTTGACATCGGGTCCTTCTTGCTCCAAATTTATGTGTGTGACGCAACATCTGCGCGGCGCAATCTGATCGCCGCGGTTGCATCCTACGCGGCTCAGGCCGCGCCCTTCTCTCCGAAAGACCAGCTCTCATGTCCACACTCACGCTTTCCCCTGCCACGGCCGCCGAGGCCGTCTCCCCCAACCGGCGGTGGGCCATCCTCGCCGTCATCCTCATCGCCGACGTCCTGGACCTCCTGGACGCGACGATCACCAACATCGCCGCACCCACCATCAGCAAGGACCTGAACGGGGGCGCCGCCCTCATCCAGTGGCTCGGCGCCGCCTACGCCCTCGCGCTCGGTGTGCTCCTCGTCGTCGGCGGCCGCCTCGGCGACAAGTTCGGCCGCCGCCGCGTCTTCCTCATCGGCCTCACCGGCTTCACCGTCGCCTCCATCGCCTGCGGGCTGTCCTTCAGCCCCGCCTCGATCATCGTCGCCCGCCTCGTCCAGGGTGCCTTCGGCGCCCTGCTGATCCCGCAGGGCTTCGGCATCCTCGGTGCCGTCTTCCCGCGTGACCAGATCGGCAAGGCGTTCAGCGCCTTCGGCCCGACCCTCGGCATCTCCGCCGTCGGCGGCCCGATCCTCGCCGGCTTCCTCATCGACGCCGACCTGTTCGGCGCCGGCTGGCGCTCCATGTTCCTCATCAACATCCTCCTCGGCGGCTTCGCGATCGTCGCCGCCGTCAAGCTCCTCCCGAAGGACACCGGCGACTCCACCACCGCCGTCGACGGCATCGGCTCCGGCCTGCTCGCCGGCACCATGCTCGGGCTGCTCTACGGCCTGATCGAGGGCTCCTCCAACGGCTGGACCCTCGTCCCGTTCGCCTCGCTCGCCGCCGGCCTCGTCTTCTTCGGCCTGTTCTGCCACCGCCAGCGCACCGCCGCCAGCCCGCTCATCCAGCCGTCGCTGCTCAAGAACCGCGGCTTCACCTCCGGCCTCATCCTCGGCATCGTGTTCTTCGCCGCCAACGCCGGCCTGCTGTTCGTCCTCTCGCTCTTCCTGCAGAACGGTCTGGGCTACTCCCCGATGCGCGCCGCGCTCGGCCTCGCCCCCGTCGCCGCCGGCATCGTCGTCGCCTCCATCGCCTGCTACCAGCTCGTCGGCAAGCTCGGACGCAATCTCGTCCTCATCGGCCTGCTGATCACCCTGATCGGCACCGGCTGGCTGCTCGCCCTCGTCCACACCTACGGCACCGACCTCGGCACCTGGTCGCTGCTCACCCCGATCCTGATCATCGGTCTCGGCATGGGCACCTGCTTCGGCACCATCTACGACGTCACCATCGGTGACATCGACCCCAAGGAAGCCGGCAGCGCCAGCGGCTCCCTCAGCGCCGTCCAGCAGCTCGCCAACGCCATCGGCGCCGCCGTCGTCACCACGGTCTACTTCAAGACCCTCGCCTCCGACGACGAGGCCCACGCCATGACCTACAGCCTGATCGTCGTCGCCTGCGTCGCGCTCCTCAGCACCGGCCTCGTGTGGCTCATGCCGCGCAACGCCCAGCCCGACGACCACCACTGACGCCGCATCACCGCAGCACCGCACCACCCGACATCCCCCAAGGGGCGCCCGCACCGGGCGCCCGGACCCGGAAGGACCACGACATGACCATCCTCGTCACCGGAAGCCGCGGCCGCATCGGCACCACGCTCATCGGCCTGCTGCACGAACAGGGCTTCAAGATCCGCGCCGCGTCCAGCGATCCCGACGAGCTCGTCCTGCCGGACGGCGTACCCGACGTGAAGCTGAGCCTCGCGGAGCCACATACGTTCCCCGACGCCCTGGCCGGCGTCGACTCCGTCTTCCTGTACGCCAACTCCTCGCACATCGAGGAGTTCATCAAGATCGCCAACGACGCCGGGGTGCAGCACGTGGTGCTGCTCTCCTCGTCCTCCGTGCTCGGTCCCGACGCGAGGAACGACGCCATCGCCCGGCAGCACCTGGAGGTCGAGGAGGCCCTCGCGTCCTCCGCCCTGCCGTACACGTTCCTGCGGCCCGGCGCCTTCGCGACCAACACGCTCTACTGGTCCTGGCCGCTCAGGACCACCGGCGCCGTCAGCCTGCCGTACCCCGGCGCGCACAACGACGCCGTCCACGAGTCGGACATCGCCGAAGCCGCGGTCGCCGTCCTGAAGGACCCGGCGCTGCGCGGCGGGGCGTACACCCTGACCGGCGCCGCGTCCATCACCTTCGGCGAGCAGATCGACCAGCTCGCCCGCGCCACCGGCCGGCCCTTCACGTTCGACGCCGTCACCCCCGAGGCCTGGAAGGCGGAGATGGCGGAGTACGTGCCCGCCGCCTACGCCGACGGGCTGCTCGCGTACTGGCGCTCCACCGACGGCAAGCCCGTCGACCTCACCACCGCCGTCGAGGAGCTCACCGGCCACCCGGCGCGCAGCTTCGCGGTGTGGGCCGCGGAGAACGCCGCCGAGTTCGTGAAGTAACCGCCGTATCCCGGGTGTCCCCGGTATCCCGGTGGGTCGTCAGTCGCTGTCGCGGACGCGGAGCGTTCGCCAGACCAGTTCCAGAACGAGCCCGGCCGCGACAGCGACCCCCACCGCCACCCACGGACCCTCCGTACCCACCAGCTTGAGCGCGAAGAACGTCTGCAGCCAGGGCGTGACCAGCACGATCAGGAAGCCCGCGCCCATCGCCAGCACCAGGCAGACCCGCCACAGCGTGTAGGGGCGGGCGACGATGGCCAGCACCCACATGGAGATCAGGAACAGGGTGAGGGTCGCGTTGCTGGTCTCGGCGTCCAGCGCCCCGTCACCGGTGTAGTGGTGGCGGGCCAGCAGGTACTCGCCGAACGTCGCCACCCCGCAGATGACGCCCGCGGGCGCCGAGTAACGCATCACCCGCCGGACGAAGTGCGGCTTGGCCCGCTCCTTGTTGGGGGCGAGCGCGAGGAAGAACGCCGGGACACCGATGGTCAGCGTGGACAGCAGCGTCAGATGGCGGGGCAGGAACGGATACGGCACCTGCCAGAAGACCACCAGCAGCGCCAGCAGCACCGAATAGACGGTCTTGGTGAGGAAGAGCGTCGCCACCCGCGTGATGTTCCCGATGACGCGGCGGCCCTCCGCGACCACCGACGGCAGCGTGGCGAAGCTGTTGTTGAGCAGCACGATCTGCGCGACGGCCCGGGTCGCCTCGGATCCCGAGCCCATGGAGACGCCGATGTCGGCGTCCTTCAGGGCGAGTACGTCATTGACGCCGTCGCCGGTCATCGCGACGTTGTGGCCCCGGGACTGGAGCGCGGCGACCATGTCGCGCTTCTGCTGCGGGGTGACCCGGCCGAAGACCGCGCCGTTCTCCAGCACGTCCGCCATCGCGTCCCGGTCGGTGGGCAGTTGACGGGCGTCGACCGGGTGCTCCGCGCCGGGCAGCCCGAGCTTGCCGGCGACCGCGCCGACCGAGATCGCGTTGTCGCCGGAGATGACCTTGGCGTGCACGCCCTGCTCCTCGAAGTACCGCAGGGTGTCGGCGGCGTCGGGGCGCAGCCGCTGTTCCAGGATGACCAGCGCCTGCGGGACGACGTCCGAGGCGACGCCCGGATCGTCGAGCCGGCGCTCGGTGCGCGCGAGCAGCAGCACCCGCAGGCCCTGGTTGTTGAGTTCGTCGATGTCGGCGAGTGCGGTGTGGCCGGTGGGCAGCAGGACGTCGGGTGCGCCGAGCAGCCAGCTGCTGCTGTCGCCGTCGGGCTCGTTGAAGGCGGCGCCGCTGTACTTGCGCGCGGAGGAAAACGGCAGGGCTTCGGTGCAGCGCCAGCCGTCGGCGCCGGCCCCGTCCGTCACCGTCGCGGGGTACGCGGCGACGATCGCCTGGAGGCTGGCGTTGGGCCGCGGATCGGAGCCGCCGAGGGCGCCGAGCACCTGCTGGATGTACGGCTCCGTGGCGCCGTCGAGCAGCCGCAGCCCGGTGACGTCCATCCCGCCCTCGGTGAGGGTGCCGGTCTTGTCGAGGCAGACGACGTCGACCCGTGCCAGGCCCTCGATGGCGGGGAGTTCCTGCACCAGGCACTGCTTGCGGCCGAGCCGGATGACGCCGATCGCGAAGGCGACGGAGGTGAGCAGCACCAGACCCTCGGGGACCATGGGGACGATGCCGGCGACCGTACGGCGCACCGCCTCGCGCCAGTCGTGGTCCTGGAGCACGAGCTGGCTGATGATCAGGCCGATCGCGGTCGGCACCATCATCCACGTCACGTACTTGAGGATCTGGCTGATGCCGTTGCGCAGTTCGGAGTTGACGAGGGTGAAGCGGGACGCCTCCTCGGCCAGCTGCGCGGCGTAGGCCCCGCGGCCGACCTTGGTGGCGGTGAACGCGCCGCCGCCCGCGACGACGAAGCTGCCCGACATGACGGGGTCGCCGGGCTTCTTCAGCACCGGGTCGGCCTCACCGGTGAGCAGCGATTCGTCGATCTCCAGCCCTTCGGCCTCGACGACCTCGCCGTCGACGACGGCCTTGTCGCCCGGGCCCAGCTCGATGAGGTCGCCCAGCACGATCGCGGAGGTGTGGATCTCGACGGCCGTGCCGTCGCGGCGCACGGCGGGCTTGGCCTCGCCGATGACGGCGAGGCTGTCGAGGGTCTTCTTGGCGCGCATCTCCTGGATGATGCCGATCGCCGTGTTGGCGACGATGACGAAGCCGAAGAGGCCGTCCTGGATCGGGCCGACGACGAGGATGACGAGGAAGAGCACGCCGATGATGGCGTTGAACCGGGTGAAGACGTTGGCCTTGACGATCTCGGTGGTGGAGCGCGACGACCGCACCGGAACGTCGTTCACCTCGCCCCGGGCCACCCGCTCGGCGACCTCACTACTGGTCAGTCCGGCGTTGCGGGCAACGACCTGGGTGTCCGTGCGATCCGTCATGGCACCGACGCTACGTGCGGATCGCCCGGTTCACCCGCCGGACGGAGCGTTCCGGGTGACCGTTCGGACGGGTATGGGGTGATGTTCTACGGGGTGACGTTCCGGTCGTCCTGCGGGGCTTCCCGCTGCGCGGCTTCGCGCTGCAGGGCCGCGTTGCGCCCCCGGACGTACCAGAGGCCGAAGAGGCCGAGCAGGGTGCCGGCGAGGCAGGTCCAGATCCACCAGGCGTGGCCGTGGTCGGCGTACCAGCCGTAGAAGGGGAGCTGCCCGATGAAGAGCACGAACCAGACGACCGTGCCGACCAGGACGGTCGCGATGTCGTTCGCTTCCAGCGGCTCGGGTGTCTCGTGCGTGGCTTTCCACTTGCTCATGCGGTCAGGGTACGTGGTGCCGACAGGTGCTCAATTGTGGGTGCGGCCGGTCGCCGCAAGGGTCTACGCGCGGAGATAGCGCTCGATCATTCGTTTGTTCATACTGAAGCCGTCCCCCTGGTGACTGGTTTCAGTCGTACGAACGCACAAATAGAGGACCCACATGTCCCCCTCGGCCACCGCTTCGGTCGACGCCAAGAACCCGTCACCCGTACCGCCCAAGAACGGCCTCGACCACTTCTTCCGGATCTCCGAGCGCGGATCGTCGGTCTCCCGCGAGGTCCGGGGCGGGCTCGCCACCTTCTTCGCGATGGCCTACATCATCGTGCTGAACCCGATCATCCTCAGCTCCGGCGTCGACAAGTACGGCCACCACCTGGACGGCGGCCAGCTGGTCACCGCCACCGTGCTGACCGCCGCGCTCACCACTCTCCTGATGGGTGTCATCGGCAATGTGCCGATCGCGCTCGCGGCCGGCCTCGGTGTGAACACCGTGGTCGCCCTGCAGCTCGCACCCAGGATGAGCTGGCCGGACGCGATGGGCATGGTCGTGCTGGCCGGTTTCGCGATCATGCTGCTGGTCGCCACCGGGCTGCGCGAGCGCGTGATGAGCGCGGTGCCGCTGGGGCTGCGCAAGGGCATCGCGATCGGCATCGGCCTGTTCATCATGCTGATCGGCCTGGTCGACTCGGGCTTCGTCACCCGCATCCCGGACGCCGCCCACACCACCGTCCCGCTGCAGCTGGGCTCGGACGGCCACCTCAACGGCTGGCCGGTGCTGGTCTTCATCCTGGGTGTGCTGCTCACGCTGGCCCTGATCATCCGCAGGGTGCCGGGCGCGATCCTGATCAGCATCGTCGCGATGACGGTGCTGGCCCTGATCATCGACGCGGTCGCGGACATCCCCGGCATGGCCTGGGGGCTGACCGTCCCCCAGTGGCCCGGCAACCCGGTGGCCAGCCCGGACTTCGGACTCATCGGCAACGTCAGCCTCTTCGGCGGTTTCGGCAAGGTCGGGATACTGACCGGGGTGCTGTTCGTCTTCACCGTCCTGCTGTCCTGCTTCTTCGACGCGATGGGCACGATCCTCGGCGTCAGCGACGAGGCGCACCTGCTGGACGAGAAGGGCGACCTGCCCGGCATGAACAAGGTGCTGATGGTCGACGGCATCGCCACCGCCCTCGGCGGCGCCACCTCCAGCTCCGCCAACACCTGCTTCGTGGAGTCGACGGCCGGTGTCGGCGAGGGTGCCAGGACCGGCCTCGCCAGCATCGTCACCGGGCTGATGTTCGTGCTCGCGCTGTTCTTCACCCCGCTCGCCACGATGGTCCCGGCCCAGGCCGCCACGCCCGCGCTGATCGCGGTCGGCTTCCTGATCCTGGCGAACAGCGTCCGGGACATCGACTGGGACGACTTCACGATCGCCGTCCCGGCGTTCCTGACGATGGTGATGATGCCGTTCACGTACTCCATCACCAACGGCATCGGCATCGGCTTCGTCACCTTCTGCCTGCTGCGGCTGGCCGCGGGGCGCGGCCGTGAGGTGCCGGTGGCCATGTACGTGGTCGCGGCGGTCTTCGGCTTCTACTACCTGATGCCGGCCCTCGGCCTGACCTGAGGCCCGGCCCGGGTCCCGGCCTGCGGCCCGGCCCGACCTTCCCGGGGTCGTCCCGGGGTCGTCCCGGTGTTGTGCCGGGGTTGTGCCGGGGTGTCACCCCGGCGGAGCGGCGTAGAACCGCTCCGTCTCGTCGACGGCGGTCTTGAACCGCTCGTCGAAGTCGTCGCGAACGAGCGTCCGGACCACGTAGTCCTGGACGCTCGTTCCGCATTTGGCGGCGTGGTCACGGAGCCGATCCAGCAGGTCGGCGTCTATACGCAGGCTGAGCACTCTCGATGCCATATGCCAAAGGTCCCCGGCGAGGGTGGTTCCAGGTGTCGTTTTCGGGCGCTAACTCACTCATATGGGTGAGGTTTACTTAGCCTAGGTAATGAGCTACCCTAATGAATGTGACCGAACTGTCCGAGGACGACCGCGCCGCAGTGAACTCTCTGCGCTCCGCAGTGATGCGACTGTCGCGGCGACTGCGCCACCAGCGGGTGGACGAGTCGCTCAGCCCGACCGAGATGTCCGTGCTGGGTACCCTCGCCCGCTGCGGCTCCGCCACACCCGGGGAGCTGGCCCGCAAGGAGCACGTCCAACCGCCCTCCATGACGCGCATCGTCGCGATGCTGGAGGCCAAGGACCTCGTCCGCCGGGACCCGCACCCCGACGACCGCCGCCAGGTGGTCGTCAGCCAGACGGAGCAGGCCGAGGCGATGCTCGAGGAGAGCCGCCGCAAGCGCAACGTGTGGCTGGCGCAGCTCACGGAGGGGCTGAGCGACGACGAGCGCGCCGTGCTGCGCGCCGCCGCGCCGGTCCTGGAGAAGCTCGCACAGCTGTAGTGACACCCGAGATGTAGTGACACCCGACCGGCGGACGGCGGGTGCGGAAGAACGTGGAATACCAGAAGTGAAGCGCAACGCCACACAGGGGAGGCGAACCTAGATTGAGTTCGGCAGCCGGCTCAGACACCGCACCCGGACAAGAACCCGATACGACCACGAAGCGCGGCATGTTCAGCTCGCTCAAGGTTCGTAACTACCGGCTCTTCGCGACCGGCGCGGTGGTGTCCAACACCGGCACCTGGATGTCGCGGATCGCCCAGGACTGGCTGGTGCTCAGCATCACCGGTTCTTCTTTCGCGGTGGGTATCACCACCGCCCTGCAGTTCCTGCCGATGCTGCTCTTCGGCCTGTTCGGCGGTGTGATCGCCGACCGTTACCCCAAGCGGCAGATCCTGCTGTGCACCCAGGCCGCGCTCGGCGGGCTCGGCCTGCTGCTCGCCGCACTGACGCTCAGCGGGCACGTCCAGGTCTGGCACGTGTACGTCATCGCCTTCGCCCTCGGCATGGTGACCGTCGTCGACAACCCGGCCCGGCAGACGTTCGTGGTCGAGATGGTCGGCCCCGGCGAGATACGCAACGCGGTCTCGCTGAACTCCGCGAACTTCCAGGCCGCCCGGCTGATCGGCCCCGCCGTCGCCGGTGTCCTGATCACCGCGGTCGGCAGCGGCTGGGCGTTCCTGCTCAACGGACTGTCGTTCCTCGCCCCGCTCGCCGGCCTGCTGATGATGCGTACCGCCGAGCTGCACAAGGTCGAGCGGGTGCCGCGAGGCAAGGGCCAGCTGCGGGAGGGCCTGCACTACGTCGCCGGGCGTCCGGAGCTCATCTGGCCGATCGTGCTGGTCGGGTTCATCGGGACCTTCGGCTTCAACTTCCCGATCATCCTCACCGGCTTCGTCAACCACGTCTACCACTCCGGTGCGAGCACCTACGGGCTGCTGAACACCATCATCGCGCTGGGCTCGCTGGGCGGCGCGCTGCTCGCCGCCCGCCGCGGACGCACCCGGCTGCGGCTGCTGGTGGCCGCCGCGTTCGCCTTCGGCATGCTGGAGGTGGTGGCCGCGGTGGCGCCGTCCTTCTGGATGTTCGCGCTCCTGCTGCTGCCGATCGGCGTCTTCGGTATGACGTTCAACACCTCGGCTAACGCCTCGGTGCAGCTCGCCTCCGACCCCGCCATGCGGGGCCGCGTCATGAGCCTGTACATGATGGTCTTCGTCGGTGGCACCCCCATCGGCGGCCCGGTCGTCGGCTGGGTGACCGACACCTACGGGGCCCGCGTCGGATTCCTCTCCGGCGGCCTCGTCGCGGCCCTCGCGGCGGTCGGTGTCGGCCTCGTGCTGGCCCGGGTCGGCGGGCTGCGGCTCAAGGTGGACCTGCACCGGGGAAAAGACCACCGGCTGATCGAGTTCGTGCCCCGTGAGGGCGCGGCCGCCCCACTGGTGACGGCCGCGTGAGGCCGTCGGCATGAGGCTGTTCGCGGCGGTACTGCCGCCCTCCGGGGTGGCGGACGAACTCGATCCGGCCGTCTCCCCGCTCCACCGGCTCCCCGGAGCCGGCCGGCTGCGCTGGACCGAACGCGCCGGGTGGCACTTCACGCTCGCCTTCCTCGGCGAGGTCGCCGACGCGACGCTCCCCGCGCTGCGGGACGGCCTCGCGGCCGCCGCCCGCCGGCACGCGCCCTGCGAACTGCGGCTGTCCGGCGGCGGCCGGTTCGGCGAGCGGGCGCTGTGGGCGGGCGCCGCGGGGGACACCGGCCGGCTCGCGGAACTGGCGGACTCCGTCCAGAGCGCCGCCCGGCAGGCCGGCGTCGATCCGGCGCAGGAGCACCCGTACACCCCGCACCTCACGCTGGCCCGCAGCCGCGGCGGCGTGGCCCTCGGCCCGTACGCCGCCGCGCTCGACGGATTCCTGGGCACGCCCTGGTCCGCCGACACCCTCGCGCTGGTGCGCAGCCACCCGGCGCCGGACGCCCACTACGAGACGGTGGCGACCTGGCCGCTGGGTCCGTGACCCCGGCCGGTTAACCTCGACACGTGGACCCCAAGACCCGAACCCGTGTAGTGACCGCCGCCCTCGTCCTGATGCTCGTCGTGGTGGTCGCGGGCGCACTGCTGCGCTGAGAGGCTGCCGCGCCGGCCCGCGGCCACCGGACCTGCCCGCCGGGCCCCGATTCTCACCGGGACCCGGCCAGCCAGGTACTACCAGGCGAAGGCTTCCGGGGACGGCCCCGGGCCGGGGAAGACCTCGTCCAGTGCGGCCAGGAACTCCTCCGACAGCTTCAGCTCGACCGCGTTGAGCGCCGAGTCCAGCTGCGCCTGCGTCCGCGGGCCGACGATCGGGCCGGTCACACCGGGCCGGGTCAGCAGCCACGCCAGACCGACATCACCCGGCGCCAGCTCGTGCTTGTCGCACAGGTCCTCGTACGCCTGGATCTGGTCGCGCTGCGCCGCGCTCTTGAGCGCGTCCGCGCTGCGGCCGGACGTCGAGCGCGCGCCGCCGCCCTCGCGCTCCTTGCGGAGCGCCCCGCCGAGCAGCCCGCCGTGCAGCGGCGACCACGGGATGACCCCGAGGCCGTACGCCTGCGCCGCCGGGATGACCTCCATCTCGGCACGCCGCTCGGCCAGGTTGTACAGGCACTGCTCGCTGGTCAGGCCCAGCGAACCGCGGCGGGCGGCCGCCTCGTTGGCCTGCGCGATGTTCCAGCCGGCGAAGTTCGACGAGCCGGCGTACAGGATCTTGCCCTGCTGGACGAGGACGTCGACGGCCTGCCAGATCTCGTCCCAGGGCGTGTTCCGGTCGATGTGGTGGAACTGGTAGAGGTCGATGTAGTCCGTGCCGAGCCGCTTCAGGCTCGCGTCGGCGGCACGGCGGATGTTGAGGGCGGAGAGCCGGTCGGCGTTCGGCCAGGCGTCACCCTCGGCGGCCATGTTGCCGTAGACCTTCGTCGCGAGAACGGTCTTCTCGCGGCGCCCGCCTCCCTTGGCGAACCAGGACCCGACGATCTCCTCGGTGCGGCCCTTGTTCTCGCCCCACCCGTACACATTGGCGGTGTCGAAGAAGTTGACGCCCGCGCCGAGCGCGGAGTCCATGATCGCGTGACTGTCGTTCTCATCGGTCTGGGGACCGAAGTTCATGGTGCCGAGCACCAGGCGGCTGACTTTGAGACCCGTGCGTCCGAGCTGCGTGTACTCCATGACCCCTAAGCCAAGCTCTTCGAGTGCGCTCGAAGCAAGGGGGTGGCCGCCCGCTGGGACGGGCGTGTCAGCGGGCGCCGCGACCAGCCCACGGCCTAGGGCCTGTCGTCTGGATCTCCGCGGCGTCGCGGTGTCCAGCACGCACATCTGCCGCGTTGTCGTCGGTCGACGACGCTCCGCGTCGCCTCCCTCCTCCGCCTTGCAGCTGCACGCACCGGACACCGCTCCTTCCCCCACGGAGATCCAGACGACAGACCCTAGCTCCGCGCATACGGTCCGCCGACCCCCCAGGCCTGGTGCATCGCGTCGGCGAACGCGGCCGCGAGGCGGTGTTCGCCGGAGGGACCGGGGTGCGTGCCGTCATAGGTGTCGGACGGCAGCTCGTAGCCGTCCGGCCGGGAGGCGAGCAGCAGCGGCGAGGCGCCGGTGTCCAGATCGGCGACGGCCTTGGCCATCCGGACGTTGAGATCCCGGCACTGCTCGGCGAAGGGGAGATCGTGGTCGGCCCGGACGTTGGGTATCACCGGCAGCAGCACCATACGGATCCGTGGATTGCCGGCCCGTGCCTCGCCGACGAAGCTCCGCAGGTTCTCCGCGGTCTGCTCGGCGGTCGTGTAGAAGCCGAGGTCGATCAGACCGAGCGAGATCAGCAGGAGATCGGGACGGTGCGCGCGCACCGCGTCCCCGATCAGCGGCGCCATGTGCAGCCAGCCCTCGCCCCAGCCGGCCAGGTGCCGCCGGGCGTCCGGCGGGAAGGCCGGGTCGGCGTACGCGTGCGAGACGGGCTCGCCGCTCTCCTTGTCGTGCAGCGCGGCGCGCGGGCCGACCACAGTGAACGGCTCGCCGAGCGAGCACAGGTGCTGCCACATGCGGTAACGCCAGGTGAAGTCGCCCGCGCTGCCGATGGTCATGGAATCGCCGACGAACATATAACGCACGCTGAGATCATCGCGGATACCCGGCCCCGGCCGCGATGCCCGGCGGCGTGAAGCCCGACACATGACGGGATGGCAGGCTGGGGGCATGCCGCGCTCCCGCATCGCCCTCGCCGCCTCCGTCGCCGCCGTGGCGTTCGCCGTTCTCGGACCGGTGCCGGGGGCCGTCGCCGACGGCGGGCCCGCCGTCGCGTTCACCATCAGCGACCCGCGGATCACCGAGTCCAGCGGGCTGGCCGCCAGCCACCTCCACAAGGGCGTGTACTGGACCCACAACGACAGCGACGACGGCCCGTACGTCTACGCGGTGGACTCCGCGACCGGCAAGACCGTCGCCAGGGTCACGATGCGCGGCATCGACCCCCGTGACGTGGAGGCGATCTCCATCGGCCCGGACGGCGACATCTACGTCGGCGACATCGGCGACAACCTCGGCGGGACCTGGCCGCATGTGTGGATCTACCGGTTCGCCGAGCCCAAGCAGCTGGGGAACACGACGGTGGACGTCGTCCGCTACACGGTCCAGTACGAGGGCGGCCCGCGGAACGCGGAGGCGCTGATGGTGCACCCCAAGACCGGCCGGGTCTACATCGCCAGCAAGAACGAGGACGGCGGCGCCCTGTACGCGGGCCCGAAGAAGCTCAGCCCGAAGGGCGTGAACGTCTTCCGGAAGATCGCCGAGGTGCCCTGGGTGACCGACGGTTCTTTCTCGCCCGACGGCACCCGGCTGGTGCTGCGCGGCTACTTCTGGGCGACCGCCTGGCGGTGGTCGGGAGACGCCCCGACGAAGATCGGCAGCCTCGATGTGCCGATGCAGCGGCAGGGCGAGTCGGTGGCCTTCACCCCGGACGGCCGAGCACTGATGTACGGCAGCGAGGGGAAGAACAGCGAGGTCTGGCGGGCGCCGCTCAACGGCGAGGACCTGCCGGACTCCGTGGCCCCGGACGCCGCCGGATCCACCGGAACGGGCCAGCCGGGTGGCAAGGGACCGGGCGCGGACGCCGCCAAGGACGGCTCGTCCGGCCACGGTGCGACCGTCGTCGGTTTCGCGGTGCTCGCCGCGATCTTCGTCGCGGCGACCGGCCTGCGCCGGATCCTGCGCCGCCGCCCCGAGTGACGAGGGGCCCGGCCGTCACCGGCCGGACCCCTCGTCAGTCGTACGTCGCGTGGGCTGTTACAGCTTGTCGATGACGTAGTCGATGCAGACCGTCAGCGCCTCGACGTCGGCCGGGTCGACCGCCGGGAACATCGCGACACGCAGCTGGTTACGGCCCAGCTTGCGGTACGGCTCGGTGTCCACGATGCCGTTGGCGCGCAGCGCCTTCGAGATCTGCGTGGCGTCGATCGCGTCGTCGAAGTCGATGGTGCCGATGACCTGCGAGCGCTGCTCCGGGTCGGCCACGAACGGCGACGCGTACGAGGACTTCTCGGCCCAGCCGTACAGCCGCGACGAGGAGTCCGCGGTGCGGGCGACCGCCCAGTCCAGCCCGCCCTGGCCGTTGATCCAGTCGAGCTGGTTGGCCAGCAGGAAGAGCGTGGACAGCGCCGGGGTGTTGTACGTCTGGTTCTTCGTCGAGTTGTCGATCGCCGTCGGCAGGTCGAAGAACGCGGGGATGTGCCGGCCGGACCCGGCGATCTCGGCGGCGCGCTCCAGCGCGGCCGGGGAGAACGCGGCCAGCCACAGGCCGCCGTCCGCCGCGAAGGACTTCTGCGGGGCGAAGTAGTAGACGTCCGTCTCGGTGATGTCGACCGGCAGGCCGCCCGCACCGGAGGTGGCGTCCACCAGGACGAGTGAACCGGCGTCGGCGCCCGGTACGCGCTTGATGGGCGCGGCGACACCCGTCGAGGTCTCGTTGTGCGTGAACGCGTACACGTCCACACCCGCCTCGGCGACCGGCACCGGGTGCGTACCCGGGTCGGACTTGACGACCGACGGGTCGTCCAGCCACGGCGCGAGCTTGGCGGCGGTCGCGAACTTGGAGGAGAACTCGCCGAACGACAGGTGCTGGGACTTCTGCCGGATCAGGCCATGGGTGGCCATGTCCCAGAACGCGGTGGACCCGCCGTTGCCGAGCACTACCTCATAGCCCTCGGGCAGGGAGAACAGCTGCCGGACACCTTCACGGACCTGGCCCACCAGGTTCTTCACCGGAGCCTGCCGGTGAGAGGTGCCGAGCAGGGACGTGCCGGTCGCGGCCAGCGCTTCGACCGCCTCCGTCCGTACCTTGGAGGGGCCCGCGCCGAAACGGCCGTCGGCGGGCTTGATGTCAGCGGGAATCTGGATATCAGCCACGGGCGAAGCGTAATCCGTCCTGAACCCGCTCTCGCTACTGGTCCACCCGGTGAGACAAGGTTGGCGTATGGATCTTGAGCAGGCGATGCGGGCGGCGGTACGGGGCACGGTCGCGTTCGACGCGGGGGCGCGGGCACTGGTGACGATGGACGCGTCGAACTACCGGCGGGTCCCGCTGGGCGTGGTGGCGCCCCGCGACGCGGACGACGTGGCGGCGGCGCTGGCGGTGTGCCGGGAGTACGGCGTACCGGTGGTGCCGCGCGGCGGCGGCACCTCGATCGCCGGGCAGGCGACGGGGGTCGGAGTGGTGCTGGACTTCACCCGCCATATGCGGGCGATCGAGCACATCGACCCCGAGGCGCGCACCGCGATCGTGCAGCCGGGTGTGGTCCTCGACGATCTGCGGGCGGCGGCCGCCGTACACGGGCTGACCTTCGGCCCGGATCCGTCCACCCACAGCCGCTGCACCCTCGGCGGCATGATCGGCAACAACGCGTGCGGCTCGCACTCGGTCGCCTGGGGGACGACCGCGGACAACGTGCACGAGCTGGAGGTGCTGACCTACGGCGGGGAGCGGGCCACCCTCGGCCGCGGCCTGCCGGGACCGCTGCACGACCGGACCGCCGCCTTCGCCGACGAGCGGCTGTCCGTGCTCCGCACCGGCTTCCCCGACCTGCCGCGCCGGATCTCCGGCTACGCCCTGGACCGGCTGCTCCCCGAGCACGGCCGGGATCTGGCGCGCGCCTTCACCGGCAGCGAGGGCACCCTCGGCGTGCTGACCCGCGCGACCGTACGGCTGGTGGAGCCGCCGGCCGCCCGCGCGCTGGCCCTGCTCGGCTACGAGGACGAGAGCGCCGCCGCCGAAGCCGCGCACCTGCTGCTGCCCCACCACCCGCTGACCGTCGAGGGCATGGCGGCCGACCTGGTGAGCGCCGCCGCCCGGGAGTCGCTGCCGCGTGGTGCCGCCTGGCTGTTCGTGGAGATGGGCGGCAGCACCGCGGCCGAGGCGCGGGCCCGCGCCTCGGAGCTGTGCCGCCACGCCGCCGCCGACGGCGCCAAGGACCACACCGTCGTCTCGGAGCCGGCCGAGCAGCGCGCCCTGTGGCGGATCCGCGAGGACGCCGCAGGCACCGCGACCCGGATGCCCGACGGCAGCGAGGCATGGCCCGGCTGGGAGGACTGCGCGGTGCCGCCGGCCCGGCTGGGCGCGTATCTGCGGGAGTTCAGGGCCCTGCTGGGCGAGCACGGCCTGCGCGGCTCCCCGTACGGACACTTCGGCGACGGCTGTGTACATGTCCGTATCGACTTCGATCTGCTGACACCGGCGGGCATCGCCCGCTTCCGGCGTTTCTCCGAGGAGACCGCCGACCTGGTCGTCGCCCACGGTGGCTCGCTGTCGGGCGAGCATGGCGACGGCCAGGCGCGGGCGGAACTCCTGCCGAAGATGTACGGCCCCGAACTCGTGGCTCTCTTTGGAGTTTTCAAGGATCTCTGGGACCCGGCGGGCGGAATGAACCCCGGCATGCTCGTCCGCCCCGCTCCTATGGATAGCAACCTCCGCTTCGACGTGCTGCCGTCGCGTGCGTCGCATCCCGTCGACGTCGAGTTCACCTATCCGGGTGACGGCGGCGATTTCACGGCGGCCGTCCGGCGCTGCGTGGGCGTCGGCAAATGCCGTACGTCCGCGACCACCTCGACCGGCGGGGACAGCGTGATGTGCCCGTCCTACCGCGTGACGGGGGAGGAGCGGCACTCCACGCGCGGACGGGCCCGGCTGCTGCACGAGATGCTCGCCGGCGAGATCATCGAGGACGGCTGGCGGTCGGAGGAGGTCCGCGACGCGCTCGACCTGTGCCTTTCCTGCAAGGGGTGCCGCAGCGACTGCCCGGTCGAGGTGGACATGGCGACGTACAAGGCCGAGTTCCTGCACCACCACTACGAAGGACGGCTGCGCCCCCGCTCGCACTACTCGATGGGATGGCTCCCGGTCTGGCTGAGAGCCGCCGCACCGTATGCGCGCGTCCTGAACGCCCTGGCACGGGGGCCGCTGGCGGGTCCGGCCAAGCGGGCCGGCGGCATCGCGCCGGAACGCGACATCCCCGCGCTGGCGCACGAGTCCTTCCGCGCCTGGTGGAACCACCGCGCCCTACGCCAGCAGGCCGCCCGCCCGGCCGGCCCCGGCAAGGCCGCGCCCGGAACGACTGCGCCCGGAACGACCGCATCTGGGACGACGGCGCCCGGCACGACCGCGCCCGGCACGACCGTCGTGCTGTGGCCCGACACCTTCACGAACCATCTGGCGCCACAGGTCGGACAGGCCGCGGTGAAGGTGCTGGAAGCCGCGGGCCTGCGGGTCGTCCTGCCGCCGAAGGCCGTCTGCTGCGGTCTGACGTGGGTGTCCACCGGGCAGCTGGACCGGGCCCGTACGGTCATGCGCCGTACGGTCGACGCCCTCGCACCCGCGCTCGACGCCGGGCTGCCGATCGTCGTCCTCGAACCCAGCTGCGGGGCGGCGCTCCGCGCCGACCTGCCGGAACTGCTCGGCTCCGGCGATCCCCGCGCGGCCCGGCTGGCCGCCTCCGTCCGGACCTTCGCCCAGGCGCTGGAGGAACTGGCACCCGGCTGGGTGCCGCCCCGCCTCGACCGTGCCGTCGTCGGACAGACGCACTGCCACCAGCACGCCGTGCTCGGCGACGCCGCCGAGCGGCGGCTCCGCGAGCGCGCCGGCCTCACCGGCACGCTCACCGGCGGCTGCTGCGGGCTGGCCGGCAACTTCGGTTTCGAGCAGGGCCACTACGAGGTGTCGGTGGCCTGCGCCGAGGAACAGCTGCTCCCGGCGGTCCGGGAGGCACCCGCGGGGGCCGCCGTCCTGGCGGACGGGTTCTCCTGCCGCACCCAGCTCGCGGAACTGGCCGGCACACCGGGCCGGCACCTGGCAGAACTCCTGGCGGAGGCGCTGCCGGACGCCTGAGGCCGGAGCAGCGGGACACGGCGAGGCCACCAACGACTGTGGCCTGCTCCCACCCCGGTACGAGGGTGGGAACAGGCCACAGCATCAACGATTCAGCAGCGCCTGACGCGGACTCAGTGCCCGATGCCCGCGAAGCCGTCGACCTCGCGCGGGTTGCGCGGGCCGGGGCCCATGTACCGGGCGGAGGGGCGGACGAGCCGGCCGGTGCGCTTCTGCTCCAGGATGTGGGCCGACCAGCCCGCCGTCCGGGCACAGGTGAACATCGACGTGAACATGTGCGCGGGAACCTCGGCGAAGTCCAGGACGATCGCCGCCCAGAACTCCACGTTGGTGGCGAGCACCCGGTCGGGACGCCGCGCGTGCAGCTCCGCGAGAGCCGCCTTCTCCAGCGCCTCCGCGACCTCGAAGCGGGGGGCACCCAGCTCCTTCGCCGTACGCCGCAGCACTCGCGCACGCGGGTCCTCGGCGCGGTACACGCGGTGGCCGAAGCCCATCAGGCGCTCGCCCTTGTCCAGGGCGCGCTTGACGTAGGCGCTCGCGTCGCCGGTCCGCTCGATCTCCTCGATCATGCCGAGGACGCGCGAGGGGGCGCCGCCGTGCAGCGGGCCCGACATGGCGCCGACGGCGCCGGACAGGGCCGCGGCCACGTCGGCACCCGTGGAGGCGATGACGCGGGCGGTGAACGTGGAGGCGTTCATGCCGTGCTCCGCGGCGGACGTCCAGTACGCGTCGACGGCGGCCACGTGCTTCGGGTCGGGCTCACCGCGCCAGCGGATCATGAAGCGCTCGACGATCGTCTGCGCCTTGTCGATCTCCTTCTGCGGGACCATGGCGTGGCCCTGGCCGCGCGCCGACTGGGCGACGTAGGAGAGCGCCATGACGGCGGCGCGCGCGAGGTCGTCACGGGCCTCGTCGACGTCGATGTCCAGCAGCGGTTTCAGACCCCACACGGGGGCGAGCATGGCGAGCGCCGACTGGACGTCGACACGGATGTCGCCGGAGTGCACCGGGATCGGGAACGGCTCGGCAGGCGGCAGGCCCGGATTGAACTTGCCGTCGACCAGCAGGCCCCACACGTTTCCGAATGAGACATGGCTGACGAGATCTTCGATGTCGACGCCTCGGTAACGGAGAGAGCCGCCTTCCTTGTCAGGTTCGGCGATCTCCGTCTCGAACGCGACTACTCCTTCGAGTCCGGGTACGAAGTCGGACATCAGGCGGCTCCTCGTGATGTGGTCGACAGGTGCTTGGCCGGCCGGCTGCTTGGACGGCCATTCCGGTAATGCCCCGCTCAGGTGATGGTCACCCTGCTCCATCGGAGACCCGAGGCCGGAGTCAGAAACGGTATCTCTTGATGTCAAGAGGCCACAGCCGCCCGACCCGCAATTCTGTCGGTTCTGGCACATGACGGGAAGCGTGAGGTGCGGCACACTCTTCGGCCCGGCCGGCCCGTTTGCGGCCCGGAAACCCCTACCGGCCCGGCGCCTGACCCCCACAGGACTCCGTCAGGACGACACGGAACCCCCCACAGGACGACAGCAGAACCCCCGTCAGGACGACACAGGACCCCGGCAGAACGGCCCGCGTGGCGCACCCCCGGGACGTACGGGGCCCAGGGGAGGCAAGATGTCCGGGTGCAGCATCATGTCGATCCCGCCGTCATGCGCGAGCAGTACCGCGCCCAGGGTCTCACCGAGGCCGAGCTGGCCGCCGACCCGTACTCGCAGTTCACCCGCTGGTTCGCGGACACCGTGACCGCGGGTCTCACCGAGCCGAACGCGATGATCGTCTCGACCGCCGACGCCGAGGGCCGCCCCAGCTCACGGACCGTGCTCCTCAAGGGCTTCGACCCGCGCGGCTTCGTCTTCTACACGAACTACGGCTCCCGCAAGGGCCGCGATCTGGTGGAGAACCCGCAGATCTCGCTGCTCTTCCCCTGGCATCCGATCGCCCGCCAGGTCATCGTCTCCGGCACCGTCGAACGCGTCTCGACGGACGAGACCGCCCGGTACTTCCGCAGCCGCCCGCACGGCTCGCGGCTGGGTGCGTGGGCCAGTGCGCAGTCCTCGGTGGTGGAGTCCCGGGAGGAGCTCGAACGGCGCTACGCGGAGCTGGAGGCGCGCTACCCGGAGGGCAGCGACGTCCCGGTGCCGACGTACTGGGGAGGCATCCGGGTGCGCGCCCGGAGCGTGGAATTCTGGCAGGGGCGCGAAAACCGGCTGCACGACCGGCTGCGCTACGAGCGCGCCGACGGGGAGAGCAGCGAAACGGGCGCCTGGAACGTCGTACGGCTGGCGCCGTAGAAACCCGCTGCGACCGCGGCCTTTCGACAACGCAAACGACCCGCGGGCTGCCCCCTGGAGTTTCCTCCAGGCACCGGCCGGACAAGTCCGACGAGCCCGCGGGTCGGGTGACTGCGTGGGATTGGCCCGCCCCTCGACCCCGTGCACGGAGTCTGCGCGACGAGCTTGGTGCGCGGGACTAGCCCGCAGTCACCTCACGTGTCCGACTGCACATCATGCTGCGAACCACCTCCCTTCATGTGTGACCGCAACATTAGGAACCGGCCCCGGGACGCACAACCGATTTATCGAAATGCCGTGTGGGCTGGGTCACACCGGGGTTGAATGATTCGACGTGCAGCCATTCGATGCGAAGCCGCTCAGTGATGGCGACGAGCAGCTACTCGCCGCTCTGCTCGACGGTATGGAGGCGGGCCTGTGCGCCTTCGACCGCGACGGTGTCATCACCCACTGGAATTCCGAAGCCGTACGGATCCTCGGCTGGTCGGCGGACGATGCCGTCGGCCGCCACGGCTTCTCGGGCTGGGCCGCCCGTAGTGCCGACGCGCATGACGTGCAGACGAGGCTGCTCGGCGCCATGGACGCGCCCGGCCGCCAGGTGCACGAATTCGCGCTGCTGACCAAGGACGGCCACCGGGTGCTCGTCCGCACCCAGTCCGCGGCCGTGCAGGGGCAGGACGGCCGCCCGGCCGGGGTCTACTGCGCCTTCTCCGAGGTGCACGCCCAGATCGACCTGGAACGCTCCATCGCGCTCAGCGAGGCGCTCTTCGACGACGCCTCGTGGGGTGTCGTCCTGATCGACGCGGACCTGCGGCCCGCCGTCGTGAACGCGCACGCCGCCCGCCTGCTGCGCACCGGCCGGGACACCCTGCTCGGCCGGCCGCTCGGCGATCTGCTGGAGCAGGGCCTGGAGGAGCTGGAGACGGCGCTGCAGCACGTGCTCGCGGAGGGCAGCCCGCCGGTCCCGTCCGAGCTGTGGCTGAGCCTGCGCGGCGACGAGAGCGCCAAACGGCACTGCTGGCGCAGCGGGTTCGTCCGCCTCGGGTCGCCGCTCGGCGAGGAGCCGGTGCCGCTGGGTGTGGGCTGGCTGTTCCTGGACGTGACGGAGGCCAAACTCGCCGAGCAAGAAGGATCGTTGCTGCGCTTCCGGCACAACCAGCTGCACCGGGCCGGGCGTACCGCGTCCGAGTGCGAGGACCCGGTGGAGGCCGCGACCACCTATCTGGACTTCGCGCTGGCCGGGTTCGCCGACCACGCGCTCGTCGACCTCGCCGGGGACGACGGCCGGCTGGTGCGCGCCGCCTCGACCCCGGAGGGGTCCTCGGGGCCGTGTCTGCCGGTCCCGGTCGGCACGATCCCGGTGGCGTACGGGGTGGCGCACCCCGTGCTGCAGGCCGTGGAGCGGATCGGCACCGTACGCGCCAGCTTCGGCGCCCTCGCCGCGGCCGAGCCCGCCTCGCGGGCCAGGATCGACGAGTGGGCGGCGGCCCGCCGTTGGCCCGAGGGGACCGTCCACGGCCTCTCCACGGTCCTGCGGAGCCGCGGACGCACTCTGGGCGCCGTCACGTTCCTGCGGGGCGCCGGGCGCCGTCTCTTCGACCGTTCGGACGCGGCGTACGCGGAGGACGTGGCCGTGCGGGTGGCCGCGGCGCTGGATCTGGCGCAACAGCTGGGCTGAGGGCTGGGCCGAGAGCCGTGCCGGTGCGGCGCCGCCGCCCCGGACCGCCGAACGGCCCGGTGCCGGCCCAGTGCCGGCCCAGTGCCGGCTCAGTGCCGGCTCAGTGGCGGCTCAGTGGCGGAAGAAGATCCGCGAGCCGTACTCCTCGAAGATGCGGCCGTTCCAGTCGTGGCCGCCGTCCACGTTCCCCGAGCGCAGCAGCGGCGGCGTGATGCCACGGGCGGCGAGCTCCGCGACCGCGGTGGCGACGACGGCCTGCATGAGGGCGCTGGTCACCACGGTCGAGGCGGGGGCGAACGGCGCCGGGACGTCGTCGCGGACGAGCTCCGCGTCGCCGACGGCGATCTTCGAGTCGAGCACGATGTCGCAGTGGTCCTTGAGGAACGTGCCGGACACGTGCCGGGGCTTGGTCTCCTTGGCGTAGGCCACGGAGGTGACACCGATGACCGTCAGGCCGAGGGCGCGGGCGTTCTGCGCCATTTCGACCGGCAGGGCGTTGCGCCCGGACAGCGAGATGACGACGAGGACGTCGCCGGGCTTGGCCGGGCTGGTGTCGAGCACGGCGCCCGCGAGGCCGTCGACCCGCTCCAGGGCGCTGCCCAGGGTCGCGGGCATGACGTCGATACCGACGACGCCGGGCACCGCGAGCAGGTTGACCAGGGCGAGGCCGCCCGCGCGGTAGACGACGTCCTGGGCGGCGAGCGAGGAGTGCCCGGCGCCGAAGGCGAAGATCCGGTTGCCCGCGGCGACGGCGTCGGCGATGGCCTTGCCCGCCGCTGTGATACCTGCGGACTCCTCGTCCCGTACCCTCCGGAGAAGGGCGATGGCCGCATCGAAGTATTCGCCGGCCAGATCGTCGCGGGGCTCACTCATGCGGATCACCGTGCGGCCACGCTGCCGTCGCTGTCAAGAATCCCGCGCCGGGGCCGGTTGTCGGTGGGATGCGTCAGAATTGGTGCAGGGCCACGCACTAGCTATTGAGGGGCGCGCATGTCCGGACTCATCGACACGACGGAGATGTATCTCCGCACCATCCTGGAGCTGGAAGAGGAGGGTGTGGTCCCCATGCGCGCCCGAATCGCCGAGCGGCTCGATCAGAGCGGTCCGACGGTCAGCCAGACGGTGGCGCGCATGGAACGTGACGGCCTGGTGCATGTCGCCGGCGACCGTCACCTGGAACTGACCGACGAAGGCCGGCGGACGGCGACGCGCGTGATGCGCAAGCACCGGATCGCCGAATGCCTGCTCGTCGACGTGATCGGCCTGGAGTGGGAGCAGGTGCACGCCGAGGCCTGCCGCTGGGAGCACGTCATGAGCGAGGCGGTGGAGCGCAAGGTGCTGGAGCTGTTGCGGCATCCGACCGAGTCGCCGTACGGGAACCCGATCCCGGGTCTCGAGGAGCTGGGCGAGAAGGCCGAGGCGGATCCCTTCCTGGAGGAGGGCATGGTCAGCCTGGCGGAGCTGTCGCCGGGCCCGGCCGGCGCCAGCGTCGTGGTGAAGCGGATCGGCGAGCCGATCCAGACCGACGCCCAGCTGATGTACACGCTGCGGCGGGCCGGTGTGCAGCCGGGCGCGGTGGTGAGCGTGACGAGCTCCGCGGGCGGGGTGCTCGTGGGCAGTGGCGGCGAGGCCGCCGAGCTGGGTGCCGAGGTCGCGTCGCACGTCTTCGTGGCCAAGCGGTAGGACCCGCGGTTTGTCCTGGTGGGAAAGGGCGGGGGCCCCGGCGCCTGATGGCGCCGGGGCCCTCCTCCCCTTGTCCCTCCCCTGGTGGTGCTCCCCTCGGAGGACCCGGAACCCCGAGCTTCCCGAGTACTCCGCGCGACCGCTTCCCCTTCGTGTCGCGCCCCGCAGGAGATCTCCCCTCGGCTACGGCGGTCAATCCTTGAGTGATGTCACTCGAAAGAGCGATGTTGTGCGCGTGACCCGTCTTATCGAATAGAAGTTCGATAACGTAGGCGCCGGAACGACCCGACCAGTTCGTCAGGGGGTGCGGCACATGATCCGACGTATCGAGGTGACCGGAGCGGGCTCCGTCCGGCTCGCCGCCTGGGATTATGCGGCCGAGTCCAAGGAGGGCGGCTCCGACCGGCCCGGGGTCCTGCTGCTGCACGGACTCATGGGCCGGGCCTCGCACTGGGCCGGCACCGCCCGCCGGCTCGCCCCCCGCTACCGCGCCATCGCCCTGGACCAGCGCGGCCACGGGCGCAGCGACAAGCCCGAGGGCCCGTACAGCCGCGAGGCGTACCTCGCGGACGCCGAGGCGGCCGTCGAGCAGCTCGGGCTCGCTCCCGTCACTCTCGTCGGGCACTCGATGGGCGGTCTCACCGCCTGGCAGCTCGCCGCCCGCCGACCGGACCTGGTGCGGGCCGTGGTCGTCTGCGACATGCGCGCCGCCGCCCTCGGGGAGGCCAGCCAGCGCGAGTGGGAGTCCTGGTTCGCGTCCTGGCCGCTGCCCTTCGCCAGCCTCGCCGACGTGCGCAAGTGGTTCGGCGAGGACGACCCCTGGGTCGATCCTCCGCGCCCCACCAGGGGTGATTTCTACACCGAGATCATGGAAGAGCGCGGTGACGGCTGGCGACCCGTCTTCGCCCGCCGCCACATGCTCCGCTCCCGGGCCCCGTGGATCCTTGACGCCCACTGGGAGGAGCTCACCCAGGTCCGCTGCCCCACCCTCGTCGTCCGCGGCCTGGAGGGCGAACTGGGGCGTGCCGAGGCCCAGGAGATGGTCCGCGTCCTGCCCCGCGGCAGCTATGCCGAGATCCCGGACGCCGGCCATCTCGTCCACTGGGAACAGCCCACCGCCTGGTACGAGACGGTCGAGCGGTTCCTCGAGGACTCCGCGATACCGCGGCAGCGGACCGAGACGAGCTGACGGGCACCGGCGGCAGGCGTCAGGAGCCCTCCGCCGCCTGCTCCTCCGGCGGTGTGAAGCTCACCGTGCGCAGGATCGCGACCGTCATGTCGCTGATCTCGCCCCAGTAGTCCACGGCGGCCGTGTCGAGGGTGAAGACGGCGGTGAACGGACCGGTGGGGAACGGCACGTAGACCTGGATCTGGCCGGTGAGCAGCGCGGCGTCCTCACCGGTCGCGGTCATCTCGCCTCCGATGGTGATCTCCCGCATGGAGACGGCGGAGACGGCGGGACCGCACGGCAGGTCCAGCCAGCGCGCGTCGTTGAGCGGGTCGCGGGTCATGATCTCGCGCAGTCCCAGCGCGGCCACCTCGACCGACGGATGGTCGGACTCGACGGCGGAGACGGTGAACGAGCAGTGCGCGATGCCGCCGTCGTCGATGCCGAACAGGCCCATCGCCGAGAAGGCCAGCCCGCCTTCGGTCATCAGCTCGGCGAGTCCCGCGTAGAAGAGCGCGGCCGGCGTCCACAGGTCGTCGTCGCCGTTGGGGAACAGCTCCCGTACGAAGTCCGCCGCGCCCGCGGCGCGTTCCTCCGGGGTGGCGGCGATCGGGAGGGGGTGGAAGCCGTCGGGGACGACGAACCACATGGGAGGTATGTCCGGTCCGCCGAGGGCGGTCGGGACGGAAGGGGTGAGATCGGAAATGGTCATGGAGTCGTGTCGCTCACAGGTCGCCGGGTCGGGGTGCCGCGGGCGCGCCCGCGTCGTCCATCAGGATCGTGTGGGTTTCGAACAGGCCCTTGCCGAGCTTCGCCGGGACGCGTGCCTCGACCCGGACGATGCCGCTCGGGAGCACCGTGAAGGCCGGGGCCTCGGCGTTCGGCGGGAGTTCGGTCAGGAAACGGGCGACGCGCTCGCGCTGCCCGTCGGTCAGCTGCTCGTCGGTCAGGGTGCTGACCGTGCCGTTCAGGTGCTGGACGACCTTGGCGGCGTTGTCGGCCGCGCCGGCGGACATCCGGACCCAGGATCCGTCCGCGAAGGTGATCAGCAGATCGGCCTTGGTCTCGGCGTACTCCCGGCGGTCCGCCCGCGCGATGCGCTCACGCGGCGCCTCCCAGAGCACGTCCGCCGGGGCCGTCACGGACGGGATGCCGAGGACGACCAGCCGCCGGTCGGTCACCACCGCGTCGGTGCGGTAGCCCTTGGGCTGCCGGGACGGGTCGAGCTGCCACGGCAGCGTACGGGCCACCGTGCCGGGCGCCGCCCACAGGACGGGGAAGTCCCCGACCTCGTTCGCGGGGTCCTGCGGGTCGCCGCGCAGGGCGACGTCGCCGAAGGGCGAGCCCGGCGCGCCGCCCGCGTTGGAGATGAGGTTGAGCAGCAGCGGGATGCCCAGCCAGGCGGCGCGGCCGGCGCGCTGCGTCGTCTGGTCGCTCTTCGTCCGCACGGTGAACTCCGGTCCCGGCGGCCAGCCGGCGGCCACGAGGTCCGGCTGGATGTCGTGGCGGCCGGTGTCCCGGTACCAGCGCGAGCCGGAGACGGGCGGGGCCATCCCGGTCGCGAAGCGCAGTGTGGTGCGGAACAGCGAGGCCTCGCCCGCGTCCGGATACCAGTCCATCGTCTCGCCGTCCTCAGTGCTCGGGTGCCCGCCGACCAGGGTGGGGTGGATCGGCGAGCGGTGGATCAGGGTGCGGTGGTTCCGTGGGCGCCGGCTCATTGGGCGCCGGTTCGGTGGGCGGTGCCTCAGTGGGCGGTGGCCGCCTGGTTGAACCGGTCGCCCGGGTGCAGGGCCTCACCGATGTGCTGTGGAACCGACCATAGCTTCGGTGCGATCTTGATCCCGGCGTCGATACCGCGGCCGAGGCCGGACATCGGGTTGATCGCCCACTTGCCCTTGCTGATGAGGTCCAGGCCGCGGGTGCCGAGCCACTGGCCCTTGGCGTAGTTCTGCTCGGCGACCAGGCCGAGCCGGCCCATCGTGCCCTCGGCCTTGATCAGACCGCCGCTCTTGAGGCCCCACAGGCCGATCGTCTTGCCCTTGACGGTGAAGCTGACGGCGCCGGCCACCCGGTCGCCGACACCGACGATGTTGCGGCCGATGGTCGTCACCCCGCGGAAGCCTTCGCCGAGTTCGGCCGCGCGGCCGGCCGCCACGGCGCCGTCGGCGACCTTGACGCCCTTGGAGAACGCCCCGAGGCCGGGGACCGCGCCGAGCGCGTCCAGCCCGATGGACATCCAGCTGACATCCGCGCCGGCCGCCTTGGCGACGAGGTGCGCCACCAGGGCGAGGGCGCTGGTGGCCACCGCCGCGCCCGCGAAGATCGCTCCGAGCGGCTCGAACGGGGCGGTGATGATGGCGAGCATGCCGAGGATGCCGCTGAGGTCGCCGAGCAGGTCACCGATCATCTTGATCATGTCGGCGTGGTCCTGGACCCACTTGACCGTGTCGTTCCAGGCGCCCTCGACGCCGCTGACCATGCGGTGGAAGAGGCCCGGCTTGTCGGGCGCCATGTCGCCGGCCTTGTCGAGGTCGTGACTGACGGACTGGGCGGCCCGGGTGAAGCGGTTGTGGAGTTCCTCGGCCCGGTGCCGGACGCCCTGCATGGCCGTGTCGGCGTCGGTGACGTCCTTGTGCTTCTTCTTGTTCTCGTCGGCGGCCGTGGGACTGGGGGAGGCGCCGGGCTGGGGGTGCGGGGTCTCGGTGCCGCTCGGGGTGGCGGTGGGGCCGGAGCCCAGCGCCCGCTTGGCGTCGTCGAGGGTGCCCTGCTTGGTCGCGGCCTCGCGCTCCAGCGCGGCGGCCTCGTCCTGGAAACCGTGCAGTTGCTCGGCCCAGCCGCCGATCGCGGTGGCGGCGCGGCCGAAGGAGTCGTGCGCCTTCTTGATCAACGGGGTGACGTCATGGGATATGTGCTGGCTGAAGGCCTTGGCCGCCTCGCCCTTCCAGTAACCGCACTCGATCTGCTGCAGCTCGCTGACGGTCGTCGTCAACTCGGTCGTCAGATCGCCCAGTTGCCGGGACAGCGCCCGGGTCTGCTCGACGTCGCCGGGCGTCGGATCGAACCCGAGGTGGGGGAAACTGCGGGTCACGAGCACTTGCCTTCCGGCTTGAGGGAGTTGGCGAGCTGGAGATCGGCGTCGTCGAAGGTCTTGCCGATCTGGTCGATCATCTGGACCGCGGTGTCTGCGTGCTCGCCGATCTGCTTGACGCCGTACTTCCACTCGTCCGCGAAGTCGTGCACGTCGTCGATGAGCTTGGGCGCCCCGACGCCCTCACCGTTGGCGTTGCCCATGGTCCGGCTGACGTTCTCCATGCGATGCGCGATGGTGGAGAACGTTCTGCGCAGGTCCCCCATCACGGTTCCGTTGATCTGCAGATCACCCATGGTTCATCCCGTTGAATTCGTTGAACGATTTGTCGGTCCGGACCTTTCGGACGGTCACATCCGTGGTCCTGAAGAACGTGCCGGCCGGGGGGTCCTCATCGATTGTCCGTCCGGGCCGCCCCAGCTGATCTTCCAAATGATGGAGATCCTGCGTGGATACGGTGTCCCGTTCGTCATCCGCCCGTCAGACGACGTCACACGGCTGTGACGTCACTCGTGCGGCTGATGGTTCCCCACCCTACGCACGGGCCGAAAGGTGAGGGGGACCGCATCCGGGGGGCGAAACCCGGCGCAATAGGCTGCCACGTCGGGGCGACCCGACCATACGTATGCGTACACAGGAGACGGGGGTGGCTGTTGATGCAGCCATTGGAGCCGGAAGACCCGCAGAGCCTAGGGGCGTACCGCCTGTTGGGACGGCTTGGCGCCGGCGGCATGGGACGGGTCTATCTCGCCCGGTCGCCGGGCGGCCGGACCGTCGCCGTGAAGGTGGTCCGTCCTGAACTGGCCGAGGACGCGCAGTTCCGTGCGCGGTTCCGGCACGAGGTCGAGATCGCGCGCGCGGTCTCCGGGGCCTATACGGCGCCTGTCGTCGACGCCGACACCGAGGGGCGGCTGCCGTGGCTGGCGACCGCGTACGTACTCGGCCCGCCGCTCAACGAGGTGATCGAGCAGCACGGCCCGCTGCCCGAGGCGTCCGTGCGCGCGCTGGGTGCCGGGCTGGCCGAGGCGCTCGTGGTGATCCACGGCGCGGGACTCGTGCACCGGGACCTGAAGCCGTCCAACGTGCTGCTGGCCGCGGACGGGCCACGGGTGATCGACTTCGGTATCGCGCGGGCCGTCGACGGCGACCGGATGACCAGTACGGGCGTGGTCGTCGGCTCGCCCGGGTTCATACCGCCCGAGCAGGCGGTCGGCGAGGTGGCCGGGCCTGCGGGCGATGTCTTCTCGCTGGGCGTGGTGCTGGCGTACGCGGCCACCGGCCAGCAGCCGTTCGGGATCGGGACGGCGGCTTCGCTGCTCTATCAGGTGGTGCACGGCATCCCCAATCTGACCGAAGTGCCCGCCTCGCTGCGGCCGTTGGTGCTGGCGTGCCTGCAGAAGGATCCGGCGCAGCGGCCGACGCCGCAGCAGATCAGCGAGGCGCTGGCACCGGACGGTGCCGCCTCCGTACTGCACAACTGGCTGCCGGGCCCGGTCTCCTCGACCATCGCGCAGCACGCCTCGCGGATCCTCGACCTGGACACCCCCGCCCACGGGACGGGCGCGGCCACCGTGCCGGAGGGACCGCCACGCACGCCGACCACCCTCGACCAGACGGCGCTGGAGCCCGCTTCACGTGCTTCCGGGTCGCGCTCCCGGCGCGGGTTCCTCGCCCTTGGCGCGGGTGTCGCGGTCGCGGCGGCGGGCGGCGGGGCCGTGTGGGCGTTCGGCGGGAAGGAGGGGAAGGGCGGGAAGGACCCGGTGGTCGATCCGACCGGCCGAGTGACGAACAGCAGCGGTCCCACGCCGGATCCGGTGTTCACCACCCCGGCGAGCGGTATGAGCCCGAAGGCGCTGTGGCGCAAGCAGGCCCAATCGCTGAGCCTGCAATACGGCGTCCCGGCCATGGCGTACGGCAACCTGATGATCATCTGTGGCAACCCGCTGATCGCGCACGACATCGGCACCGGTGAACTGAAGTGGTCCACCCCGGAGGTCGCGGACCTTTCGCATGAACTGGTGAGCGGCCACGATCTGCTGTTCTTCATGAGCCCTGAGGCCAACGGTGACTTCGTCGGCATCAGCCCGGTGAACGGCAAGGAGGCCTGGCGCAGCAACCTGGGCGGACGGCTCACCGACCCGAAGCCGATCGCCGCCGACGACAAGCACGTGTATCTCATCGCCACCATCCAGGATCCCAACGCCACCGAGACCAGCAAGACCCGGACGGTGGTGGCCGCCGTCGACATCGGCACCCGCAAGATGCTGTGGCAGCAGGAACGTGACCCGGGCGCCGGTGACTGGGACGTCTCGGCGACGACCGACGGCAGCTATCTCGTCTACGCCGACAACAACTACAACGTGACGGTTCGCGAGGTGGCGCACGGCAACCAGGTGTGGACGAAGAAGGTGGGCGAGGACGCCGCCTACCGGCCGGTCCTGCACGGTGACAAGGTCGTCATCGGCGGCAAGTCCATGCGCGGCTACGACCTGAAGAGCGGCGCCGAGCGCTGGTCGGTACCCGCACAGCACAAGAACGGCTTCAGCTCCCCGCTCTCCTCCGCCGACGGTGTGGTGTACGGCGCCGTGGTGTTGAAGGGCGTCTGGGCGGTCGACGCGCAGAGCGGGAAGGTGCTTTGGCAGCGCGAACTCACCGACGGGACCGGGCCGTTGCAGTTCGTACGGGCCGGGGACTCCGTCTATGGAGTGTCGTACTTCCAGGAGGGAGGCATCTTCGCCTTCAACGCCAAGAACGGTGCCCCGCGCTGGATCTACCGGAACAGCGCCAACGACGGCCTCTCCGAGGACAAGGGTGGCGCCGGCGTCTGGACCCTCACCGCCGCGGGCAAGCGCCTGCTGGTGGTCCACGGGGACCTGCTGTACGCGCTGCCCGCCGTCTGACGGGCTTGTCCCTTGGCACATGGGCTCGTCCCACCACAGGCGTGATTCGCCTGTGGTGGGACGGCCTGGCCTCGAGGCCGTCAGGCCAGCGGCACCGTCACCGTGCGCGGTTCGCCGTCGCCCAGGTGCAGGAGCGCGCGGCCGGGGGTGACCTGACCGCCGGCGCTGCTGCGGGCGAGGCGGACGCCGATCAGCTCGCCGCTCATCGTCTGCTGCGGTGAGAGCAGCGCGCCTCGGCGGGCCTTCTTCGCGTCGACCTGCCAGCCGGAGAAGCCGGAGCAGATGTCCTCCTCGCTGCCGGCCAGCACGAGCGCCCGGCGCAGGTCCGTGCCGCGCGCGATGATGTCGCGCAGGACGTCCTTGGCGTCGATGTCGCGCAGCAGCTCGGCGTCGTCGAGGAGGACGACGGCCGGGCTCCCGCCCGCCGCTTCCAGCGCCTTGGTCAGATCCTCGGCGGACAGATCGCTCTCGGTGAAGACCCCCAGCACCCCTTCGGTGCCCGCGAGGTCGCGCAGCGGCGACGGCCGCGGTGCGACGACGATGATGCGGGAACCCTGCTTGAGAAAGCTGCGGGCGAGCGACAACAAGACCGTGCTGCGGCCGGACTTGCCGGGGCCGCCGATGACGAACGCCGGCAGGCCGTCGGACAGGTCGGGGCCGTAGCCCATGATCTCGTCGCCGCCGACGCCGACCAGCCCCCACAGAGGGGAGCGGGCGGCATCGGTGTCGCGCATCTCCCAGGCGTCGGCGAACGACAGCCGCGACGGCAGCACGTCGACCTTGAACGGCCGCCGCGAGCGCGGCACGTCGGCGTCCCGTTCCAGGACCGCCGACCCGATGGCGGTGATCGCGGCGGCCTGGCCTTGCCCCGACGCGTCCGGGGCGAGCAGCGCGACCTGCGTCTCGATGCCGGACTCGGCGCGGTAGGCGCGGCCGGGGGCTATCTCGTCCGGGACCTTGCGGGGGTTGACGCTGATGAGGGAGAAGTCGGAGCGGTCCGAGAGCCGGAACGCCATCTTGTCCTCGGTGAGGGTGGCGATCCGGCCCGCCATCAGCGTCCGGTCACCGGTGATGATCACGTGGATGCCGACGCTCGCGCCCTCGCGGAGCATCGTGAACAGGTCGTCGGTCAGCGCCCCGTGGTCGAGTTCGCCGAGCGAGGGCAGCCAGCCCTCCCAGCGGTCGAGCAGCACGACGATGTGCGCGAGCTGGTCCTCCTCGGGGACACCGCCGCGCTGCTCGCCGATGTCCGCGTAGCCGTCGGCGGCCAGCACCTCCTGGCGGCGGGTCATCTCGGCCTTGAGGCGGCCGATCAGCCGGATCGCGCGCTCGGTCTGCGCACGGCCGACGACCGCGCCGCAGTGCGGCAGCCGGGACAGCGCGTTGAGTGCGCCGTTCCCGCAGTCGATGCCGTAGATGTGCACGTCCCGGACGCTGTGCGTACGGGCCAGTGAGCCGGCGATGGTGCGCAGCAGCTGGGAGCGTCCGGAGCGCGGGGCGCCGGCGACCAGCAGATGGCCGAAGGTGCTGAAGTCCACGGCGACCGGGCGCCTGGCCTGCAGCGCCGGAAGGTCCTCGATGCCGTACGGCGCGGGCGGAAGCGCGCCCGTCGCGGCGGGTACCGGCAGGTCGTCGAGGAGCAGGGTGTCGGGGAGCGCGGGCAGCCACGGGCTGTGCTGGGGCGGGATGCCGAGCCGTTCGTTGGCTTCGCAGACCGCCTCGACCAGCACCTTCAGGTCGGTGATCTCGTCCTCCTCGCCCTTGGCGCCGGCGGGGCGCCGCGGTACGGGGCGGCCGAGCTGCGACCACTCGACGAGGCCCACCCAGGGGGAGGCGACCGTCGGATCCACGGCGCCGGGGCGCCGGCCGCCGACGCGTCCGGACTGGAACGGCACGAGCGAGGTCGCCCCGAGCCGGACGTAGGCCCGGCCCGGGGTGGACTTGGAGATGGTGCCGGCGTCGGGGGCGTCGATGACGTCGGACGATTCGCTGGCGTCGGTGACGCGGAGGGCGATGCGGAGGTTGGTGTTGGCGCGGATCTCGGGGGAGACGACGCCGGAGGGGCGCTGGGTGGCGAGGATGAGGTGGATGCCGAGCGAACGGCCTCGCTGGGCGATGTTGACCAGGCCGGTGACGAAGTCGGGCAGCTCACGGACCATCGAGGCGAACTCGTCGATGACGATGAGGAGCCGCGGCATCGGCTTGAGGCCGGGCTGCCGCTTCATCAGGTCCGTGTAGTCCTCGATGTCCTTGGCCCCGGCCTCGGCCAGGATGTGCTCGCGGCGCTTGAGTTCGGCGCCGAGCGATTCCAGGGCGCGCTCGACGAGGTGCGCGTCGAGGTCGGTGACCATGCCGACGGTGTGCGGGAGTTGCACACAGTCCTTGAACGCCGAGCCGCCCTTGTAGTCGATGAGGACGAACGTCATCGCTTCCGGGGTGTTGGCGACGGCGAGCGACGCGACGATGGTCTGCAGCAGCTCCGACTTGCCGGAACCGGTGGTGCCGGCGATGAGCCCGTGCGGCCCGTCCTTGCGGATGTCGATCGCGAACGGCCCGTCGTAGGACTCCCCGACCACCGCCTGCGTCGAGATGGGGCTGAGCCGCCAGCGCGCGGCGATCGCGTCGCCGGTCGGCGGTTCCAGCTCCAGTACGTCCAGCAGCCGGCTGGAGCCGGGGATCGCCGAGTCCTCCGCGTCGCCGCTGATGTCGCGGATGGGGGAGAGGCAGCGGGCGAGCCGCGCGCACCAGGCGGGCGACACCAGGTCGGGGCGGACCTTGCGGAGCCGCGCGGCTCCGCTCTGGTCCACGCGCAGCCGGAACGAGCCGGCGGCGGGCTCCACAGCGGTGGCCGTGGACGCCTGGCTGCCTTCGTACCAGGCGTTCAGAGACGGGAAGCCACCCCGCTGGGCCGCCGCTTGCCCGACGGGCGCCTGTCCCTGGGCCGGGATCTGGTTCTGGTGCGGGGACGGGTTCTGGGCGGGCGTCTCGAACTCCGCGATCACCACGGCCTGGCACTCGCCCGGCAGGAAGCGTTCTTCCGAGTCCAGGCACAGCGCGTACATGCCGACTGCCGGACCCTCCCGGAGCAGTGCGACGACGCCGGGCAGCGACCGCAGGCGCCGCGAGCCGTCGAAGACCACCACGATGTCCGGGTCCTTGAAGAACGCGGCATGGTTGGAGGCGCTGCCCGCCTTCTGCTTGGCCTTCTGGCGTCCGTCGAGTATCGACGTCAGCTCGGCGATCCGGGCCGCCACCGTTTCGGCGTCCGTGCCGAGCAGCGCGCTCGCGTCCTGCCCGTCGGTCGGCCGCGAATGCGGCAGCCAGCGCACCCAGTCCCAGCTCTCCTGTCCCGACGCGTCGGTCAGTACGTAGAACTGCACGTCCATCGGGCTGTGCAGGGCCGCGGCCTGCGCCACCGCCCAACGGCCCATCGCCCGCACGCTGTCGCCGGGCGCGGCGAAACCGACCACGCCGAGCCGGCGCAACTCCACCGCGACCGGTGCGTCATCGATCTCCCAGGCGACCTGCCTGCGGTGCTCGTCCTGCTCGGGGTCGTCCAGCACGACCTCCGACGGGAGCTTCGCGGTGCCGACGCGCAGCAGCAGGTGATCGGTGTCGCTGCGGCGGCGCTCCCAGAGCCGGGTGCGCGGCCCGGTCGCGGTGTTGAGCACCGTCGCCGGGTCGGGGGACGCGGCGGCCCGGTCCTGCCGCTCGGCCTGGAGGGCTTCCTGCGCGTCCGTCTCGATGCGCTCCTTGTGGGCGCGGTACTCCGTGACGGTCTTCGTGTGCGACTTGCGGCCGTTCTTCTTGTCCATGAAGTAGTTGCCGATCATCACCATCGGACTGACGACCGCCATGAGCAGGTACATCATCCGGTGCATCATGAACGCCATCGTCACGGACATGACCAGCGGCATCAGCGCCATCAGCCACGGCAGCGGCCGGGCGTTGATGTCCCCGGGGGGCGACGGCAGCCGGAAGAGCGTGGTGCGCTCGGGCGGCAGCATGCGCGGCGGCCGGTTGTAGTCGAGGGTGCTGCCGTCGTCGCCCGGGTGCAGGGCGGCGTTCGGCGGGATGTACGGGCCCAGTTCCAGCAGCGAGTTGCCGAGCGCGATCTGCTCGCCCAGAGGCCAGTCGCGGGTGGCGCCGTCGATCGCGACCTGGCACGTGCCGCCCATCCCGACGGAGAGCACGGCCGCGCGCTCCGCCAGTTCCGAGTCCTCGATCCGGATCCGGACCGATGTGCCGCGCCCGATCTCCACCCGGCCGATGCCCAGCCGGTGCACCGCCCCGGCGTCCGGCCCGCCCGCCACCCGCAGTTCGACCACGCCGGCCGGCTCGCCCGGCAGACAGCCCGCCGGGTCGTAGAGGCTCACGACCGCGCCCTCGCGCAGCGGTGACTCCGCCACGGTCCGCGCCGGATCCACGGCGTACCCGTCCACGTACAACGCGGGCGATCCCGGCTGCCGGGCCGTTCCGCCGCTGATCGAGATGATCGCCGCGCCGTCCCCGCCGACCTGTCGGTCCAGCTCCCGCGCGATGTCGGCCACGGTCGACGCCGCGTCGGCGTCCAGCACGACATCCGCCCGGTTGCCGCCGAGCGGATCCACCACGGTCAGTGTCAGTCGCACGATCGTCCTCCGGGGGGTCCGACTAGGTCATACGGACGATATCCGCCCCACGAGTCCCAGGAACAGCCGCGCCGGGGATGCGAGGGTGCTGCGCCGCTGGTACGGCGGTCGCAGGGCCGGTTCGCAGAAAGTTGTCCACAGGCGGATCCGGGGGAGGAAAGGGACGAGTCATCATCAGTACATGACCGCGAACCGAGTCTCACGGCGAACCCGTCCCGCTACCTCTCCCCGCGATGGTCACGCCCTCGCCCATCTCCGCCAGGACGGCGTCGCGACCGTCCGCCAACTGCGAGTCCTAGGTGTGGGAAGCGGGGTCCTCGCCCACCGATGCCGCCCCGGCGGCCCGTGGCAGCGACTGCTGCCGCGCACCTACCTCTTCCACAACGGGCCCCCGACCGCACGACAACGGACCAGAGCGGCGCTCCTGTACGCGGGCGAGGGCGCGATGCTCACCGGGCCCGAGGCGTTACGGCTCTTCGGCCTGCGCTATGTCCCGCCCCTGCCGGGGACGCATGTGCTCGTACCCTGCAACCGGTACACCGGCAGCCGGGACTTCGTCACCGTCCTGCGCTCCCGGCACGTACCGAGGCCCCGCAACGTCGCCGGCTTCCCCACCGCGCCGCTGCCGCGGGCGCTGGTGGACACCACCCGGCTCGGAGCCGACCTCCAGCAGGTCAGGGCCGCCTGCGCCGAGGCCGTCCAGCGCGGCCGCTGCTCCGTCGAAGCGCTCACCGAGGAGATCCTCGGCACCTCGGCCCGCGGCATCGCCCCGATCCGCGCCGTCATACAGGAGCTGCTCGCCGGAGTCCGCTCCGTCTCCGAGGCCCAGGCCCGCGAAGTGCTGCGCACCGGCGGCCTGCCGGAACCACTCTGGAACGCCACCCTGCTGCTCGCCGACGGCACGTTCCTCGCCACCCCCGACGGCTACTGGCCGGACACCGGTGTGGTCCTGGAGATCGACTCCCGCGAGTACCACCTCAGCCCGGCCGACTGGCACCGCACCATGAACCGCCGCAACCACCTGGCGTCCCACGGCCTTCACCCCCTGGCCTTCACCCCAGCCCAACTCCGCCACACCCCGACCACCGTGATCCGCCACATCGCCCAGGCCCTGACCACGTACGGGGGCTGTGCGCCGGGGCATATCCGGGCGGTGCCGATCGGTTAGGCGCGCGCGTCAACAGTGCGGCGGTCGGGCAGCCGCTTCGCGGTCATGGCCGACCGCGAGAGGCGTCGGCCATGACCGGCCGGACTACGACGTCGGCTTGCCGACGGCCTGGATCTCCTGGACGGCGACGGGCTGGTCGAATGTCGAGTAGCCGTCCGGCAGGCGCTGCCCCGCGCCGATCTGGGGCGTGGCGGTCGGTGTCCAGCTGACGGTCCAGGTGATGCGGGCCCTGAGGGTGTACCCGCCACCGCCGGTCGTCGCCTTCCGGTACGTGATGTTGCATGCGGCGCCCGAGGTGTCGACCTGGTAGGCGGCACCCGATTTGGCGAAGGTGTAGTCGCACGACTGGGGGTCGGCGTACTGGGTTCCGGCGTCGATGTGCAGCGCCGAGGGGACGGCGACCACGGTGGCGGCGAGGTTCACAGCTGGCAGCGCGGCGGTCACCCAGACCGGGTCCACGGGATCGTCGAACTTGATGAAGGTGGGCAGGTTGACCTTCTGGCCCGCTGCAGCGGGACTCAAAGTCACCTGGCGCGAGGGCAGCTTGGTCGCGCCATAGGCGGCTTTGGAGAGCATCTCAGCGGTGATGACGGGACCGGTGGGCGGATCGGCGGGTCCGATCCATTGCCAGGAAGGCGATGCCGAGCACAAGGGGGAGCCGGGCGGGAGACGGTCGTTCTGCACGAGCAGCCACCACGTACCCTTGTCGCCCTTGTGGTAGTGGATCGCCTCCATTTCCGACCGTATTTGGTAGTAGTAGTCGTAGACCGTATCCGAGCCGTTCTGTCCGGCTTCGGTGTACTTGGCCATGAGATAGGCGTCGAACTCTTCGGGCGTGTAGAAGGGCTCGTACCAGCACGGGGGTGCGGTCCAGTTCACGTCGGAGGAGGCGATGGGCTTGGCGTCCTTGCCGTCGCTGCTGCCGGACCACTTGACCTGAGACTTGATCACGGTATTGGTCGGAGCGGGCGTCCCAGGGGTGGGCGGCAACGTGTCCTTGGCCACGGCGGGCGAGACGGTGGTGGCGAGGACGGCCAGGCACATCCCCAGGCCGACGATGCCGTACTTGTAAGGCCACTTCAGCTGCGGCATTCCTTGACGCCCTCCGTGTAGGTGTAGTTGAGCACCTGCCAATCACCTGCTGCGTTCTTTGAAAGGACCATGTTCCAGCGGCTGAAGTCCGCGAGGGACGGAGTCGTCGACACGGCCTTGCCCGTCTTGCGATTCTTCGAGAACGCCTTGCTCTGGTCCTCGCAGAGCAGCACGCTCGCCTTGTCCTTGCCGGTGATCTGCACCGTCGGCTGGTAGTAGCGGTACGTTCCGGTGACGGTCATTCCGCTCTTGCCGAACTTGATCACCGAGTCGGCGAGTTGGGCGCCTTGGAGCCCGGCGAAGTAGCGCTTGAGGTTCGCGCTCTTCGCGCCGCTGGCCTTGGCCTCGACCCACGAGGTCATCGCGAAGGAGCTGTCCCGCAGCACGGCCTTCTTCGCGGCATCCGTGCTCTCGAACCCGTCGACCTGGACCTTGACGTCGGCCGGCAGCTTGAACGTCGGCGCGTTCGGTTCCGCTGCGGCCGCCGAGGTGGTCGGAGCTGCGGTCGGGGTGGTGGTCGGGACGCCGGAGATTCCTTCGGAGGGTTTGGCGTCGCTGCCGCAGGCGGTCAGGGCCAGGGCCAGGGCCGTGGCCGTGGCGAGGGCGGCGGCGATGGGCGGCGTGCTGCGGGTCACGATGGGGTCCCCCGTGTGATGCGCGGACAGAGCGTTGAGGCTCGACGCTACCGGTGATGTCCGAGCGGTTATAGGGACCCTGCCCGTTCTGTGACCGGGTCCGTACGCCGGGGTCACATTCCTGACTGAAGTCCGTTCACCGATGAATGATCCCGGACAGTTCTGTTGCGCTTCCGTGAGTCTCCTGTCACACGATGCGCCTTGAGGGTGTTTATGCGGCGCTGATAGCGTGCGGTGACTTGACACCGGCCTGCGGGCTGTCGCCATCCGGAGCGCGACGACCTCTCCCCACGCAGCCAGGAGTCCAAGCACGCCAGCTCGACGGGGGCATTGACGTGAAGATCAGGGAACGTTCCGCTGCAGGTGGCAGTGGTGGTAGGCCGTCTGTGCCCGGGCCGATGATGGGTGGGCCGACGGGTGAGCGGCTGCCGGTCGCGCCGCGGGAGCGGAAGCCGGCGCTGGCGGCGCTCGCCGTACTGCTCATCCTCGTCGGGGCGCTGGGTGCGACGGTGCTGGTCATGCGTGCCGGGAACCGGATTTCGGCGATCGAGATCACCGAACCCGTACCGGCGGGGGAGCGCATTCCGGCTTCGGCGATCCGTGAAGTAATGGTCGCCGATGGTTCGGATATCAGTTATGTGAAGTGGTCGGACCGGACGAGGCTCGCCAACTACCGAGCCGCCGCCGACCTCGTCAAGGGGTCCGTTCTCGTCGGGCCGATGCTCAGCAGTGAGGAAAATCAGCTCAAGGCGGGCAAAGCGATCATCGGGCTCTCCCTCAAGGGCGGGCAGTTCCCCGAGGGGTTGAAGATCGGCGACACGGTCGCGGTCTACCGGGTGGGCAACGACGCGGCGAAGTCCACCGCGGGCAACTCCGGCAACTCCGGCGGCGGGAACACCCTGCTCGCCGACAACGCCAAGGTCAAGGCCGTCCCGGCCGGCGGCGGCGACGGACTCGGGAGCAGCGGCACCGCGTACTCGATCGTCGTCGACCAGAGCGACGCCGGCCCGCTGACGCTGGCCGCGTCCGCCGGCGAGGTCTCGCTGGTGCTCGTTCCCGCCAGCAAGGGCTGAGGCCCGCCATGGCACTTATCGCGATCGCGGCCGACAAGGGTTCGCCCGGTGTGACGACGACGGCTGTCGCCCTCGCCGCCGTCTGGCCGCGCCGCGCGCTGCTCGTCGAGGCGGACCCGTCCGGCGGTGACCTCGTCTACCGCAGCCAGGCCGCGCACGGCGGTGTGCTCGACCCGAACACCGGCATGCTGTCGCTGGCCGCGACGGCCCGCCGCGGGCTGGCCGCGGAACAGCTGTGGGACCACGCGCAGCCGCTGGCCGGGGGCCTCGACGTCGTCGTCGGGCTCGGCGGTTCCGAGCAGGCGGCCGGGCTGGTCGGGCTGTGGCCGACGCTGGGCCGGGCGTTCGCGACGCTCGCCGAGTCGCCGAACGGCGCGGCCGACGTGCTCGCCGACTGCGGCCGGATCGGCGCCGACTCGCCCTCGCTGGAACTGTTCTCGCATGCCGCGCTCGTCCTGCTGGTGTCCCGGACGGAGCCCGAGCAGCTCGCCAGGGTGCGGGACCGCGCCGCGGCGCTCTCCGCCAAGCTGCACGGTTCGCAGCGCGGCGCGGCCGCGCTCGGCTTCCCGCCGATCGGCGTGCTGCTGGTCGCCGAACCGGGACAGAGCGCCCGTATCGTCAGCCAGGTCAACGACATGCTCGTCGCCTCGCAGATCGCCGCCCGCGTCGTCGGCACCCTCGCCCACGACCCGGCGGGTGCCGAGCAGCTGGCCGGCCGCCGCCGTGGCCGGCTCGACAAGTCGCTGCTGATCCGTTCGGCCCGGCAGATCACCGCCGATGTGCCGCACCGGTACGGGGTTCTTCGATGAGCGGGGTTCTCCGATGAGCGCGATGGACCACCAGCTCGTCAAGCGGTTCCGGCAGGACGCGGGTGACCGCATATCCGAGCAGCGCCGCCTCGACCAGGTGTCGGGCGTGCCCGCGATGTCCCCCGAGGACGAGCGGCAGTTCGCCCGCGCGGTCATCGCGCAGATCCTGGAGGACTACGCGCGCGCCGAGATCAACCTCGGCCGCACGCCGCCCAACGCGGAGGCCGAGGAGGCGTACGCGGCGGCCGTGCACGCCGCGCTGTTCGGCGTCGGACGGCTGCAGCCGCTGCTCGACGACCCCGAGGTCGAGAACATCGACATCAACGGCTGTGACCAGGTGTTCGTCGGGTACGCGGACGGCCGCGAACTGAGCGCCGACCCGGTGGCCGAGTCCGACGAGGAGCTCATCGAGCTCATCCAGGTGCTCGGCGCGTACTCGGGCCTGTCGTCGCGCCCCTTCGACTCGGCGAACCCGCAGCTCGACCTGCGGCTCCCGGACGGCTCACGTCTGTCCGCCGTCATGGACGTCACGCGCCGCCCCGCACTCTCCATCCGCCGGGCCCGGCTCGGCAAGGTCTTCCTCTCCGACCTGGTCGGCAACAACACGCTCACCCCGGAACTGCACTCGTTCCTCAGCGCCGCCGTGCTCGCCCGCAAGAACATCATGATCGCGGGCGCCACCAACGCCGGGAAGACGACCCTGCTGCGCGCGCTCGCCAACGTCATCGGGCCGACCGAGCGTCTGATCACCGTCGAGCGGGCGCTGGAGCTCGGGCTCGACCAGTTCCCGGAACTGCACCCGAACGTCGTGGCGTTCGAGGAGCGGCTGCCCAACTCCGAGGGCCAGGGCATGATCTCGATGGCCGAGCTGGTGCGGCGGTCGCTGCGTATGAACCCCTCGCGCGTCATCGTCGGTGAGGTGCTCGGCGACGAGATCGTCACCATGCTCAACGCGATGTCGCAGGGCAACGACGGCTCGCTCTCCACGATCCACGCCAACAGCTCCGCCGAGGTCTTCAACCGCATCTCGACGTACGCCCTCCAGGCGAAGGAGCGGCTGCCCGTCGAGGCGTCCCAGATGCTCGTCGCGGGCGCCATCGACTTCGTCGTCTTCGTGCAGCGGCGCAACGACTTCGAACGCGGCGGCACCCTGCGCCGTGTCGTCACATCCATCCGGGAGGTCAACGGCATCGACGGCCGCGTCCTGTCCAGCGAGGTCTTCGCGGAGGGCCAGGACGGGCGGGCCTACCCGCACGCGCCGCTGTCCTGCCTGGACGAACTCCTCGCCAACGGCTACCAGCCCTCGGGGGTGTGGCGATGATGACCGGTGTGTTCTCCCTGCCCGTGCTGTACGGACTGCTGGCCGGCACGGCCGTCGGCGGCGGTATCGCGCTGTTCGTCGTCGCGCTGCGCGGCTGGGCGCCCAAGCCGGGCGCCGCCAACGACAACGGCAAGCGGGCCGCCGAGCTGGTCCGCTTCCTGTCCACCCGCGGCTCGCTGGCGATCGGCGGCGGACTCGTCGTCCTGGCGCTCACCCGGTGGATGGTGATGGGCGCCGCGACCGGCATCCTCGTCTTCACCTGGGACCGCCTCTTCGGCGGCGCCGCCGAGGAGCGCGCCGCGATGAAGCGCGTCGAGGCGCTCGCCGCCTGGACCGAGTCGCTGCGCGACACCATCGCCGGCGCCGTCGGCCTGGAGCAGGCCATCCCCGCCTCGGCGCGGGCCGCCGCCCCCGCGCTGCGCACCCACCTGGAGGCGCTCGTCGACCGGCTGCGGTCGCGTACTCCCCTCCCGGACGCGCTGCAGCACCTCGCCGACGAGATCAACGACGCCTCCGCCGACATCATCATCGCGGCGCTCATCCTCAACTCGCGCCTCCGCGGCCCGGGTCTGCGCGAGGTCCTCGGCGCCCTCGCCAAGTCGGCCCGCGAGGAGGTCGACATGCGGCAGCGCGTCATGGCGCAGCGCGCGAGCACCCGGCGCAGTGTGCAGATCGTCATCGTGGTGTCGGTGACCTTCGTGCTGGGGCTGGCGATCTTCAACCGGAGCTTCGTCGAGCCGTACGGGACGGCCGTCGGCCAGCTGGTGCTGGGCGTCGTGTGCGCGCTGTTCGCCGCCGGGTTCTGGTGGCTGCGCAATCTGTCGAAGATCGAGACGCCGGAACGGTTCCTGACGCACGCACCCGAGCGACAGGAGATGGGCGCCCGATGAACAGCATCTTCCTGACCGTGACCGTCGGCGCCATCGCCGGTCTCGGCATCTTCGCCCTCGTCCGGGCGCTGATGCCGAACCGCCGTGGTGCGGTCGCGACCGTCGCGCAGATCGACGCGCTGCGCGCGGCGGGGCCGTCGAACGGTCCCGCACCGCGCGCCACCGACCTCAAGGGGCGGCTCGGCCAGCGCGTTTCGGCCTTCTACCTGCAGCAGGGCTGGGAACAGCGCTCCCTGCGGGCGGACCTCGCCGTGCTCGACCGCAGCTGGGACAGCTTCCTCGCCACGAAGGTGATGCTGTCCGCGGTCGGGGTGTTCTTCGGCCCGTTCCTGTTCGCGATCGCCTGGCAGCTCGGCGTCGGCAGCAACCCCGTCATCCCGCTCTGGATGGCGCTGCTCTTCGGCGGTCTCTTCTTCTTCCTGCCGGACGTGGAAGTACGGCGCGACGCCGTCGACAAGCGCCGCGACCTGCGGCGTGTCATCGGTGCGTACCTCGACCTGGTCTCCATGAACCTCGCGGGGGGCCGCGGCCTTCCCGAGGCGCTCATGGCCGCCGCCGAGATCGGCGACGGCTGGGCGCTGCTGCGCATCCGCAACGCCCTCGCGGACGCGCGGATCACCGGCACGAGCCAGTGGGTCGCCCTGGGGCGGCTCGGCGACGAGCTGGGGGTCGAGGAACTCAAGGACCTGTCGGTCACCTTGGGGCTGGTCGCCGACGACGGTGCGAAGGTGCGCGAGTCGCTCGCCTCGCGGGCGGAGACGATGCGGCACCGGGAGCTTTCCGAGATCGAGGGCGGGGCAGGCGAGAAGTCGCAGTCCATGCTCGTGGCCCAGTTGTTGCTCTGTGCGGGCTTCCTGGTCTTCCTGATCTTTCCGGCCGCGATGCGGGTCTTCAAGGTCTGAAACGCCTGAAACATCCGAATCGCCTGAGACATCTGATGTGCAGAGTCTGATCCACGTAGTCACCGAGTCGAGAGGACTTGAACCATGAACCGTTTGCCCATCAGTCACCCCGCGATCGATTTCCTCGTCACGTTCATTCAGGGGCGGGTGCGTCACGCCCGCTCGGAGGAGACCTCACGCGGCGCGTCCGCCGTGGAGTGGGTCATCATCTCGGCCGTGGTCGTGACCATCGTCGGTGTGGTCGCCGCACTGATCAACAACGCGCTCAAGGGCAAGGCCACCGACGTCGGCAACTGCATCTCGGGCACCACCGACACGGGTACCTGCAAGTAAGCGGAGTGATGAGCAGCCGATCAGGGTCTTTCGTACGCCGCAGGCTGGACGCCGCCCGCGGTGACAGCGGTGTGGGCAGTCGCAGCGGCTCCGGTGGCGACCGCGGCATGACCGCGATCGAGTTCGTCTTCCTGACCCCGGTGCTCTTCTTCATGATCTTCGCGACCGTGCAGTTCGGGCTCTTCTACTTCGCCGACCATGTCGCGCAGGCCGCCGCCCAGGCGGGCGCCCGCAAGGCGCGGGCCGAGGCGGACGGCAACCCCGGTGGCTGGGAGGCGAAAGCCAAGGCCACGGCATCGAGCTATATCCAGCAGCTCGGGCCGAACCTGCTGGAAGGCCCGACGGTGACGTCCTCCGGCCCCGCCGACAACACCGTGGGGATCCGGGTGACGGCCACCGTGCCGACGGTCTTCCCGGGGATGACGTTCACGGTGAACGAGCACTCGCAGGGCCCGATCGAGCGCTTCGTACCGGACATCGGGGGCTGAGGCCGGACATGCGCAGTTGGCTGCGGAACAGGGCCCGTCGGGGCGGCCACTCCGGCGATCAGGGGATCTCCACCATCGAGGTGGTGATCCTCGCGCCGGTCATGATCCTGTTCATCCTCGTCCTGGTCGCCTTCGGACAGCTGGTCGACGGCCGGGGCGCGGTGGACAGCGCCGCCCGCGACGCCGCCCGCGCCGGCTCGCTGCAGCGCGACGGCGGGACGGCGATGCGCCAGGCCCAGGCGGCGGCCGAAGCGGATCTGGCGGACACCTGCCTCGACCACCCCACGGTGACGAAGACCAGCGCGGGCTTCGAGGCCGGCGGCCTCTTCTCCGTCGATGTGACGTGCACCGTCCGCGGGTTCGGGGTCCTGGGGCTCAACATCGAGAACACCATCACCGCCACGAGCGCCTCGCCGCTCGACCCGTACCGGAGGGCAGCACCGTGACGTGGCTGACGGCCCGACGCTCCGCGGCCCGCGACGACCGCGGCTCCGGCACCGCGGCGGTGCTCATGTTCGCCCTGGTGTTCATGACGCTCGCCGCCTTCGTCGTGGACGGCGGTCTGTCGATCCACCAGCGGGAGCGCGCCGCGGACATCGCCGAGCAGGCGGCCCGTTACGCGGCCCAGGACATCGACGTCGAAGCGCTGCGGAACGCGCCCGCGGGAACCCCGCCGCGCATCAACACCGCGAACTGCGACGCCCGGGTCAAGGACTTCGCCGCACGCTCCGGGCTCAGCATCGCGGACGCCGCCGCCTCCGGCTGCGACATGGCGAAGACCACCGACCAACATGTAGAGGTGAGGATCCAGCTCACCTACAGTCCCACTCTGACCGGTTTCTTCTACAGCAAGGACTTCACGGTCCACGGGACGGCGGCGGCCGAGATCGCCACCGGCTGATCCGTCCCGATCCATCCACCGCACCACCGAAGGCAGAAGGCAGAGGAACGAGCCATGGCACGCACGACCGCCAGTCGGCGTCCGGCCCAACCCGCGCAACCGGGCCGGCCGCAGCCGCCACGGCGCCGCCGTACGTTCGGTGACGTCGTCCGGGCGCTCCTGGCGTTTCTCGCGCTCGCCGTCCTGGTCGTGGGTGTGCCGGTCGCGCTGCTGAAGATCGTCGGCTCGCCGCTGCCGCACTCCTTCTCGATGGAGGTGCTGCGGGAGCCGATCACGACGGAGACGTTCATCAACGTACTGGCCGTCGTGGTGTGGCTGGCGTGGGCGCAGTTCGCGGCGTGCGTGATCGTGGAGACCAAGGCCGCGATCTCCGGGATCGGGATGCCGTCGCGGGTGCCCGCGTCCGGGCCGAGCCAGCTGCTGGCCCGCCAGTTGATCGCCGCGCTGCTGCTGATCGGCGCGAGCGCCGCCAGCCTCACGCCGGGGCTCGCGCAGCTCGGCAACCTGCACGACCAGCCGCACCGCGGCGGCCCGGCCGTGACCGCCCAGCAGACGCCGGGGCAGGTGCAGCAGCACCAGCAGCACGCGGCCGGTGCGCAGCAGCAGGGCGGCGGGGCCGCCTCCACGACGGTGACGCCGGGTGCGGCCGCCGCCGCGGAGGCCGCCAAGGAGGCGACGAAGTTCTACCGGATCCAGCCGCCGGAGGGCCGGCACCACGATTCGCTGTGGGAGATAGCCGAACGCCACCTCGGCGACGGCCGCCGCTACAACGAGATCTACCAGCTCAACAAGGACCGGGCGCAGCCCGACGGTTCGAAGCTGTCCAAGGCGAGCCTGATCCGGCCCGGCTGGATCATGGAGATGCCGGCCGACGCGCGCGGCGGCGACCTCGTGGAGATGCCGGTCGCGGCGCCGAAGCCCGCGCCTGACGTGCAGCACTACGCGGAGCGCGGCGGGGTCAAGGACACGGCGGCCGAAGGAGCCCACGCGGCGCACACCGCACCCGCCCAGACCCCGGTCCAGACACCGGCCCAGACGCCCACGCAGAAGCCCGCAGAGCAGCCCGCCCACGCCGAAGCGGCCCCGGTCGGGCCGGCCGTCGCCGCACCGTCCGCATCCCAGGGTTCCGGGCACGGATTCGGTCTGGCCGAGGCGCTCATCGGCGCCCCGCTGCTGGCGGCCGGACTGCTCGCCGCGCTGGGCCGGCGCCGCCGTACCGCGCTCTGGCAGTCGGTCACCGCGGGCGCGGTCCGCACGCCCCGCACCCCCAACGGGCCCGAGGCGGACGCCGCCGACGCGCTGCGGATCGGCGCGGACGCCGACACCGTCGCGTTCCTCGACCGCGCGCTGCGCGCCCTGTCGGCACGGCTCGCCTCGGACGGCGGCAAGCTGCCCACCGTCTACGCGGCGTGGCTCACCGACGAGGCGCTGCACCTCCAGCTGGCCTGGCCCGAGGGCCAGCCGCCCGCGCCGTGGCAGCTCGGCCAGGACCAGACGTTCTGGCGGCTGGACCGGGCGGACCTGCCCGCCGACGCGGACGTCTCCGCCAGCGCCCCGTACCCGGGCCTGGCCGCCCTCGGCACCCTCGACGGCGCCCGGCTGATGCTCAACCTCGAAGCGGTGCCCGGCATCGTGTCGCTGACCGGCGCCCGCGCCGACCGTGAGGCGGTACTCGCCTCCGTCGCCGCCGAACTCGCCACCAACGGCTGGTCGGACCGGATGACGGTGACGCTCGTGGGCTTCGCCGAGGACCTCACGGCCCTCGCGCCGGCCAGGATCCGGCACCTCGCGGACGTCCCCGAGGTCATCGAGACGATGGCCGCCGAGACCGCGCAGCGCTCCGCCGCACTGCGGACCGCCGGCCAGGACAACGTGCTGACCGGCAGGACCGGCAGCGCCCAGCACACCCAGCGCTCCCCGCACCTCGTCCTGATCGCCACCGAGCCCACCGAGGAGGAGGCCGACCGGCTCGCCGAACTCGCCGCCGACTCCGGCCGGCTGGGCATCGGCTACCTCGTCGCATCGGCCCGGGACGACCTGCCGGGCGCCGCCTGGGCGCTCGAGGTCACCGCGGCAGGCCGGCTGCTCGCCCCGCTCCTCGGTCTGGACCTGGAGGCACAGCTGCTCCCGGCCGCCCAGTACCAGGCGATCCTCGGGCTGTTCGCGGCGGCCGACCCGGACCGCGAACCGTCCGCCTCCGTACCGCCGTTCATGGTCGACCTCACCGACCAGGGCCGGCCCGGGGTGTACGCCCGCCTGCTCGGCCCGTTCGAACTCATCGGTCTGGAGACCCCGGAGGCCGGGCGCAGCCTGCTCCTCCACGAGGCGCTGGCGCTGCTCCTGCTGCACCGCGAGGGCGTCCATCCGCGGGTGCTGGCCTCCGCGCTCTGGCCGCGCGGCGTCACCGACGACGTGCGCGACGCGCTCATCGACCGGCTGCGCGACTGGCTCGGCACCGACGCCGACGGCTCGTCGCGGATGTCGTACGACGCGACCGGCCGCCTCGTGCTGTCCAGCACGGTCGTCTCCGACTGGGACGTCCTGCAGACCCTGCACCACGCGGCCTCCGAGGGCCCCGGTGCCGACGACCCGCAGACCCGCCGCCGGCTGCTGGCCGACGCCCTCGCGCTGGCCCGCGGCTCCCTCCTGGAGGACCGCGCCCCGGGCCGCTACGGCTGGCTCGCCCACGAGATCGTCGACGCCCAGCACCCGGTCCTCGTCGCCGAGGTCGCCCTCGCCCTCGCGGGTCTGCACCTCGACGCGGGCAAGCCGAAGGCCGCCGTCGCCGCCGTACAGACCGCCCTGGCGGTCACCGGCTCCGACGAGCGGCTCTGGCTCGCCCTCCTGCACGCGACCCACGCCACCGGCGACCCGGCCCGCCTCGAAGCCGCCGCCGAATCCCTCCTGGCCCGCAACCACACCCTCAACGGCGCGGCCCGCGGCCTTCCGCCCCGCGTCGAAGCCCTCCTGGACGAACTGCTCCCGACCTGGCGCGGCAGCATCGGCAGCATCGCCAACTGAGCAATCGCCAACTGAGCGATCGTCGGCCGAGCAATGGCCGGCCGAGCATCCGGCGCCCGGGCGTTCCCGCCCGGGCGTTCGGCTTGCTCAGCCCTTCGCCGTGCTCAGCCCTTCGCCACCGCCGCCAGGATCTCCGGAAGGCGGTTGAGGAGTCGGGGGGCGGTGAAGCGGAGGGATGCCGCGGCCAGGGCCAGGGCGTAGACGGCGCCGACCGGCAGCAGGATCCAGAGGTAGGCGTGGTGGCCGGCGACGTGGAGGTAGATCGTCAGGCCGACGAGCGGGAGACAGCAGGCCGCGCCGGTGAGGCCGCCGCCGAAGAGGCTGATCGCGGCGAGGCCGCCCTGGCCGGGGGCCGAGCTGCCGAACGGGTTGTCCTGCGGGAGGGCGTACGGGAAGCGGACGCTGGCGAAGGCGCCGGCGGCGATGAGGGCGCCCAGCAGGGCGAAGGACAGCCCCAGGGTCTCCGGGACGGCGTCCGGCCGGCCGAGGAGCAGGGCCGAGCCGATGGTGACGACCGTGACGTACGGGACGGCGACGGTCGACAGGGCCAGTGCGCGGGCGCGCAGTTCGGCGTGGGCGTCGGCGCGGGTGGAGATGGTGGAGGCGACCGTCCAGAAGGCGGAGCCGTCGACACCGAACTGGTTGTACATCTGCATGCCGAGGAGCCCGGCGGCCCAGCACGCCGAGTAGACGCTGCCGTGCTGGACGGCGGCCACGATCGGCAGCAGCAGTCCGACGGCCAGCGCCGTCGCCCAGGCCGCCTTGGAGCGCGGGTCGCGCCAGGCGTAGCGGAACTGGCGTTCCATCACGGTGCCGGTGCGGCCGCCGGGCAGCAGCGCGGTCAGCCGGCCGCCACCGGTGCCCGCTTCCTTCTCCGCGGCCTGGAGGGTGGAGGCGTCGGGGATGACCATCAGCCGGTACAGGCTGTGGTGCCACCAGCGGATCACCAGGGCCAGGACGGCCGCGACGTAGAGGAGTTCGAGGACGGCCGGCCCGTAGGAGCCCTCGGCCGCCGCGCGGACCGCGTCGATCGCGGGGGCGGGCGGCAGCCAGCGGAGCACGGAGGCGAGGGACTTGACCCGGTCCAGGCCGTCGGACGAGGCGAGCGAGCTGGCGCCGAGGTTGACGAGCTGTGCGCCGACCGCCACGAACAGGCCGCTGAGCAGGGCGAGGTCGCGCCCCTTGCGGCTGGTGAGCAGGCGGGTGTTGGCGGCGGCGACGGCGCGCGACAGCGCCACGCAGAGCAGGAGCACGAGGGCGACGGCGGCGACCGCGACGACGATGGAGACCGCGTTGCCCGCCAGCGCGGACACCGCGCCCGCCGTCACGATGACGGTGAAGACCGGCCCTACGCCCAGCAGCGAGGAGATCAGCAGGGCGGTGATCAGCGGCCGCGGGCGCAGCGGCAGCATGGCGAGGCGGGTGGGGTCGAGGGTGTCGTCGCCGCCGAAGAGGAACAGCGGCATCACGGCCCAGCCGATGACGAGGACGACGGCCAGCCCGACGGCGGCCGCCGGCCCGTAGTCGCTGTGGCGCAGCGCGATCATCCCGACGCCCATGGCGAGCCCGTACAGCATCGCGAAGACGACGCCGACGATCCAGCCGATGGTGCGGCCGGTGGACTGCCGCAGCCCGTTGCGGATGATGGCGAGCTTGAGCCGGATGAAGACCGGAGTGACCGACGGGTGGGTGGCTGCGGCGCTCATCGTGCGCCGCCCAGCCAGTCGAGGTCCTGGCCGCCGCGTTCGGTGGCGCCGACGAGCGACAGGAACGCGTCCTGGAGGGACGACGCCTCGCCCCGTACGTCGGCGAGCGGGCCCTGGGCGACGATCCGGCCGGCGGCCATCACCGCGACCCAGTCGCAGAGGCTCTCCACGAGCTCCATGACGTGCGAGGAGAAGACGACGGTGGCGCCCGACCGGGTGTAGCGCTCCAGGACGCCCCGGATGACCTGCGCGGACACCGGGTCGACACCCTCGAAGGGCTCGTCCAGGAAGAGCACTTCGGGGTTGTGGAGCAGCGCCGCGGCCAGCCCGATCTTCTTCCGCATGCCGGTCGAGTAGTCGACGACCAGCTTGTTCTGCGCGGCGGCGAGGTCGAGGACGTCGAGCAGCTGCGCGGCGCGTTTGTCGACCTCGGCGCCGGGCAGGCCGCGCAACCGGCCGGTGTAGGCGAGCAGTTCGCGGCCCGACAGGCGTTCGAAGAGCCGCAGTCCCTCGGGGAGTACGCCGATCCGGGACTTCACGGCGACGGGGTCGGTCCAGACGTCATGGCCGGTGATCAGGACGGTGCCGTCGTCGGGGCGGAGCAGGCCGGTGACCATGGAGAGCGTGGTGGTCTTGCCGGCGCCGTTCGGGCCGACCAGACCGATGAACCGTCCGGCCGGGAGTTCGAGGTCGATCCCGGCCACGGCCACCTGCTCGCCGAAGGACTTCCACAGGTTGTGGACGCTCACCGCGTAGCCCTGATCCGGTGCGCCTTGCTCCGGCGCGCCCTCGTCGGGCGCCCCCGCCTCGAATGTCTTCGGCACGTTGCGCCGTCCTTCCCCGTGGAGACCGCTGATCCACGGGGAAGCCTAGAGCAGGCCCTGTCAGGCCCCGGCGGGCGCTACCCGGGCCCGGCTCGCAGCCGCTTCGCGGCCGCACGCGTACGCCAGCGGGCTCAGCAGCTCCTCGACGTCGGGGAGCCAGCGGTTGAGGGCGGTGGGCTGGCGTGCCCACTGCACGGAGCCGCCGGTGCCGGTGCGGGTGGGCGGGGAAGCGATGAAGTCGCCCTCGCCACGGACCAGGAGGTCCAGGGAGGCGGGCGGCCAGCCCAGCTTGCGCAGCAGGTCGGGGACCTTGACCGACGCACCGGGCAGCACCAGGAAGATCAGCCGCCGGTTGGGGGTGCAGAGCACCGGGCCCAGCGGCAGGTCCATCCGTTCCATGCGGGCCAGGGCGAGGCAGCCGGCCACCTCGGGGACGTCGATCGCGTCGAAGGTGCGTCCGGTCGGCAGCAGGATCGACGCACGCGGCTGCTTGGACCACATCCGGCGCACCGCGACGGCGCTGCCGCTGGCCTGCGTCGCCCAGTCGGGGCGGGTCGGGTGCGCGCCGGGCGCCGGGCAGGCGGGGGAGTCGCACGAGCAGCGTGAACCGCCGCCGTCGTCCTCCAGCCAGGAGCCGGGCAGCACGTCCCAGTGCCGCTCCTCCGCGTATCGGACCGCTGTGTCGAGCAGTTGGTCGGTGAGCTGCTGCGGGGGGCTCCGATGGTGTCTTCCACGCGCTGCACAACTACCTCGGTCACCAAGGGTTACGGGGTGGAGCCGCGGCTCATCATGGGCGCACGGGTGCACGGCCGGGGGCGCGTGCGAGAACGCGGCCCCGGATGCGGGTAGTCCCTGGTGGGTGCGGAGACGTACGCCCTGGAAGAAATGCCGTGAAAACGGTGAATTCACGTCATGTGTGCTGGGCATTGATCTCTTATCGAAGATCGCCGGGGTCACCAGGGGGAGCGGGACGACGGGCGCAGGCCCGTGGTCCCGCGACGAAGGAGGGGCACGACATGGCCGCACGACCACTGGTGGCGCGGCAGCCGAACGAACGGCTGCAGGCGCTCATCCAGGAAGCCGGCTGCTCCAACGCCGGTTTGGCCCGCCGGGTCAACATGTGCGGGGCCGAGCACGGCCTCGACCTGCGGTACGACAAGACGTCCGTCGCCCGCTGGCTGAGAGGCCAGCAGCCGCGTGGCCGGGCACCGGCCATCATCTCCGAGGCGCTGGGCCGCAAGCTGGGCCGGGCCGTCTCCATCGACGAGATCGGCATGGCCAACGGCAAGAACCTCGCCACCGGCATCGGGCTGCACTTCGCGCCCACCGTCCTCGGCGCGATCGAGCAGGCCTGCGAGCTGTGGCGCAGCGACGTCGGGCGCCGGGACTTCCTCACCGGGTCGACGGTGGCCGCCTCGGCCCTCGTGGAGCCCAGCCGCGACTGGCTGATCACCCGCACCGACGGCGCCGTCGCCCGGGCCGGCGGCTCACGGGTCGGCAGGGCGGACGTGGAGGCGGTGCGGGCCACGACGAAGGCGCTCGTGGACCTGGACCACCGCTTCGGCAGCGGCCATGTCCGGCCCATCGTCGTGCACTACCTCAACAGCGTCGTGTCGGGCCTGCTGGCGGGCTCGTACCGCGAGGCGACCGGCCGTCAGCTCTTCGGCGCCGTGGCGCGGTTGACCGAACTCGCCGGGTACATGGCCATCGACACCGGGCAGCCGGGGCTCGCGCAGCGCTACTACATCCAGGCGCTGCGGCTCGCGCAGGCGGCGGGCGACCGCGGCTACGGCGGATACGTGCTGGCCGCCGGGATGAGCCATCTCGCCGAGACGCTCGGCAATCCGCGCGAGATCGCGCAGCTCGCCCGAGCTGCGCAGGAGGGGGCGCGCGGGCAGGTCACTCCCACCGCGCAGGCGATGTTCTACGCCGCGGAGGCCCGCGGGCACGCGCTGCTCGGCGACGCCCGGACGTTCGCCTCGGTCGCAGGACAGGCCGTCGACGCGCTGGAGCACTCCCAGCCGGACGACGATCCCGACTGGATCTCCCACTTCGACCAGGCCTATCTGGCCGACGAGTTGGCGCACGGCCACCGCGATCTCGGCCAGGCCGCACCGGCCGCCCGGCGCGCCGAGGAGGCCCTCGCGGGCCACCCCGTGACACGGGTGCGCCGCCGCGCGATCGGGCTGCTCCTCCTCGCCGACGCCCAGGTGCAGCAGCGCGAGATCGAGCAGGCCTGCCACACGGGCACCGAGGCGGTGGCCCTGCTGACCGGGCTGCGCTCCCATCGCGGTGCCGAATACCTCGACGACTTCCGCCGCCGCCTCGAACCGTACGGAGCGGAGCCCGCGGTACGGGAGTTCGGCGCCCATCTCCAGGAGCAGGAGGCCGCGGCGTAGGCCGTGTCGTCCGGGTGTTCGCGATACCGGCGGAATCACCACCCGCCGGAATCGATACCGGAACGACATCGCCGTGCACGACGCCCCAAGAGACGGCCGATACCTCGCCATTCGGTCCTTCCCCGTCGTCAACACGGCCCTGTCCGGCCCTCGCCCGATCGGGTGCGTGGTGGGTTCTCAGGCTGACCCGGTAGCGTGAGCCGTCGAGTCCGATGACGGGTCCGACGACGGGTGAAGGCGGGAGTTCCGGCGATGCACAGCGGACACGGCGACGAGACGCCGGACGATCAGTACCGGCAGAACCCGGGAACGCCCGAGCCCCGAAGGGGTGTGGTGCTGCCACCGGAGCAGCCGCCGCAGCACTACGAGGACCATGTGCGGCCCGCCGGCGGGCAGCCGTGGGACCAGGTGCCGGGCGCCGCGCAGCCGCTGCCGCCCGAGGCCGGCGCGGGGGCGGACGCGACGATGATGTTCCCGCCGTATCCGCAGGCCACCCCGCCCGCTCCCGCGATGCCGCCCGCGATGCCCCAGGCGCCACCCGCGGCCGCCGCACCGGTGCCGGAGGCGGACGCCACCCAGTTCCTGCCGCCGTACCCGCGCTCGTCGCCGCCCCCGGAGCCGTTCACCCCGGATCCGTTCCAGGCCGAGCCGTTCGCGCCGGAACCCTTCGCTCCCGAGCCGTTCACGCCCGAGCACTTCGGGGCGGGGACCGGGCCGGCGGGGTATCCCGCCGAGAGCGAGGCGGAGGCCACCCGGCACCTGTCGCTCTCGATCTTCGACGAGCCGTCGTACGACCAGCCGCAGGGGCCCTCGTACGACCAGTCGTACGACGAGCCGCAGTCCGCCCCGTCGGACGACTACGACCACCTGTACCGGCAGGACGGCCCCCGGCAGCAGCCGAGGCCGGAGCCGGCCCGTCAGCAGCCCTACCGGGTGCAGGCGGCGCCGCCGGCACCGGCGCCCGCCCAGGGTCATGCGGATCCCTATGACGGTGCGAATGGTACGAACAACGCGAATGGTGCGAACGGTGGCGGCGGTGGCGGATCGCGCCGCCGGCTCTCCCCGGCCGCGGTGATCGGCATCGTCGTCGGCGGCTGCGCCCTGGCCGGACTGGCCGCGGGCGCCGCGCTCAGCGCGGGCGGCGACGACGACAGCAAGGACCAGGCCAAGGCGAGCAAGCCGCCGGCCTCGTCGGCCGGGGCGTCCGCGCAGCCGGGCGGCGCCGCCGACGACGCCGCCACGAAGCAGGCGAAGACCCTGGACGCACTCCTCAAGGACAGCGGCAGCAGCCGGTCCTCGGTGGTCAGCGCGGTGGAGTCGATCAAGTCCTGCAAGAACCTGCCCCAGGCGGCGGCCGACCTGCGCGCGGCGGCCGGCCAGCGCGGCACGCTCGTCACCCGGCTCGCGGCCCTCCAGGTGGACCAGCTGCCGCAGCACGCGGAGCTGTCCGAGGCGCTGAACAAGGCGTGGGCGGCGTCGGCCGCGGCCGACAACGCGTACGCGTCCTGGGCGGACCAGGCGGCCGGCGACGGCAAGACCTGCAAGGGCGGCCACGCGAAGGGCACCCCGGTCAAGTCGGTGGGCGACCGCGAGAGCGGTAGCGCGACGGCGCAGAAGAAGCGCGCGGTCCGGCTCTGGAACGCGATCGCGAAGCAGCACAACCTGACCGAGCGTGAGTACTCCCAGCTCTGAGCCGATCGGGCGCCCGCGTCAGCGGCCGCCGGCGCGCACGCCGCTGCGGCCGGACAGGCCCTAGTTGCTCTGGCTCACCTGGCGGCCGAGCGTCGCCGCCATGTCGACGAATCCGGTGCGCGCGGCGACCAGCCGGCCGTCCTTGACGACCTGGTAGACGACCTTCGCGTTGACCATCCGCGGGTGGCCCGGCACCGGGAGCATGTTCTCGTTGCGCCAGCCGAGGTCCGGGGTGAGGCCGCCGGTCGAGATGCCGGTCGCCTTGTCCAGCGCGCGCTTGAGGGTCATCGGGTTGACCTCCTCCGCGCCCATCGTCCGGACGACCTCGGTGAAGACCGAGTAGGCGATCCAGGTGGTCTGGACGCCGGGGTCGGCGACGTCGATCCGGTTGTCGCCGAACGCGTACTTCTTCACGACCTCCTTCATCGCGTCCCACTTGGGGTCCGAGGTCGGCGGGTACCAGCCGGTGGCGAACGCGTTCTCCAGCGGGCTGTTCCTGCCGCCGGTGCTGTCGATCAGCGACTGCTGGATGCTGCCGATCACCGAGGAGAACCGGACGTCGGGCAGCTCTTCGCCGAGCCGCCGGAGTGAGTCGATGAACGTGTCCGTGCGGTCGCCGAGCACGGCCGCGACACAGGTGCCGGAGCGGGCGCTGCCGACCGCCCGCTGGGCGACGCCGGTGTACTCGGTGGAGTCGTCGGCCGTCGGCAGGTCGTTGGCGGCGGGCCGGCCGCCGGCCTTGAGGCCGGCGTCGAGGAACAGCGGGAACTGGTCGCCGACGATGGTGTCCGGCCGCACCAGGCTGACCTTGGAGCAGGAGGCCGCCAGTTGCTTCCCGTTGCCCGTCAGCAGGGCCGGCAGGCCGCCGTTGACGGGATAGGACATCGGGCTCTGGAACTCCTCCTGGGTTATCCCGTAGCCCCCGATGTACGGGATCCCGGCCGACTCCAGGGTGGAGGTGAAGCTGTTGGCGTGCTCGCTGTACGAGCCGATGACGGCGACCACGCCCTCGTCCTGGGCCCGCTGCGCGCACTTCGCGGCCTCGACGGTGTCGTTGTGGTCGTTGCAGGTGAGGACCTTGAGCTCACGGCCGTTCAGCCCGCCCGAGGCGTTGATGTGGGCCGCGAACGCCTGCGCCATGGCAGGCATTCCTGGCATGTTGGTCGATTTCGTACCGTCCGGTGCCCAGGTCATGACGACCACGGGTCCCGGGGAGCCCCCCGCGCTCCCCGGGATCACACCGCAGCCGCTGATCAGCGCCGCGCAGGTCGTCGATACAGCCAACAGGACAGCCTTGCGCGAACGCCGTTCAGTCATGAACATGGACGCTTCCGTTCCGCGCCCAACGCGGGGGTGACCCCGAGCGAACACAGCGTCACGTTCAGGTGAATTACAGGTGCGGATTCGAGGGAACGTACGATCGGTCACCGTGCAGACTTCGGAGAAGACTTCCCGCCGCGGTGCCCGCTCCTCCACGATGGGGGGCATGCCGCTCAATGACATGCCTTGGTGGCGCTGGCGCAGCAATGTGCGCTCGGCGCTGCACATGATCAGCGACCCGGTGTTCCAGCAGGAGTGCTGGCTCGCCGGGGTGCCCGGTTTCGGCGACGTCACCGACGCCGTCTACCGCCTCGTCGAGGACACCTGGCTCGACAACTGGTCCGCCGAGAAATACGTCGGGACGATCTTCCGCGACTCGCAGGAGGCCGCGCTCGTCGACGTCGCGGTGCTGCGGGTGCTGAAGATCCTGCACCAGGTGGGCGCGGACGCGCCGGTCAGCACCTACCTGGAGCACCACGCCTGGCCGGAGGCGGTCCGCGCCGCCCGTGAGGCGCACGTCAAGCTCGCGACGGCCGACGGGGACGACGTGGACGCGCCGCCGCGCTCGCTCGACGTCCTGGCGATCTACACGCGTACCGCCTGACGGACGGCGGCGCCGCGCCGGCCGCCGCGTGTGCGAGGCTGGCCCGTGTGAACGAGCCGCAATATGTGCTGACGCTGTCCTGTCCCGACAAGCAGGGCATCGTGCATGCCGTGTCGAGTTACCTCTTCATGACCGGCTGCAACATCGTGGACAGCCAGCAGTTCGGGGACCAGGACACCGGGCTGTTCTTCATGCGGGTGCACTTCACGGCCGAGCCGCCGGTGGACCAGGACAAACTGCGCGCGAGCTTCGCGGCGATCGGCAGCGCCTTCCAGATGGACTGGCAGCTGCACGCGGCGGACGAGAAGATGCGGGTCGTCCTCATGGTCAGCAAGTTCGGGCACTGCCTGAACGACCTGCTGTTCCGCACCCGGATCGGCGCGCTGCCCGTCGAGATCGCGGCCGTGGTCTCCAACCACACGGACTTCGAGGAGCTCGCCGGCTCCTACGGCATCCCGTTCCACCACATCCCGGTGACCGCCGACACCAAGGACCAGGCGGAGGCGCGGCTGCTGGAACTGGTCGAGGCGGAGCGCGTGGACCTGGTGGTGCTGGCCCGCTACATGCAGGTCATCTCCGACGACCTGTGCAAGCGGCTGCCCGGCCGGATCATCAACATCCACCACTCGTTCCTGCCGAGCTTCAAGGGCGCCAAGCCCTACCACCAGGCGCACGCACGCGGGGTGAAGCTGATCGGCGCGACCGCGCACTACGTGACGGCGGCCCTCGACGAAGGACCGATCATCGAGCAGGAGGTCGAGCGGGTGGGGCACGAGGTCACCCCCGAGCAGCTCGTGGCGATCGGCCGGGACGTCGAGTGCCAGGCGCTGGCGCGCGCCGTGAAGTGGCACAGCGAGCACCGCGTCCTGATCAACGGGCACCGCACGGTCGTCTTCGCCTGACGTGCGGTGCCGCGGGCCGTACCGGTCCGGTCAGGCGCCGGCGCCCAGCTCCTTGTAGTGGGCCTGGCAGACGTCGAAGTCCGGCAGCCGGCCGCCGTCCCGCATCTCCGCGAAGCTGGGGGCGGCCGCGTCCCGGGCGGACAGCTGGGGCGCGCCGGTCTGCCAGTCGATGCCGAGCTCGGGGTCGAGCGGGTGCACACCGTGCTCCTTGTCGGGACGGAAGACGTCCGAGACGAGGTACGAGAGCGTGGCGTCGTCGCTGAGGGCGCAGAAGCCGTGGCCCATGCCCTCCGCGATGTACAGGGCCTTGCGGTCCACGTCGTCCAGCCGGACGCCGTCCCACTGCCCGAAGGTGGGCGAGCCGACCCGCAGGTCGACCACCACGTCGAGCACCGCGCCGCGTACGCACGTCACGTACTTGGCCTGGCCCATCGGGACGTCGGCGAAGTGGATGCCGCGCACGACGTCCTTCGACGACACCGACATGTTGGCCTGCGCGAGCCGCATCGGATGCCCGACCTCGGCCTCCAGCCGGTCGAAGCGGTACCACTCCAGGAACAGCCCGCGCGGGTCGCCGTGCTGCTGGGGGGTGATCTCCCAGGCGCCGTGGAAGGACAGCGGTCGGATGTTCATCGCGGGAGGTCCTCTTCGAGGGCGAGCGTGTTGACCAGGTATTCGCCGTAACCGCTCTTCAGCAGCGGTTCGGCCAGTTTGCGCAGCTGCTCGGAGTCGATGAACCCCATCCGCCAGGCGGTCTCCTCGACGCAGCCGAGCTTCAGCCCCTGCCGCTCCTCGATGACCCGGACGTACTCCGAGGCCTGGACGAGGGAGTCGAAGGTGCCGGTGTCCAGCCAGGCGGTGCCGCGGTCCAGTACGGAGACGCGGAGCTTGCCCTGCTTCAGGTAGGTCGCGTTGACCTCGGTGATCTCCAGCTCGCCGCGCGCGCTGGGCTTGAGGCTGTTGGTGATGTCCACGACCTGGCCGTCGTAGAAGTAGAGGCCGGGGACGGCGAAGCGCGACTTCGGCCGCTCCGGCTTCTCCTCGATCGACAGCGCGTTGCCGTGCTCGTCGAACTCGACGACGCCGTACGCGGTGGGGTCCTTCACCTGGTAGGCGAAGATCACACCGCCGTCGGGGGAGCTGTGGTCCTGCAATTGCCGCCCGAGGCCCGCGCCGTGGAAGATGTTGTCACCGAGAATGAGCGCCACCGGCTCGCCGCCGATGAAGTCCGCACCGATCTGGAATGCCTGGGCGATTCCACCGGGATTCGGCTGCGAGCGGTATTCGATATTGATACCGAATTGCGAGCCGTCGCCGAGGAGCCGACGGAACTGCTCCTGGTCCTGCTCGGTGGTGATGAGCAGTATGTCGCGAATTCCCGCCATCATGAGCGTCGACAGCGGGTAATAGACCATCGGCTTGTCGTAGACCGGCATCAGCTGTTTGGAGACCGCTTTGGTGATCGGCCACAGCCGGGACCCGGTCCCGCCGGCGAGGAGGATACCACGCATGTTGTTTCTACTTTCTCCGGCGGCAGGCGGCCGATGACTGCTCGGCTTCGCCCCTGCACTCGGGGAACGGCTAGAGTTACGGCGAAGCAAACCATCTTACGCCGCCCCCCAGTAGGGGCCTGACTGGACTCTGGCACTCATGAACATTCTTGTTACCGGTGGCGCCGGATTCATCGGCTCGCAGTTCGTCCGCGCAGTCCTGTCAGGGGAGATGCCGGGGCTCGAGACCGCCTCCGTCACCGTACTGGACAAACTCACCTACGCCGGCAATCCGGAGAACCTCGCTCCGGTCGCCCACCTGCCCGGCTACCGGTTCGCGCACGGCGACATCTGCGACGCGGACTTCGTCGCCTCCGTCCTGCCCGGCCATGACGCGGTGGTGCACTTCGCCGCGGAGTCGCACGTCGACCGGTCGATCACCGGCGCGGCCGCGTTCGTCACCACGAACGTGCTCGGCACCCAGACCCTGCTGGACGCCGCCCACAAGCTCGGCATCGGCCGCTTCGTGCACGTGTCCACGGACGAGGTGTACGGCTCGATCAGCGAAGGCTCGTGGACCGAGGACTGGCCGCTCGCGCCCAACTCCCCGTACGCCGCGGCGAAGGCGGGCTCCGACCTGATCGCGCTCGCCTACCACCGCACGCACGGGATGGACGTGGTGGTCACCCGCTGCTCCAACAACTACGGGCACCATCACTTCCCCGAGAAGATGATCCCGCTGTTCGTGACGAACCTGCTGGACGGCAAGAAGGTCCCGCTCTACGGCGACGGCGGCAACATCCGTGACTGGCTGCACGTCTCCGACCACTGCCGGGGCATCGCGCTCGCGCTGCAGGGCGGCAAGGCCGGTGAGGTCTATCACATCGGCGGCGGCACCGAGTTGACGAACAAGGAGCTCGCCGGCCGGCTGCTGGAAGCCTGCGGCGCCGGCTGGGACATGGTCGAGTACGTCGAGGACCGCAAGGGCCACGACCTGCGCTACTCCCTGGACATCGGCAAGTCCCGCGCCGAGCTGGGCTACGAGCCGCTGATCGGCTTCGACCAGGGCCTCGCCGACACCGTCGCCTGGTACCGCGACAACCGCGCCTGGTGGGAGCCGCTCAAGGCCAAGGCGGCGCTTTCATGAGCGATGCCGGCACGAACGAGGACCCGGCCGCCGGCGTCACCCGCTGGCTGGTGACCGGGGCCGGCGGCATGCTCGGCCAGGAGGTCGTGGCGGCCCTCGCGGCTGATCCGGCTTCGGCCGTCACCGCCGCCACCCGGGCCGACCTGGATCTGACCGACCCCGCGGCGCTGCTCGCGGCGGTCCGCGGCCACCGGATCGTGGTCAACGCCGCCGCCTGGACGGACGTCGACGGCGCGGAGGCCGACGAGGCCGCCGCCACCGTCGTCAACGGCGACGGAGTGCGCCACCTGGCCGCCGCCTGCGCCGCCGCGGGCGCGCTGCTCATCCATGTCTCCACCGACTACGTCTTCCCCGGCGACGCCAAGGAGCCGTACCGCGAGGACGACCCGACCGGGCCCGTCAACGCCTACGGCCGCGGCAAGCTCGCCGGTGAACTCGCGGTCGCCGAGCTGCTGCCCGACAGCGGCTACACCGTGCGCACCGCGTGGCTGTACGGCGCGCACGGCCGCAACTTCGTGGCGACCATGCTGAAGCTGGCGGCCACCCACGAGACGCTCGACGTCGTCGACGACCAGCTCGGCCAGCCCACCTGGGCCCGCGCGCTGGCCGTCCGGCTCACCGAGCTGGGCCGCGCCGCGCTCGCCGGCGACGCCCCGGCCGGCGCGTACCACGGCACGGCCGCCGGCCAGGCCACCTGGTACGAGCTGGCCCGCGCCGCGTTCGAGCTGTCCGGCCTCGACCCGGAGCGGATCCGCCCCACCACGGCCGACAAGTTCGTCCGGCCGGCCAAGCGTCCGGCCTACAGCGTGCTGGGCCACGACCGCTGGTCCGCCGCCGGGCTGCCGGCGATGGCCGACTGGCGGGACGAGCTGAAGGCCGCGGTCGCGGCGGGAACGTTCGCCGCCGGAGCCTGAGTTCGGCCGGCCGCACGACGCAGGACCACGGAACGACGAAGGAGGGGCACCCGCCGCGGCGGGTGCCCCTCCTTCGTCGTTCACCGGGTTACGGCTGGCCCTTGCGCCAGGCGTACTCGCAGCCGTGCAGCAGCTGGTCCGTCTCCGGCGGGGAGATCGGGTTGAGCTTGCGCGGCGGGTCGCACTTGCCGTGCGGGGCGAACTTGGAGCAGGTGCCGTCGGGCTTCGCGAGCAGGTGCGCCTGGTAGGCGAGCCGGCCCATGGTGCTGACGCCCTTCGGGTTCTCCGGGAAGAAGGGGTCGGACTGGGCGGAGGCCGCCATGCCGGTGAGCACCACGGTGGCGGTCAGTACGCCGATGGCGGCGTAGCGGCCCGCGTTGCGGGACGCGGCCGGCGACTGCAGCGCGGGGATCGCGGCGAGCCGCTCCTTGACGCGCTCGCCGGTCAGGACGCAGGCGAGACCGAACAGCGCGAGACCGCAGTAGAGGAGCGTCTGGTAGGTACGGGGGAAGAGCTGGACCGCCTGGTCGCGCTCCATGTGGGAGGCGAAGAAGAAGCGGATCGCCCAGGCGCTGCCGAAGCAGGCGACGACGCCGATGACGGCGGAGCGGCGCAGCCCGACGGTGAGCGCCACCGCGACGCCGACCATCATCAGCGCGGTGAACACCCCGACGCCGCCGAGTTCGCCCGGCGGCGGCCACATGCCGGGCAGGTTGCCGTTGCGGGTGTAGAACGGCGTCATCGCGATGTAGCCGGGGTCGACCAGCGTCAGCGTCGAGCAGAAGCGGTCCTTGGTGCTGTCGGCGGCCGACAGCAGCATGTAGCCGTACTTGCCGCCGATGATCAGGAACGCCAGCAGAGCGGTCCCGAGGAACGCGCCGGCCCGCAGCATCCCGTCCCGCCCGGAGCGCCAGGGGAACAGCCCGACGATGGCGAGGAGTATCCCGGGGGCGGACCAGATGTGCCAGCCGGAGTAGACGATGAACAGGACGCCGAGCATCGCTCCGACGGCCGCGCCCCGCCAGGCCACGGCCGGATACGGCCGGCGCGGTGAATTGCGCAGCAGCTGCAGGAGCTTGGCGAGCAGCGGGATGAGGACGACGAGCACCAGCGGGCTGTACGGCTTGTAGACCACGACCGAGGGGATGCCGGCCAGCATGCCGACGCCGAGCGCCGGCAGCGGACGCAGGAACATCCGCCAGGCCAGGTACGCGGCCGGACCGGTGAGCGCGATCGAGATGATCAGGATCCACTTGAGGGCGAACGCCGTCTGGTGGTTGTCGACGAAGTGGTCGGCCCAGAAGGCGGTCAGGTGCGGCAGCACCGGCGGGTAGATGTTGACCATGTGGCCGCTGTGCTGGATCTGGGTGGCCCAGGCCTCCAGCCGTCCGTTGTCACCGCTCTGGCCGTTCAGCGGCCAGGGGGTGCCGCGCAGGGCGACGACCTGTCCGCCGGCCGTCATGCCCGTCGCCAGTCCGGCGATGGCGGCGCAGACCAGCCGCAGCACGATCCGGTGCACCCGGGGACTGGCCCGGAAGACCGACCAGAGCACGAGGGCGAGCAGCGGCAGTGCCACCGCGATGAGCCGGAACTGCAGCGCCGCCAGCCCGCTGACCTGTCCGATCCGGGTCATCGGGTTGACCGCGATGGACGTGCTCCACCGGGCGAAGGCGAGGGCGGCCCCGATCGCGACGGCGAACTCGGCGGCGATCATCGCCAGCCGTTTGCGCCAGGGCTTGAACGCGACAGCGGCGGCGTTGAGCACCCCTGCTGCTCCGGGCGCCCTCGGCGCGTCGGTCGGTGTCATATCTCAGTCAGCTCCAGCGATCCGGTCGGTCGCCCTGGCAGCGGCGTGACCGTCTTCGAGGTCGGTGTGTGTGCGCCGGAGCCGGACGGGTAGGGCGGCTAGCGTGCTGACCGCCGTCTTCACGTGTGAGGTGCTGCACACCAGTACTGATGAGGTTCGGTGGGACAGCGTTCCAGATCGTACGGGAATCCCGATCGGGGTTTGCCGCCGGGCGGGCCCGGGGGCCTGCGGGCACTGGCCCGCGGCCGGTCAGCCGGGCTTGACGGTGCCGATCGCCTCGGCATCCCCGACGAGTGCCCGGGTCGTCGGGTCGAAGGGCCGGTCGAAGCGGCGCAGCCCGACGCGCAGTCCGAACAACAGGGCGACGGCGGCGGCACTGGCGGCGATCGCGTAGGACAGTTCGACCTGCAGCGCCGTGCCGCCGGGCAGCAGGGGGGCGATGCCGAGGGCGAGGGCCCCGATGGTCCAGGCGACGCACAGTATGCGGTGGCCGCCGGTGGCCAGGGTGCCGCTGCTGAGCACGATCGCGGCGAGGTGGGCGACCGCGCCGAGACCCAGCAGACCGAAGTCCAGGGAGCTGAGGGCCGGCGGCGCGTGGAAGGCCGTCTCGTTCAGGGCCGGGCCGATCACCGCGCAGACGACCGCCCAGCCGGCGCCGAGCGCCGACACCATCAGCAGGTTGCCGCGCAGGGTGCGCAGGAAGCCGGCCTTGTCGCCGGCGGTGTGCCGGCCGGTGAGCTCCACCAGCAGGGACGCCTGCATCGAGCTGACCAGGAACTGCGGCACCCGCACCAGGATCAGCGCCGAGACCAGGGCGGTGACCAGCGGGGCGTTGTCCGGGTCGAGGAGCTTGGCGGTGACGACCGGAGCGTTGGCCACGGCCTGCATCAGCGTGGTGGAGACGACCAGCACGCCGAAGCCGTTGTGGATCTCACCGGGGCCGGCGGCCGGTCCCGGCCGGGACGCCCGGCGCATCGCGGGCAGGCACAGGAGCACGGCGGGCAGCGGGGCCAGCGCCATGGCCAGGCCGAAGGCGAGGAAGGAGCCGTTCGCGGCCAGCAGAGCGACCGCGGCGCCCACCCGCAGCGCCGCGTCGGCGGTCAGCTGGACGGCGTACCAGCGGAAGTTCCCGTACCCGGCGAGGATGCCGCGCGCGGTGTGCTGCGCGGCCCAGCCCACGAAGGCCGCGCCCAGCACCGCGACCATCGCCCGGTCGCCGTTGAAGAGCAGGTTCGCCAGCGGGCCCGAGGCCGCGGCCAGCGCCGCCAGGACCACGGCCAGCATCGCCGTCGCCGTGAGTATCCCGCGCCGGATGGCGGGTCCGGCGCCCAGCCCGGAGGCGGTCCGCGCGGCGACCACCCGGGTCAGCTCCTGCTCGACGGGGAAGAACAGCCCGATGCCCGCGAAGGCGATCACCGACCACAGGACGGAGATCTGGGCCATGTCGTCATGGCCGAGCGTCCGTCCGGCCAGGGCCAGGAAGATGTACGAGGCGCCGGCGTTCGCCGCCACCCCGGCCCCGACGAGAAGGGTCCCGGAAGGGAGCGTGCGCAGGAGTGCTGTGGGCGACTTCATGTGGCGGCCAGAATACCCCGGAGGGCATGACAGGTACTCGCCGGACCTGCGCCCCGAGCGGCCCGGAGCCCGTGGGGCGTGGGCGTCCACCCGGCTTTCGGCTCTTGTGGCCAAGGGGTACCATGAGCGCCGTGTCCGGCAGCGTGTGTGACGTCGCCACCCAGTCGAGGGTTGGCGGGACGTCTTCTTCGCCCTCTGCCCGGTAGCCGGTCATTCCCTGGACGTCAGCCGACGTCGGTATGACGCGGCAGCCTCGTACTCCGACCGGAAAGACGGCTGAATCGTGCAATTGTCCGTACTGACTTCGGTGACCGGCTTGGCGGTGCTCGGATGCATCGTCGAGCTGTTGCGTCGCCAGCAACTGCGCGAGAAGTACGCGGCCCTGTGGCTGCTCATCGGCCTGATCATCGCTCCGCTCGGTTTCTTCCCGACCTGGCTCGACTCGATCGCCAACAAGCTCGGCGTCGCCTCCGGTGTGAGCCTGGTGCTCTTCGCCGGCTTCGTCCTTGTGCTGCTCGTCACACTGCACCTGAGCTGGGAGTCCAGCCGTCTCGAGGCCGAGACGCGCACCCTGGCCGAGGAAGTGGCCCTGATCCGGGCGCACTTGGCGCAGAGCGCCGACCCGATGCCCGCCAACGCGGTGAAGCCCGTCATCGACGGCACCACCGGCACCGACGGGACCACCCCCACCACCCCTACGGATGATCGCGAGGCCCGGGCATGATCGATGGCCGACGGGTGCTGGTGATCGTGCCGGCGTGGAACGAGGACGCCGGACTGGCGACGACCCTGGGTGAGATCAACAAGGAACTGCCCGACGCGGACATCCTCGTCGTGGACGACGGTTCCACCGACCGCACGGCCAAGGTCGCCGCGGCGGAGGGCGCGATCGTCGCCCGCCTGCCGTACAACCTCGGCGTCGGCGGCGCCATGCGGCTGGGCTACCGCTACGCGCTGGAGTACAACTACGACGTCGCGATCCAGATCGACGCCGACGGCCAGCACGACCCGAGCTATGTGCCGGCCCTGCTGCGCGAGCTCGACAACGCCGACCTGGTCGTCGGCGCCCGCTTCGGCGGCGAGGGCGACTACCAGGCCCGCGGCCCGCGCCGCTGGGCGATGCGGCTGCTGTCCGGAGTCATGTCCAAGCTGGCCGGCACCCGGCTGACCGACGCCACCTCCGGCTTCCGCGCCTGCAACCGCGACCTGATCGAGTTCTTCGCCGGCTGGTACCCGGTGGAGTACCTCGGCGACACGGTGGAGAGCACCGTCGGCGCGATCCGCTGCGGCTACACCGTCCGGCAGGTCCCGGTCGCGATGCGGCCGCGCACCACCGGCAAGCCGAGCCACTCGCCGCTGCGCGCCATGGTCTACCTGGCCCGCGCGGGCCTGGTCCTGCTGCTCGCGCTGATCCGGCGGGTGCCGACCCAGGCCCCGCACACGATGGCCTCGGCATGACCGACCAGGATCCGTCCGGCGGCGGTTCCGCCGGACCGCGCTTCGACATCCTGATGCCGTACTACGGCGACGTCACCCTGATGCAGGACGCCGTCCGCAGCGTGCTGGCCCAGGACGGAAGCGACTGGCGGCTCACCGTCGTCGACGACGGCAAGGAGGCGGGCGTACCGGAGTGGTTCGCCGCCCTCGCCGACGACCGCGTCCGTTACCTCCGCAACGAGCGGAACCTCGGGGTGACGGGTAACTTCAACCGGTGCGTGGAGCTGTCGGAGGGCGAGTACACCGTCCTCATGGGCTGTGACGACCTGCTGCTGCCGAACTATCTGCGGACGGTGCGCGCCGCCCTGGACCATGAGCCGAAGGCGACCATGGTGCAGCCCGGCGTCGATGTCATCGACGGCGAGGGACGGTTGTCCCGGACCCTGGTGGACACCACCAAGGAGCGGCTCTACGCGCCGAAGGGCCCGCGCCCCCTCACGCTCAGCGGCGAGGACCTGGCGGTGAGCCTGCTGCGCGGCAACTGGCTCTACTTCCCCTCCATCTGCTGGCGTACCGAAGCGATGCGCAGGTTCCGCTTCCGGGCCGACCTCGGGGTCATCCAGGATCTGGCGCTCGTCGTCGACCTGCTGCTCGACGGCGCCTCACTGGTCGTCACGGACACCGTGTCCTTCCAGTACCGCAGACATGCCGTCAGCGAGTCGTCCGCCAAGGCCCTTTCGGGGGACCGCTTCGACGAGGCGCGGCGCTTCTTCCGGGAGACCGCGGAACGGCTGACGGCCCACGGCTGGAACCGCGCCGCGAAGGCCTCGCGCCGGTACTGGTCCTCACGGCTGCACGCGCTCACCCTGCTGCCCGCCGCGGCCCGCCGCGGACCCCGGGGCAGCACCCGCGGATTGATTCGGCACGCGTTCGGTTCCATCGGCAGGGGCCCCACGACCTGATTGTTACTCAGCTGCACCGCGGCGGTGAACGAATCGTTATCGACGTTCTTCGTCCGGCCGGGCGAATTCACATTCTGCGATCCTGCTCGCCTGTATGATCGTAAAATCATGAATCTGCGCCGGATAGCTCTCCTTGTCGCCGCCCTCGGCGTAGTTGTCGCAGTATGCGTTCAGTACGGCACCAACCTGCTGGACAGTGCCAAGGAGACGGTGACGGCGCTGCCGACACCCGGGCGCCCGCCGGTGCAGGTGGTGACTCCGCCCCCCGAGAAGGGCGGTCCCGGCAAAAATGTCGGAATCAATGTCGCCAAGGAAAACGCCCTTCCGGGTACGACCGACTGGAAACTGAAGAACCCCGGTCCGCAAAACGCTATCGAAGGTTATGCCGATCGGGTGAGTGTCGACCCGGGCGATAAATTCGGTCTGTACGTCTCCACCCCTGCGCGCGATTTCCAGGTGGAGGCGTACAGGATGGGCTGGTACGACGGTAAGCAGGGCCGGCTGGTCTGGTCGTCCGACCGTGTCAGGGGTCAGCGACAGGCCGCCGCGGAGACGACTCCGCAGATCTATATGGCGCGCGCCCCCTGGAAGCGTTCCCTGGAGGTCTCCACCCAGGGCTGGCCGGAGGGCGACTACCGGCTGAAGCTCGTCTCCGCCGCCGGCCACGACCGCTGGGTGCCCCTCACGGTGCGCTCGAAGTCGGCCGAAGGCCGCAGCGTCTTCATCAACGCGGTCGCCACGTGGGCGGCGTACAACTCCTGGGGCGGCGCCAACATTTACGGCGGCATCAAGGGCTACGGGGACCGGGCGCGCAAGGTGAGCTTCGACCGCCCCTACAGCGGGGCGGGCGACGGCCTGTTCGGCTGGCACGAGCTGCCGATGCTGACGCTCGCCGAGCGCATGGGCATCCCGTTGGCCTACGGCACCTCGCTGGAGCTGGATTCCGAGCCGGCCCGCTTCAAGGGCGCCCGCGGGATGATCTTCCCGAGCCATGACGAGTACTGGTCGTCGGGAATGCGGACCAACACCATCGCCTTGCGTGACAAGGGCGTCAACCTGGCATTCTTCGGGGCGAACAACGCCTACCGCCACGTGCGGTTCGAGTCCTCGCCGCTGGGCGCCGAGCGCGTCGTCACCTGCTACAAGGACGCCGCCGAGGACCCGATGAGCCTCACGGACACCGACGAGGCCACCCAGCAATGGCGGCAGGCGCCCAACCCGCGTCCCGAGTCCTCGTTCCTCGGCATCCAGTACGAATGGGCCGGGGTGCTCGCCCCGTACGTGGTCACCGACCCGAACGTCTGGATGTACAAGGGCACCGGCGCGCACGCCGGTTCGCAGTATCCGGGTCTCGTCCGCAGTGAATTCGACCGGGTCTTCTCGGACGGGAACACTCCGCGGCCCATTCAGATTCTCTCGAATTCGCCGGTGGTCATCAACGGCAAGGACAAGAGCTTCGCCAATTCGTCCTACTACACCACTGTTTCCGGCGCCGGGGTGTTCAGCGCGGGAACCCTGGGATGGACGTGTGCCGTGGACGCGTCGCCGTGCTGGGGCAAACTGCCCAAGGAAACCGGGAAATTCGCCACCAAGGTCGCCGAGAACATAATCAGCGCCTTTCAGGCGGGGCCCGCGGCCAAGGCCCATCCGGCCGTGGACAACTACGAGAAGTACGCCCGCCCGACAGGCCGTTTCAAGTACAACATGTGACCCACGTCGCACCCGTGCCCCGGCCGGGGCACGGGCGGCGCCCGCCGCTCAGAGCCGGGACAGGCTCGCGGCGGCGAAGAGCACATCGCGGATGACGTCGCGGTCCCCGTCCTGGCCCACCGCTATCCGCTCGGGCTCGAGATGACCCGCGGCCAGCTGGCAGAACTCGACGCTGTCGAGCGCGACATGGGCCACCGCCTCCTCGGCGGTGGCGAGCGCGCCGGGTGAGTCCAGGGCGATGTACCAGTTCCCCCCGCCCCGGCCCTCGACCTCCAGATGCACCGACCGGCCGGGTGAGCCCGCGGCGGTGAGCCGGGACGGGGAGGCCGTGAGTCCGGCGCGGCGGCGCCCCGCTATGGCGGTGGGCAGCATCCGGGCCGCCAGGTCGATCATGCGGTTGAGGTTGCGCGGCGCCGGCGGGTCGTACGGGTAGTCGACGGCCTCGGCGATGTCCCAGGCGTGTATCCAGCACTCGAAGGCCCGATCGAGGAAGGCGTCCCGCAGCGGCAGCGTGAACCCGCCGTACCCGACGTCCAGTCCGGCCGTCCCGTGACCGGCGAAGGACACCGTGCGCACCAGCGTCCGGCTCTGCTCGCGCCACCGGGCACGCAACGGGGCGCCCGGCACGTTCCGCGCCGTGGCCCAGTAACTCTCGGTGCGCTGCGCGGGATCGAACGGCAGCTCGTCGATGGGCAGCCCGAGCGCGGACGCGACCAGGCCGTCCACCGCGCAGAGATGGCCGATGACCTGCGCGACGGAGACCTCACGGGCCACCCGCTTGTCCTCGTACCAGCGCAGTTCCACCGGCGCGTCCCAGTAGCCGTCGCCGAGATCGCGCAGCAACGCGTCCAGCCGGGCGGACTCCGCGTCGTACGGGCCCGCCCATTCGGGCACCGGAATGCGCGCCGGGCGGCGGTCGAGACAGCCCGACAGCACCCGGGACCGCAGCAGCGGATCAAGGTCGAGCGTCTCCTCCTGGTGCAGCAGGCCGACGGCGTCGCGCAGCCGCAGCGCCTCGTCCGCGCAGGCCGCGCAGTCCGTGAGGTGCACCTCGACGGCGAGCGACTCGTCGCGTGAGCAGGCGGCCAGCGCCCAGGCGCCGAGCAGGGACTTGAGGGTGCTGTGGTCGTACGGCGGGAACGGTTCCCGGTCCGGCCCGGTGCCCGTCGTCCCGGCGGTCACCGCTGCCGCCCGTCGAGACCCGCGTGCGCGGCGGGTGCCATCGCGGTGGACAGCAGCTGCAGGCCCAGGCGCAGCCGGCGCCTGGCCTCGTCCTCCGTCACGCCCAGGTCGGCGGCGGTCTGCCGGTAGTCGCGCCGCCGGAAGTAGGCGAGTTCGAGGGCGTCGCGCAGCGGGGCCGGCATGGAGGTGACGATGAAGTCGGCGCGGGCCGCGGTGTTGGCCTCGCGGACCTTCGCCTCGACCTCGTCCTGGCTGCTCCGGCCGCGGTTCTCCGCATGGCGCAGCCGCTGCACGGCCCGGCGCTGGGTGAGCGCGGCGATCCAGGAGCGCAGCGAGCCGCGCCTCGGGTCGTAGGCGTCGGGGTTCTCCCAGAGGAAGCCGAAGACCTCGCGGGTGATGTGGTTCGCGGCCTCGTCGTCGTCCAGCACGCGGTGGGCGAGGCTGTGCACCAGCGACGCGTACCGGTCGTACAGCTCGCCGAGCGCGGCTTCCTCCCCGCGGGCCAGCCGCTGCTGCATCTTGCGGTCCCAGCGGGGTGGTGCCGGTGTCGCCATGCCGCCGCCCCTCTCCCCTCGCCGCCGGCGGTTCCGTCGGCGGCGTCCGCTCTGCCGGGCCTGCCCGGCCCCGTCAGCTCGAATGTAACCGCCACCTACGACGGCGTACGCCCCTTTGCGCCATCCTGCCGCCGTATCGGACCGCTTCTGGCGATGTGTTATGCGGGTGTGACCGCGGTACTGCTCGGCTGTGCGGGATTCCGGGCATAGGGTTCACATGATGACGCTGTCGCAATTCCCCGAGGAGCGGCCTTCCGGGCCTCCGCGGACCGCCAGGGTGGCCGGGCTGCTCCCAGCGACGTCGCGAGGTGAGACTCAGTGGAAGTAACGCAGGTCGAGCAGGACGGCTGGGCCGTGGTGATCGTCACGGGCGAAATGGACCTCCTGACCTCCCCCACCGTGCGCCAGCACGTACACGAGGCGGTCGCCGACGGGCGGCGCAGCGTGGTCCTCGATCTCGCGGAGGTGCGCTTCTGCGACTCCAGCGGAGTGGGTGTGCTGATCGCCGCGCGCCGGCTGATGCGTTCGTGTGCGGGCCGGCTCCGTATCGTCCTGCCGGACCAGGGCGCCGCCGACGACGGCTCCCATGTCAACCGGGTGCTGGCCGCCCTCGGCGTCCGCCGCCTCTTCGACGTCTACCCGGACCTCGCCTCCGCGACCGACGACTCGGCCCGGCCGATATCCGCCTAGGGCCTGTCGTCTGGATCTCCGCGGCGTCGCGGTGTCCAGCACGCACATCTGCCGCGTTGTCGTCGGTCGACGACGCTCCGCGTCGCCTCCCTCCTCCGCCTTGCAGCTGCACGCACCGGACACCGCTCCTTCCCCCACGGAGATCCAGACGACAGACCCCAGGCCGTGTTGATGGTGCCTCTCAGTACACCGGTGGTCTGGCCGGGGGCTTCGCCGGAGCCGGGCCCAGCGTCGTGGTGCCGATCGCGGCACGGTGGCCGAGGCCGGTGCGATAGGCGTCCATGGCGGCCTCGACCCGTCCGGTACTGCGCAGCAGATCGCCCAGCAGCCGGCAGAGGTCCGCGAGATCGCCGGCGGCGCCGGCGCGTTCCAGCAGGGACAGCGCGTTGACGTAGTGCTCCTCGGCGGCGTCGAGTTCGCCGTCCTCCTGCGCGATCAGACCGAGCAGCCGGTGGGCACCGGCCGCGTGGATGGCGCCGCGCTCGGGACCGATGCGGTCGAGGAGCCGGGCGAGCAGCTCGCCCGCCTCGGAGTGGCTGCCGCGCCGGCGCAGCACGTCGGCGAGTTCCACCTCCACCTGATCGGCGAAGAGCACGGACCGCTGTGCCGCCAGCATGTCGCGGGCGAGCCGCAGTTCACGTTCCGCATGCTCCAGATTGCCGTCCTGGGCGTGCACATAACCCCGCATCCAATGACATTTCGCCAGGTCGGAGCGGAAGCCCAGCCGCTGGTACAGCTCCTGTGCCGTGGCGAGCGAGGCGTCGGCCTCGGTGATCCGGCCCTCGGCGATGAGGGTGCGGGCCACGCTGCGGTGCATTCCGGCGACCAGCGCGGGATCGGTGGCGGAGGGGGCGAGTGCGAGGGCGAGCTCGGCGGCCTGGGCGGCGCGGGCGTGGGCGCCCATGTCCATGTACGGGGCGATGACGGCGGTGTGCAGGAGCAGCAGCGCGTCGGCGTCCTGGGTTGCGGCGGCGTGCAGCCCGTCGATCGCGCTCTCCAGCAGGTAGCAGGCGTAGCGCAGTTCACCCGCGAGCAGATGGGAGACCGCCCGGCCGCGGATCGCCGCGGCCCGGCGCGGCAGCGGCTCGCCCGCCAGCAGCTTCTCCACGGCCTCGAAGTGCTCGCGGGCGACGGTGAGTTCACCGGTCTCGAGGGCGCAGTCACCCAGTCCGAGCAGGCCCGAGACCTGCTCGTCCGCGAGCTCGTGGTCCCCGGCGGTGGCGAGCGCCGCGCGGAACCGGTCCGCCGCGGTGGCCGCGTCGCCCGCGGCCAGCGCGATCCGGGCCTCGCCCAGCCGGCGCGCCGCGTGCACCTGCGCCTGTGCGCGGCCCGGCCGGCGGTCCCGCGGACCTTTGCGCGCCGCAACCGCACTGTCCGTAGCGTCCGCCACGTCCGCCTCCCAAGGCCTGGTCGCGCCACGCGGCCGGACGTCCTGCGCGCGTCAACTCGGCGACGCGTCCGGGAAGTTACGTGGTCAGCAGACGCAGACTAGCCGCTGTCGGGGCATGCCCGGCCGCAGCTGTCACGGCCCGCTAATCCTGGCGGTGCCAGGGGCCCCATTGGTCCCGGTCATCCCGATCGTCCCAGTCCTTCCCGGGATTCCCGCGCTCTCAGGCTTGCCGCGAACGGGCCCTTCGCCGGCGCAGCACGACGAAGCCGGCGCCGAGCGCGAGGACCGTGAGCCCGCCGGCCAGCGCGACCCGCTTGCGGGTGAGGAGGAGGCGGTCACCGGTGACGGCGATCACGGCGGTGTTGTCGCCCGGGTCGGTGTCGAAGTTGGTGCGCGAGTTGGGGTCGTGGTCGATCTGGAGGGTCGCGGAGCCCGCCGAACCGTCGATGACCCGGTCGATCCGCAGCTGGAACGGGAAGATGACGGACTCGCCCGGGTCGAGCCAGTTCTTGGTCTCGCAGGTGTACTGCGGGGCGCCGCCGGCACCGGGCGCGTCCTCGTCGTTCGGCCGCACCGGCCGGCAGCCCTTGGGCGCCTTGACGACGGTGGTGCCCGCCGGAACGCGGACGTCGACGGCGACGACCGGGTTGCCGACGGTGATGTCGGAGACCGCGGCGGGGCCGTGGTTGGTCACCGTCACTCCGGCGGTGACGCGCCGGCCGACCGTGCCGGAGACGCGGCTGCCGGTGACCGCGAGGTCCGCGGTGTTGCGGACGGCGACCGCGGTGGTGGCGAAGTTGTCCTCCTGGTAGAGGTCATCGGCCGAGGGACCCGGGCGTGGCATCAGGCGCAGCGGGGTGCCCGTGCCCTTGGTCCAGGACGCGGTCCCGTGGGCGTCGGCGAGCGCGTCGGCGGATTTCGACGTCACGCGCAGATCCGTCCGCTCCCAGAGCGCGAAGCTCTCGGTGCGGAAGGCCGGCGGCTCGGCGAACGCGTAGGTCGCGCCGGGCGCCAGCGGCTGGTCGATCACGCAGAGCGCGGAGGCGGAGGCGGGGAAGTCGGCCGACGGCGGCGTCCGGAGGGACTCGCAGTTGGAGTGCGCGGCGGACCAGGCCAGTCCGCGGGATCCGTAGATGCGCACGATCGCGCCGGGAGCCGTCTCGTTCCCGGCGTTGGTGAGGGTGAAGGGCAGCACCACGGTGGCGCCCGGTGCCGGGGGCGCGGCCGCCCGCAGCCGGAACGGCGCGGAGGTGACCACGTCGGGGCCGGAGCCGACGGAGACCGTGGTCCGAACGGCACGCGCGCCGCCCGGTGCCCCCTTCGGGGTGTACGTGATCACGCCGTGCGCCCCGGCCCGGGCGCCGACGAGGCTGTGTATGCGAAGCGACAGCAGCTTTCCGGGGTTGGAAGGGCTGGTGCGCAGATCGCACTTGGCGACGGCGCTGCCGCGGGCGTGGGTGCAGCTGGTGGGCCAGATCACTTCCGCGACGCCGGCCAGTCCGCGGGCGTCGACGGTGAACACGCCGGGGGTGAGCGTCCCCGTGGGTCCCCCCTGCCGCAGCCCGACCTCCAGCGTGCGCAGCGCGCCCGGGTCGGGGGCGGAGGGGGCCGGCACCACGAGCCGGGCCGGCGCGGTCACCGCGATGTCCCCGCTCGGGGCGCTGCTCCGGGCGCCGCTCCGGGCGCCGCCGTCAACGCCGGCCGGGGCTACGGCGGCCGGGGCTCCGGCGAACGGGGATCCCGCGGCTCCCAGCGTCAGGAGGCACACGGCGGAGGCCACGGCAGCGGTCACAGCACCACGGAAGGACGGACTTCTCAAGGCAACCTTCAGCTGAAGAAAAGGAGATGCCTTCGTGCGGGTGTGCGATATCGAGGGCAGCGAGCAGAGGTGAGAATACGGGAACGGAGCGGGAGAATCTAGGACGGGCCGGTGCCGCCGAAGCGCTCCCGCAGCTTGAACTTCAGCACCTTGCGCAGCACGTCGTTGCGCGGCAGGGCGTCCACGATCTCCAGCTGCTCCGGCAGCTTGTGGGCGGACAGCCCGTGCTCCCGCAGATACCCGGTGATGTCCGCGAGGGTGACCGGCGGCGCACCGGCGGGCTGTTCCACGACGGCGCAGACCCGTTCACCGCGTTCGGGGTCGGGCAGCCCGACGACGGCGGCGTCGGCGACGGCGGGGTGTTCGTAGAGCAGGTCCTCGATCTCCTGGGCGGAGATGTTCTCGCCCTTGCGGATGATGATGTCCTTGAGCCGGCCGGTGAGGACGAGATAGCCGTCCGGGGTGAGCCGGCCGAGGTCGCCGGTGATGAGGAAGCCGTCCGGGTCGAAGACCTCGGCGGTCTGGGCGGTGTGGAGATAGCCCTGGCAGACGGCCTCGCCGCGCAGCCTGACCTCACCGTCGGTACCGGCGGGCAGCGGTTTGCCGTCGGAGTCCGTGATGCGGATCTCCATCGCTGCCGGCGGGCACCCCTCGGTGGTCGCGAGATGGTCGGGGGTGTCGTCGGGAGCGCCCATGGTGATCATGGGGACCTCGGTCATGCCGTAGCCGTGGGTGAGTTGGCAGCCCATCTCCCGGGTGACCTCGTAGTACAGCTCGGGCGGCATGGGCGCGCCGCCGCCGGCGAGCAGTCGCAGGCTGGGGATGAGCTTGGTGGCGGGGTCCTTGCGCTGCTCGGCCAGGAACATCGAGTAGAAGACGGTGCTGCCGCCCGCGACCGTGACGCCGTGCTCCCGGTAGGTGTCGAGCGAGGCGGGCAGCGCGAAGTGCTCGAGGAGCAGCGCGGGGAAGCCGTAGAGCAGCAGCATCACGGTGTAGTCGGGGCCGGCGACATGGGCGTAGGGGAAGGCCATGGAGCCGACGTCGTCGGGGGTGAGCCGCAGCGCGTGGGCGAGGCAGCCGCCGGCGGCGATGAGGCTGCGGTCGGTGTGCAGCACGCCCTTGGGGTCGGAGGTGGTGCCGGAGGTCCAGTAGATCCAGCGGACCGAGGTGCCGTCGGCGGGCGGTTCCGGCAGCACGGCCGGATCGCCGTCGGGGAGCCGGTCGTAGGTGGTGAGCAGGAGCGGCGGCCGGGACAGCCGCGGCGCGAGGCGGTCGGCCATCGCCGCGTAGTCGTAGCCGCGCCACTCGCCGGGTATCGCGAAGAACTCCGCCTCGGCCTCGCGCAGCGCGTAGCCGACCTCCCGGTCCCGGTAGAAGGGGATGAGCGGGGTCTGTACGGCGCCGAGCCGGGCGAGGGCGAAGGTCAGCAGCACCGTCTCGATCCGGGTGGGCAGCTGCCAGGCGAACCGGCTGCCGGGCCGGACGCCGAGGTCGTAGAGGCCGGCGGCGACGCGTTCCGCCCGGTGGCAGAGCTGGCCGAAGGTGATCCGGCGGCCGTCGGTGTCGAGGAGGACGGGGGCGTCAGGGGTGAGCTCGGCGCGGCGGGCGGCGAGCGCCCAGAGGGTGGGTGACGCACCGAGGGCCGCTGCGACGGCGGTCGGGGTCTCCTGCGCCGAGACGGTGCCGGGCTCCCGCGCCGCGACGGTTCCGGGCTTCTGCGCCGCGACCGTTCCGGGCTCCTGCGCCTGGGCCGTGCCGGAATGCGTCGGGGCCGTGCCGCTCTCCCGCGTCGGGTCCATGCCGGTCTCCTCCGTACCGTCACCACACCTGACGTAGCGTCAGATCCTGGCGGCAGCGTATGCGGCGCGGCCCCGCCGGTCCAGGGGTGTGACGCCGATGGACGCGACGTGCGTGCGTGCGTACTCTAAATCTGACGATCCATCAGATCTGCAGGGAGAGGCCGATGGAACTGCCCAGGATCATCAGCGTCGACGACCATGTCATCGAACCCGCGCACCTCTTCGAGAAGTGGCTGCCGGCCAAGTACCGCGACCGCGGTCCGAAGCCGCTGACCGCCGGTATCGGTGAGCTCGCGTACGTCGCCGGGAAGTACCAGATCACGATGGACCCGGACGGACCGCCCACCGACTGGTGGATCTACGAGGATCTCAAGTTCCCGTACAAGCGGAACATCGCCGCCGTCGGCTTCGACCGCGACGACATGACCCTGGAGGGCATCACCCGCGCCGAGATGCGCCGCGGCTGCTGGGACCCCAAGGAACGCCTGGCGGACATGGACCTCAACCATGTCGAGGCGTCGCTCTGCTTCCCGACCTTCCCGCGGTTCTGCGGGCAGACGTTCTCGGAGGCGCACGACAAGGAGGTCGCGCTCGCCTGTGTGCGCGCCTACAACGACTGGATGGTCGACGAGTGGTGCGGTGACAGCGGCGGCCGGCTCATCCCGCTGTGCATCATCCCGCTCTGGGACATCGACCTGGCCGTGGCCGAGATCCGCCGCAACGCCGCCCGCGGCGTCAAGGCCGTCACGTTCAGCGAGATCCCGACGCACCTGGGCCTGCCGAGCATCCACTCCGGCTACTGGGACCCGTTCTTCGCGGTGTGCCAGGAGACCGGCACGGTCGTGAACATGCACATCGGCTCGTCCTCGCAGATGCCCGCCGCCTCCCCGGACGCGCCGCCCGCCGTCCAGGCCGCGCTCAGCTTCAACAACGCGATGGCCTCGATGATGGACTTCCTCTTCAGCGGGGTCCTCGTCAAGTTCCCGACCCTCAAACTCGCCTACAGCGAGGGCCAGATGGGCTGGATCCCGTACGCCCTGGAGCGCGCCGACACCGTCTGGGAGGAGCACCGGGCCTGGGGCGGGGTGCGCGACATCATCCCCGAGCCGCCGTCGACGTACTACTACCGGCAGATCTTCTGCTGCTTCTTCCGCGACAAGCACGGGGTCGCGTCGCTGGACGTCGTCGGGCGCGACAACGCGACCTTCGAGACGGACTACCCGCACGTGGACTCGACCTTCCCGCACACCAAGGCGGTCGCCGAGGACCACATGAAGGGGCTCGACGACGAGACCGTCTACAAGCTCATGCGCGGCAACGCGATCCGGATGCTCGATCTCGACTTCGACCGCGGTCTCGACCTCTCGTCCTTCGCACGGCAGAGCCCCGCGCCCGCGCCCGCGGCCGGCGCATCCGGCAGGTGAGACGCGCGTGGATCTGACGTACACCGCTGAGCAGGAGGAGTTCCGGGCCGGGCTGCGGTCCTGGCTCGGCGACGTACTGCCCAAGCTGCCGCCCCGGCCCGACCCGCGCGACTGGCCGGGGCGGCGCGCGTACGACGCCGGCTGGCAGCGGATGCTGTACGACGCGGGGTACGCGGGCCTGCACTGGCCGGTCGACGCGGGCGGGCGGGGCGCGACGCCGGTGCAGCACCTGATCTTCCTGGAGGAGACGGAGAAGGCGGGCGCGCCCTATGTGGGCGCCAACTTCGTCGGGCTGCTGCACGCCGGGCCCACCATCGCCGCCGAGGGCACCGACGAGCAGCGGCGGCGCTGGCTGCCGCCGGTGCTGCGCGGCGACGAGGTGTGGTGCCAGGGGTTCAGCGAACCCGGCGCAGGCTCCGACCTGGCCTCGCTGCGGACCCGCGCGGTGCGCGACGGCGACGCGTACGTGGTGACCGGCTCGAAGATCTGGACCTCGCACGCGGAGGTCGCGGACTGGTGCGAGCTGCTGGTCCGCACCGATCCGCAGGCGCCCAAGCACCGCGGCATCTCCTGGCTCGCGATGCCGATGGACGCCCCGGGCGTCACGGTAAGGCCGCTGCGCACCCTCGCGGGGTCGACGGAGTTCGCCGAGATGTTCCTCGACGAGGTGCGGGTGCCGGTCGCGAACCGGGTGGGGGCGGAGAACGACGGCTGGCGCGTCACCATGGTCACCCTCTCCTTCGAACGCGGCACCGCCTTCGTCGGCGAGGTCGTCGCCTGCCGCCGCGTCCTGGGCGAGGTCGCGCGCGCCGCCAAGGCCAACGGCAGCTGGGACGATCCGGCGCTGCGGCGCAGGCTGGGCCGGCTAGCGGCCGAGTTCTCCGTGCTGTGGCGGCTCACCCAGTGGAACGTCAGCGAGGCGGAACGCTCGTTGCGGGCCGGCGGCACGGGCGTGCCCGGGACCGGCGGGTCGGTCTTCAAACTGCGCTACTCGCACGCCCGGCAGGAGCTGTACGACACGGCCGCCGACGTGCTGGGGCCGCTCGCGCAGGACGCCGGGCATCCGTGGACGGCGGAGCGGCTGTCGTCGCTCTCGTACACGATCGCGGCCGGCACTTCGCAGATCCAGAAGAACATCGTGGCCGAGCGCATCCTCGGCCTCCCGAAGGGTTGAGGGCCGAAGGTTGACGGCCGAGGAGCGGGGGCTGACCGTGGATTTCCAACCGACAGAAGATCAAGAGGCATTGCGGACGGGGGTGCGGGAGCTGCTCGCCGGGCGCTTCCCGCGCGAGGCGCTGCGCGCGGCGGTCGACGCGGGCGACGCGGTCGACGCCCTGGAGACCGGTTCCGGTTCTGGTTCCGGGCCTGGTTCCGGCGCCGGTTCCGGCAGCGGTTCCGCTTCCGGCTCGGCGGGCGGGCCGCCGGTGGTCGACCGGGCGCTGTGGCGTGAGCTGGGGGAGGCCGGGTTCTTCGCCCTCAGGCTGCCGGAGGCGGACGGCGGCGTGGGCCTCGGGCTGCCCGAGGCCGTGCTCGTCTTCGAGGAGGCCGGCCGCGTCCTGCTGCCGGGACCGCTGGTCGGTACGCATCTGGCGGCGACCCATCTGACCGGTCCGGTGGCGGCGGGCGCGGCGGCAGGAGAGCTGCTGGTGGCCCTGGCGCTGCCGCCCGCCCCGGTCGGCCACCTGGGCGCCGCGGACGCCGTCCTGGTGCTGGGGGAGCCCGGGTCCAGGGAGCCCGGGCCCCGGGAGCGCGGGTCGGGGGAGCGCGGGTCGGGGGAGCGCGGGGAGTTCGGCGGGACGGGCGTTGCGACGGGCATCGGGCTCTTCGCCGCGGACGGATATCCGGCGGCGGAGATCCGTTCCGTCGACCCCCTCACCCCTCTTCACCTGCCCGGCAGCGTCCTGACCCCGGCCCGTGTACCCGGCGGCGGCGCGGGCGCCGACCCGGATCTCGCCGGCGCCGACCCGGTCCTGCTGCGGCGGGAAGCCGCGCTGCTGACCGCCGCACTGCAGGTCGGCAGTGCCGGAAGGACCCTTGAGATGGCCGTGCAACACGCCCGGCAACGTGAGCAGTTCGGGCGGCCGATCGGGGCGTTCCAGGCGGTGAAGCACCTGTGCGCGGACATGCTCGTACGGCTGGAGATGGCCCGCACGGCCGTCTACGCGGCGGCGGTGTCCTGCGACGCCTTCGAGACGGCCGCGGCGCGGCTGCTCGCCGACGACGCGGCATCCCGCAACGCACGTGACTGCCTGCAGGTCTTCGGAGGGATGGGCTTCACGTGGGAGGCCGACGTACACCTCCACATCAAGCGGTCCTGGGTGCTCGCCGCCGGGCGCGCGGACGCGGAGCGCCATGAGGAGGAGCTGGCGGGGGAACTGCCCGGATGAAGGCACCGTAAATGATCAGTGACGCTGCGTTGATATCGGGTTGTGTCCTACGCGTTACTCGTGACGGACCGGAGTCGGCGTCCGGCTCGGGTACGCTCCATCGGGTGCGAGAGGTACAGAGGCGCCGAGTGGTCGCCGCCCGGCGGAGCCGGGCGGGCGCCGCGCCTGGGACGCCTGGATGTTCGAATCCTCCCCACGCGCCCCGCAATGTGCTTCGCACAGTATGCGGTACGCATACTCCTTTGCGCTGGAATATGCCCGAAGCGCTTGTTGGGGTGACTGTAGGTCAATCATGCTGTGCTACATGGACGTCACGTACGGTGACTTCTCTGTGGCGCGAGGCGATGTGTCCGCCGGTTCGGATGGTGTGAGCGGTGCAGGTGCTTCAGGTTCAGCTCGAGGTCGGCGCGGATCCCGCGGAAGTGGGCCGGGCCAGGCGATGGGCGCGCTCACGGCTTCTGGGCTCCGGCATAGGGGCCGACGAACCGCTCGCCGAGACCCTGATTCTGCTGATCTCCGAGCTCGTGACGAACGCGGTCGTGCACACCGGCTGTCCCGCGGTGCTGCGCATGCTCTTCCCGGACACCTCGGATGCCTCGGGCACCTCGGACTCGACGGTCCGGGTCGAGGTGGCGGACGCCAGCGACTGCCCGCCCACCCCACGGCACGCGCACCGGGACGAGACCGGGGGCCGCGGCCTGGAGCTGGTGGACGGGCTGGCCGACCGGTGGGGCTGGCAGCCCGAAGGAGCCGGCAAGCGGATCTGGTGCGAGGTGGACCGCGCCGAGCGGATCGCCTGCCGGGAGACCGTGGACCAGCAGCCCGGTGAGCGCCAGAGCGCGGCACACCGGGCCACCGACCGGCCCCTGACCCTCACGGACCGAACCCTCACGGACCGGACCCTCGCCGACCGGAATCTCGCAGACCGCACCCTCGTGGACCAGCGGATCAGCCTGAAGCGCCTAGAGCACTGCGACCGGTGCGACCGGACTGCCTGCCCCGCCCACGAAGGGCTCGGGCGTGGCGTCCAGGAAGAACTCGTACCGCCCCGCCTCGGCGCAGGCCTCTGACAACTCCTCCAGATTCCAGTTCTGGCCCTGCAGCATCCCCATTTCCACGAGATCGAGCCCGTGCACCGGCAGCCAGAGGTTCTCGATCTCCGGCGGGAAGATCTCGAAGGTGAGCGTGTCGTTGGCGACCGCCGCCACATCGCGCGCGTGGAACCACTCCGGCGTCCTGATGGACAGCCCGGGGACGGGAAGGCGTAGCCGTGCTTGTCGCCGCCCAGGTAGGAGCGCAGCTGGCCGGTGCGGACCAGCACGATGTCCCCGGCGCGGACCGTGGTGCCCGCCAGTTCCTCGGCCGCCTCCAGGTCCTCGGGGTGACCGCGTGGTCGCCGGGCAGCCGGTCCAGCTTCCGGGCGGCGGCGACGTCGAGCAGCACACCGCGTGAGACCAGCGTCGTCACCTTCTCGATGCCGCTGAAGGCGGCGCCGCCGTGCGCGGTGACGGAGTCGGCCGGACGGCCGTTGTAGATCTTTCCGGAGTGCGAGACATGGGTCAGGCCGTCCCAGTGGGTGGCCGCCTGCAGGCCCATGGTGACGGCGTCGTCGCTGGTGGCGATGGTCCCCGGGCCGAACATCTCCAGGTTGAGCGCGACCATCGTGCGCAGCGGGTTGACCCGGCCGGGGATCATGCCGGTCTGCACGCCGTCCTGCTGCAGCGGCAGGGCCAGCGGGACGCGCCGGCCGCTGCGCACGGTCCCGGCCGCGATGCGCACCACTTCGTCGGTGATCAGGTTCAGCGTGCCGATCTCGTCGCCCTCGCCCCACCGCCCCCAGTTGTTGATCCGTTTGGCGATGTCGTGGAACTCGGCGGGAAGCGTCACAGCGGCCTCCTGGTCGTAGGGCTTGTGCTGGGGTGTGTACTCACTCCTAGAATCTAACGGTCCGTCAGAAACCATGAGAAGGGGCGGGACGTGGGCAACTTCCTGACCGGAAAAGTCGTCGCTGTTACGGGTGCCGGGCGTGGCATCGGCCGCGCGGTCGCGCTCGCCTGTGCCGCCGAGGGGCCAAGGTCGTCGTCAACGACTACGGGGTCTCGATCGACGGCGCGAGCGAACCGGCGAGCGAGATCGCGGAGTCGGTCGTCAAAGAGATCCAGGCGGCGGGCGGCGAGGCCGTCGCCGTCGCCGACGACGTGTCGACGATGGCGGGCGGCGCGCGCATCGTCACCACGGCCGTCGAGACGTACGGGCGTATCGACGGTGTCGTGTGCGTGGCCGGCATCCTGCGCGAACGCATGCTCTTCAACATGGGCGAGGAGGAGTGGGACCCGGTCATCGCCACCCACCTGAAAGGCACCTTCACCGTCTTCCGGGCCGCGTCCGCGGTCATGCGCAAACAGGGCGCCGGCACCCTGATCGGCTTCACCAGCGGCAACCACCAGGGCAGCGTCTCGCAGCCGAACTACTCGGCGGCGAAGGGCGGCATCATCTCGCTGGTGCGCAGCGCCGCACTCGGCCTCAACAAGTACGGGGTGACGGCGAACTGCGTCGCCCCGGTCGCCCGCACCCGCATGTCGGCCAACGTGCCCATGGAGCTGAAGGAGATCGGCGAACCGGAGGACGTGGCCGCCATGGTCGTCTTCCTGCTCTCCGAGCGCGCCTCCGACATCACCGGGCAGGTCTACACCGTCGCCGGACCGAAGATCGCCGTCTGGGCGCAGCCGCGAGAACTGCGGTCGGCCTGGGGCGACGGGCCCTGGACGCCGGAACGCATCGCGGACGTCCTGCCCGGAACCATCGGCGTCGACCCGATGCCGATGCTCGAACAGCTGGAGGCGATGCGCGCGGCAGCGGCCGCGGCCGAGCGGCCCAACGCATAGCGACCGTCCGGCCCTTCATGATCGGCCCGATGACCGGAGGATCCGTGGACTTTACGTTCGGCCCGGAGGCCGAATCCTTCCGCGCCCAGGCGCGGGCCTGGCTCGCCGAACACCGTGACGGGTGGCCGGCGGGCGGGCGCGGCTGGGAGCGCACCCTCGGCACGGCCGGCTGGATAGGGCTCGGCTGGACCGGGGACTACGGCAACCGCCGGGCGACCCTCGCCCAGCAGGTCGTCTGGGGTGAGGAGTACGCGAGATCCGGCGCCCCCGGCCGGTCCGGCCACATCGGTGAGAACCTGCTGGCCCCCACCCTCCTCGCCCACGGCACCGCAGCGCAGCGGGACCGCTTCCTCCCTTCGATAGCCCGCGGCGAGGAACTGTGGTGCCAGGGCTACAGCGAACCGGACGCCGGATCCGACCTGGCCGGGATCCGCACCGCGGCGGTCCGGGACGACGGCGGCGGCTACCGGATCACCGGTCAGAAGATCTGGACGTCGCTCGCCCAGGACGCCGACTGGTGCTTCGTCCTGGCCCGCACCGAACCAGGCTCCCGCCGGCACCACGGCCTCAGCTTCCTGCTGGTGCCGATGGACCAGCCCGGCCGGATCGAGGTCCGGCCGATCCGCCAGATGTCCGGCGACGCCGAGTTCAACGAGGTCTTCTTCGACGCGGCGCACGCGTCCGCCGACCACCTCGTCGGGGCGGAGGGCGGCGGCTGGACCGTCGCCATGTCCCTGCTCGGCTACGAGCGAGGGGTGTCCACCCTCGTCCAGCAGATCGGCTTCGAGCAGGAACTGCGCGAGATCACCGACCTCGCCCGGACCACCGGCGCCGACACCGAACCCGTCCTGCGGGCCCGGATCGTCCGCCAGTGGGCCGAGCTCAGGACGATGCGCTGGAACGCCCTGCGCACCCTGGGCACCGACTCGCCCGGCGCCCCCAGCGTCGCCAAGCTGCTGTGGGGCGGCTGGCACCAGCGGCTCGGCGAACTGGCCATGGCGGTCCGGGGCGCGGAGGCCGCCACCGGCCCCACCGCCTGGACCCCGTCCCGGCCCTACGAACTCGACGCGCTGCAGCGGATGTTCCTCTTCAGCCGTGCCGACACGATCTACGGCGGCTCGGACGAGATCCAGCGCACCATCATCGCCGAGCGGGTGCTCGGCCTCCCGAAGGAGCCGCGGCCATGAGCCGACCTGTACCTCCGACCTCCGCGCACTGGATCAACGGGCAGTGGCACGAGCCCGCCCAGGGCCACTACGCGATCATCAACCCGGCCACCGAGGAAATCGTCGGGCACGCCCCCGAGGCGACCGCCGACGACGTGGACGCGGCCGTCCGGGCGGCCCGCGCCGCCTTCGATGGCTGGTCGCGCACCGCCCCGCGCGACCGTGCCGCCGTCCTCGACCGGATAGCCGACGCGATCTCCGCCCGCGCCGCCGAACTCGTCCCCCTCCTCCAGGCCGAGACGGGCGCCACCGCGCGCGTCGCCGCCGCCCTGCAACTCCCGCCGGCCGCCGACCGCTTCCGCCGCTACGCCCGCGGCGCGGTCGAGCCCGATGTCATCCCGCTCGCCCCACAACCCGTCAAAGCATCTCCTCTCGCACCCGGTGGACTGATCGGCGCCGCCGCCGTACGCCGCCCGGTCGGCGTCGTCGGCTGCGTCACCTCGTACAACTTCCCGCTCGCCAACCTCGCGGGAAAGGTCGCCCCCGCCCTGGCGATGGGCAACACGGTGGTGGCCAAGCCCGCCCCGCAGGACCCGCTGACCTGCCTGCTGCTCGGTGAGATCTTCAAGGAGGCGGGCCTGCCCGACGGCGTGTTCAACGTGATCGCCGGATCGGGGGCGGCGGCGGGCGAGGCACTCGTCGCGCACCCGGGCGTCGACATGATCAGCTTCACCGGGTCGACGGCGGTCGGGAAGGCGATCGCTTCAGCGTCCGGCCGGACGCTGAAGCGCACGCTGATGGAACTCGGCGGCAAGGGTGCGGCGATCGTCCTGCCGGAATCGGGTGGAGCGGTCCTCAAGGCGGCGGTCGGGGCGGTCGCCTCCACCTGGGCCTTCCACAGCGGTCAGATCTGCACGGCGCCCACCCGCGTACTGGTCCACCGCGACCAGTACGAGCAGGTGATCACCGCCCTTGCACAGTACGCCGGAGCGCTGACCACCGGGGACCCTGTGGATAACTCGACCGTCGTCGGCCCGCTCATCAGCGCCGCCCAGCGCGATCGCGTCGAGGCGTACATCGCCGGCGCCCGCGCCCAGGGCGCCCGCGTCGTCACCGGCGGCGAACGTCCCGACCTCAAGCCCGGCTTCTACGTCGCCCCCACCCTCATCGCCGACGTCACCCCGGACATGACCGTCGCCCAGGAGGAACTCTTCGGCCCGGTCGTCGTCGCCCTTGCCTACGACACCGAGGACGAGGCCGTCGAGATCGCCAACGGCACCCCGTACGGGCTCTACGACTACGTCTTCTCCGACGACGCGGGCCGCGCCTGGGCACTCGCCGCCCGCCTGCGCAGCGGCAACGTCGGCATCAACACCGTCCAGCGCCACCCCGAGACGCCGTTCGGCGGCTTCAAGGAGAGCGGGGTCGGCCGGGACGGCGGCTCGTTCGGACTGCACGCGTACAGCGAACTCCAATCGGTCGTCTGGCCTTCCTGAAACCGAAGGCCCTTGAGGGAACAGGACAGTTCATGAGAGGCGTCATTTTCGACGGCACACAGCCCCAGGTGGTCGACGACCTGGAGGTCCGCGGCCCAGGCCCCGGCGAGGTGCTGGTCGCCATCCAGGCCGCGGGCCTGTGCCACAGCGATCTGTCCGTCATCGACGGCACGATCCCGTTCCCCGTCCCCGTGGTCCTCGGCCACGAGGGCGCCGGCATCGTCGAGGCGGTCGGCCCCGGCGTCACCCATGTCGAGCCCGGCGACCACGTGGCGCTGTCGACCCTCGCCAACTGCGGCACCTGCGCGCAGTGCGACCGCGGCCGCCCGACCATGTGCCGCAAGGCGATCGGCTACCCGGGCAGGCCCTTCTCCCGGCAGGGCAAGGACCTGTTCAACTTCGCCTCGAACTCGGCCTTCGCGGAGAAGACCGTGGTCAAGGCCGTCCAGGCGGTCAAGATCCCGAAGGAGATCCCCTTCACCTCCGCCGCCCTGATCGGCTGCGGCGTCCTGACGGGCGTCGGCGCCGCGCTCAACCGCGCCAAGGTCGACCGCGGCGACACGGTCGTCGTCATCGGCACCGGCGGCATCGGCCTCAACGTCCTCCAGGGGTGCCGGATAGCGGGCGCCACCCGGATCGTCGCCGTGGACGCCAACCCCGCCAAGGGCGACGTGGCCCGGCAGTTCGGCGCCACCGACTTCATCGACGCGTCCGCCGTGGACGACACCGTCGCGGCCGTCCGCGAGCTGCTGCCGACCGGCGCCGACCACACCTTCGAATGCGTCGGCAACGTCAAACTCATCCGCCAGGCGATCGACCTCCTCGACCGGCACGGCCAGGCCGTCCTGCTGGGCGTTCCGCCGGCCGACGCCGAAGCGAGCTTCCTGGTGTCGTCCATGTACCTGGACAAGTCCATCCTGGGCTGCCGGTACGGCTCGTCCCGCCCGCAGCGCGACATCGCGCTCTACGCCGAGCTCTACCGCCAGGGCAGGCTGCTGCTCGACGAACTGGTCACCGAGACCTACCCCGTCGAGGACTTCGCGAAGGCCGCCGACGACGCCCACCACGGCCGGGTGGCACGGGGGGTGCTCACGTTCTGACGGGTCCGAACGGGCGCTAGCCGCCCACCTTCCGGCAGCCCGGCGACGGCGTCGTCGATCCGGGCGTCGGAGGGGGCGTTCAGACTGCTGGTGTGGCGGTGGTTGTGGTGGCGGCGGTGGCGTTGAAGGTGCGGCGGTAGGCGGACGGTGAGACGCCCAGCGCCGTGTGCAGGTGCTGCCGCATGGACGCCGCCGTGCCGAACCCGGCCCGGTGCGCGACCTGGTCGACGCTCAGGTCGCTGGACTCCAGCAGGTGGCGGGCGCGTTCGACGCGCTGCTGCACGAGCCATTGCCCGGGGCTGATCCCGACCTCCTCACGGAACCGCCGGGTGAAGGTCCGTACGCTCATCGACTCGCGCTCGGCGAGTTCGCGCAGCGTCAGCGGCCGGTCGAGCCGGCCCAGCGCCCAGGCGCGGGCGCCCGTGGTGCTGGCCAGCTGCGGTTCGGGGAGCGGCCGTTGGATGTACTGCGCCTGGCCGCCGTCGCGGTGCGGGGGGACGACGGTGCGGCGGGCGACGGCGTTCGCGATCGCGGTGCCGTGGTCCCGGCGGACGATGTGCAGGCAGAGATCGATTCCGGAGGCGACGCCGGCCGAGGTGAGGATGTCGCCGTCGTCGATGTAGAGCACGTCGGGATCCACTTTGACCTGCGGAAATAGTCGCTGGAAGTGATCGGCGCTGTCCCAGTGGGTGGTGGCGGGCCGGCCGTCCAGCAGACCGGCGGCGGCCAGCAGATAGCTGCCCGTGCAGATCGACACGACGCGGGTGCCGGGCCGGATGCGCGCGAAGGCGGCGGCCAGCGGGCCGGACAGTCGGCCCGAGACGTAGATGTCGTCGAGCTCGTGCGTCGCGGGGACGACGACGGTGTCGGCCGCCTCCAGGACCTCGGGCCCGTTCTCGACGAGGATCGGGAAGTCGGCGTCGGTCTGGACGAGCCCCGGCACGGCCGAGCAGGTCACGACCTCGTAGAGCTTGCGGCCCTCCTGGGTGCGGGCCCCGCCGAAGATCCGGGCGGGGATCCCCAGCTCGAAGGGGATCACGCCGGGCATGACCAGAACCGCCACCCGGTGCCGGTCCTGATGCCGGAACGGTCCCGCGGGGGCGTCGGCCGAGGTCGTGGCCGGGGTCTCGGCCGTTCCTCGCGCTGCGGTGCGCTGCTTCCCGGCCTGGTCCGGAGTCGTCATGGCCCGATTCTTTCACATCATGGCCATCCGGCCACTCGTTCCGTGTTGAAGCAGGCCCGAAGCTGATCGTGTGACGCAGACACCTCAAGCCCCCGCCCAGGATCCGCAGGACGTTCCGGTCTCCGAGGGACAGGACACACCGGTCTCCGAGGCATCGGACGCCGGGATACCGTCCGGCGCGGTGCCCACTCCCGGCCGGCGGTCGCGGGTTCACCGCGCCTGGTTCGTGGCCGCCGTCACCTTCGTGACGATCATCGGTGCGGCGGCGTTCGCCTCCCTGCCCGGTCTGCTGATCGAACCCCTGCACGCGGAATTCGGCTGGTCACGCGGCATGATCGGCTTCGCCGTCTCCATCAACCTCGCGCTGTACGGGATCACCGCACCGTTCGCCGCCGCCCTGATGGATCGATTCGGCATCCGCCGCGTCGTCGCCGCCGCACTCACCACCATCGCGCTCGGCGCCGGCCTCACTATCTTCATGACGCAGACCTGGCAGCTGATCCTCTGCTGGGGCATCCTCGTCGGCACCGGCAGCGGGTGCATGGCCCTCGCTTTCGCCGCCACCGTCGCCAACCGGTGGTTCGTCACCCGCCGCGGACTGGTGACCGGCATCCTGACGGCGGCCGGCGCGGCCGGACAGCTGGTCTTCCTGCCGCTGCTGTCCTGGATCGTCGAGCAGCACGGCTGGCGGCCCGCCGCCGCGACCGTCGCCCTCTCGGCGCTCGCCGTCGTGCCGTTCGTCTGGCTGCTGCTGCGTGACCACCCCGCGGACGTCGGCCTGTCGGCCTACGGGGCACCGGAGTTCACCCCCAAGCCGGCCCCGGTGCGCGGCGCCGCCCGGCGGGCGCTCAAGGCGCTGTCCGTCGCTGCTCGTACGGGCCCCTTCTGGCTGCTCGCGGGATCCTTCGCGATCTGCGGAGCCTCCACGAACGGCCTGATCAGAACCCACTTCGTACCCGCCGCCCACGACCACGGCATGCCGGTCACGGCCGCCGCGTCCCTGCTCGCAGTCATCGGCGTCTTCGACATCGCCGGAACCATCGCCTCCGGCTGGTTCACCGACCGCTTCGAGCCGCGCCGGCTGCTCGCCGTCTACTACGGGATGCGGGGACTGTCATTGATGTTCCTGCCGCAGCTGATGGCGGACACCGTGCACCCGCCCATGATCGTCTTCATCGTCTTCTACGGCCTGGACTGGGTCGCCACCGTCCCGCCGACCATCGCCCTCTGTCGTCAGTACTACGGCGACGACAGCGCCATCGTCTTCGGGTGGGTCCTGGCCGCGCACCAGATCGGTGCCGCCGTCGTGGCCTTCCTGGGCGGTGTCGCGCGGGACGCCTTCGGCTCGTACGACCTCGTCTGGTACAGCTCGGGCGCGCTGTGCGCGGTCGCCGCGCTGATGGTCCTGGTCATCCGGCGGGGCCCTCGACGAGGATCCCGGCCGTCGCGGCGGCGTGAACTGCGCGTCCCTGTCCGACCCTCTGTTTTCCCGCCCCTGTGTTAACTACTGGGCGAAACGGCCGAAGCGTCCACGGTAGAAGAGCAGCGGCCCGGCCTCGGGCGTGGTCCCGTCCGCGTCATCGGGCTCCGCGCAGCCGAGTTCGTTGACCCGGCCGACGACGATCAAGTGGTCGCCACCGGTGTGCACCGCGTGGATCGTGCAGTCGATCCACGCGGGTATGCCCGCCAGCCGCGGCGAGCCGGTGACGGGGGCGGGCGTCCAGCCGACCCCCGCGAACTTGTCCGCCCCGCTCACGGCGAAGCCGCGGCACAGGGTGCCCTGTTCGTCGCTGAGGATGTTGACGCAGAAGACGCCGGCGCGCGCGATCTTCGGCCAGGTCGTGGACGTACGCGCCACCATGAACGCGACCAGTGGCGGATCGAGCGACAGCGACGCGAAGGACTGGCACGCGAACCCCGTCGGGCCCTCCGCCCCGGGAGCGGTGACGATCGTCACCCCGGACGCGAACGTGCCCAGCACCTTCCGGAACACCCCCGGATCGACCGGCGCCCGTTCGTCCGGCCCCACGGCCCGCAAGTCCGGGCGCGGCAGCGGTTCCACGGGGCCCGCCGTCGTGGCGGCCCCTACCGACCTGAGGTACCGGACGGCGGTGGCCGCCATCCCTGCGTGTCCCATCACATCGACCATTGAAGCTGACGGTACGTCAGATGGGAAGGGGGATCCGTCGGCGGCTTGTGTAGGGCATACTTTTGAACGCGTTCAATAATGCGCTCGGGTGTGGGGAGAGGGGACAGCCATGCGCTGGATCAGACGGGGCGGGCATGAGTTGAAGGCGTGGCTGAGGACCTTCTTCCGGGGTACACCCCTCTTGGCCGCGTTCCTGACGTACGTCGCGGCGGCCTGTGTGGCGGTGGCGGGCTACCTGGCGCTGGACCCGGCCACGGACCCCCGCACCGGCAGCGAAGGATCGGTCAGCCTGCTCGGCTGCTGCCTCCCCCTGATCGCGCTCCCTCTTCTCGGGCTCTTCGCGATCAGCGGCGCGGTCCTGCACGCGCTGCCGGTCCTCGCGCTTTCCGCGCGGGTGGCCGGACGGCAGGGGCGTTGGTGGTGGCTGTGGTGCGTCCCCATCGCCGCGGGGACCGGGACGCTGTACACCCTGGTCGTCGCTTCCCCCCTCCAGGACCATGTCCTGTGGTGGGTCTGCATTTCCACGGGTGCGCTCCTCGCCGCCTGGAACGCGGGATTCCACCTGCGGCGGGAGTCGCGCACCGGGGTGACGACAGCGAGAGGCCGGATCGGATTTCGCACCTTCATGGCAGGGAGCCTCAGCGTCGCACTGCTGCTCGCCGGATCGGCGGTGGCGTACGGCACCGGTCTGGTGACGCGGTACGAGCCGCCGGTGCTGAGCGTGGCGGCCGTCGCCGGCACCTGGACGGACGGCAACGGCGGTACGGCGGTACTCACGGCTGACGGAGGAGCGGTCCTTGCCGGAATCTTCGTCGACGACGGGTTCGGGGACTTCCCGGGAGCGCTCGCGACGACGATCTGCGCCGGCCGCGGGACATGGGCCTATCAGGCGGATCCGGATGTCTGGAAGCAGCGGGTCGTGATCAACGGGCCTGGATGCGGTGACCTACAGCCCTTCGAGGTCGGCGGAAGGACCGGCCGGCCACAGCTGTTCTTCTTCGTCGGGGACCCGGATTCGCCGACGCGCTACACCCTCACGCAGCAGACCGGTTAGCGCCCTGGCCGGCCGGACCCCCCGCCGTCACCGCCTTCCGCCACCGCCCGCCGTCATCGCCCGCTGTCATCGCCCGCCGTCACCGCCTCCCGTCACCGCCCGCCGTCACCGCCTCCCGTCACCGCCCCCTGAACTCCGGGGACCTGCGCTCCACAAAGCTCCTGACGCCTTCCTGGGCGTCGTCCGTCGTCATGTTGATCTCCTGGGCGGCCGCCTCCGCCGCGAAGGCGGTCGAACGGTCGGCGTCCAGCGAGGCGTTGACCAGCTGCTTGGTCAGGGCGATGGAACGGGTCGGGCCGGTGGCGAGGCGTTCTGCCCATTCGCGGGCGGTCTTCTCCAGGTCGTCGGCGGGGACGACGCGGTTGACGAGGCCGAGGCGTTCCGCGGCGGCGGCCGGGAGGTCGTCGCCGAAGAACATCAGCTCCTTCGCGCGCTGCGGGCCGATGAGCCGCGGCAGCAGATACGCGCCGCCTCCGTCGGGCACGAGGCCGCGGCGGACGAAGACCTCGATGAACTTCGCACGGTCGGAGGCGAGGACGAGGTCACAGGCGAAGGCGAGGTGCGCGCCGATGCCGGCCGCCGTGCCGTTGACCGCCGCGATCACCGGCTTCTCGCAGTCCAGGACGGCGGCGACGAGGCGCTGCGCGCCGCGCCGGATCGTCCGGGCGACATCGCCCGCGACGCGCTCGCCGGGCGCTGCCGCGCCGCCGCTGAGGTCGGCGCCCGCGCAGAACGCGCGGCCGGTGGCGGTGATGACGACCGCCCGGACGGCGGGGTCGGCGGACGCCGCGTCGAGCAGCGCGATGATGCGTTCGCGCTGGTCCCAGGTGACGGCGTTCATCGCTTCCGGGCGGTTGAGAGTGATCCATGAGACGCCGTTGTCAGTGGCGTGAAGTACCAATGAATCAACCGGATCGACCGGCTCGGAATCATCCACATCAATCGGCTCGGCGGAATCTTCACGGGGGGTGGGCGTCATGCGGAAGTGGCTCCTTGCTGTACGGAGGGCTGGGGGCGGATCGGACGGCTCACCGGCAGACGGCTCACGGGCAGACGGCTCACCGGCAGACCGCCAGTGCGTCGAGCGCCACCGCCCCCTGGCCGCGCGGCAGCACCATCAGCGGGTTGATGTCGAGTTCGGAGAGATCGCCGCCGAGTTCCATCGCCATCCGCTGCACGCGCATGACGACGTCGACGAGCGCGTCGACGTCGGCCGGGGGCGCCCCTCTGACCCCTTCGAGCAGCCGGTGGCCGCGGAGTTCACCGAGCATGTCGCGGGCCATGTCCTCGCCGAACGGCGGTACGCGGACGGCGGCGTCGGCGAGGATCTCGACGAGCACCCCGCCGAGGCCGACGGTGACGGTCGGGCCGAAGAGGGGGTCCTGGGTGACGCCGACGACCATCTCGACGCCGCGTTCGACCATCTGGCAGACGAGGATGCCGTCGAGTTCCACGCCCTCGTAGCGGGCTATGTCGGTCAGGTCGCGATAGGCGTCGCGGACCTGGCTCGCGGAGGTCAGACCGATCTTGACCAGGCCGAGTTCGGTCTTGTGGCCGAGCTGCGCACCGGACGCCTTCATGACGACGGGGTAGCCCACCAGGCCCGCGGCCCGGACGGACCCGGCCGCGCTGGTGACCAGCTGCTCGCGCGGCACGCGGATCCCGTACGCGCGCAGCATCTGCTTCGCCGCGTGCTCGCTGAGCTGGTGGCCCGCGCGCATCAGGGCCTGGGCCTTGCGGGCGGAGGAGGAGCGTGTGCGGGGGGCGTCGTCGAAGGGGGAGCGGTAGGCGGCGGAGAAGTGGTGGTGGTCGAGGTAGGACTTGACGGCGCTGATGCAGTTGCCGAAGGTGCGGAAGGTGGCGAGCCGGGACGAGCCGAGGAGCGTGGTGCGGTAGGCGTCCTCGGTGCCCAGCGGCGAGCCCCACACCACGCACACCAGCTTGTCCGTGCTCTCCGCCGCGTCGGCCAGGTCCTGCGCGAGCTTGTCGCTCATGGGTGGGAACGGACCGGTGATCGGACAGATGAGCACGCCGACGGACGGGTCGGCGAGGATCGCGTCGATGATCTTCCGGCCGCGCCAGTCGCCCACCGGGTGACCGCCGTTGTCGATGGGGTTCGCGACGTTGAGGTAGTCGGGGATCCACTGGTGGAGTTCGGTCTGCTTCGCGTCGGACAGGCGCGGGATGTCGAGCCCGGCGGCGGTGGCGAGGTCGGAGAAGTGGGCTCCGGTGCCGCCGGATATGGAATAGACGACGACGCCGTCGGCGGTGGGCGGCTTGGCCCGCGCCAGCAGGGTCGCCGTGTCCTGGAGCTGGTCGAGCCCGTCGACGCGGATGACGCCGAACTGCTTGAAGGCCGCGTCGACGACGGCGTCGGAGCCGGTCAGCTTGCCGGTGTGGGAGGCGGCCATACGGGCGCCGGTCTCGGTGCGGCCGACCTTCACCATCACCACCGGCACCTTGTTGCGGGCCGCCCGGTCGGCGGCGAGGGTGAACGAGCGGCCGTCCCTGAGCCCTTCCACATAGGCGGCGATGGCCCCGACCTCGGGCTGCTCGGCGAAGTACGAGATGAAGTCGGCGGTCTCGAGGTCCGCCTCGTTGCCGGTGGGTGCCCAGTGGCTGATGCGGATGCCCAGTTCCTGCAGCGTGTAGAGGGGCCGGCCCTGGTGGCCCGACTGTGTGATCAGCGCGATGGCCGGCCCGGTGAGGTCGTCGCGGAACTTCTCGAAGGCGTTGAGGTTGGTGTTCGGACCGAGCAGCCGCATGCCGGAGGCGGCGACGACCTCGGCGAGCCGGGTCTGCGCGGCGGCGCCCTCCTCGCCGGTCTCGGCGAAGCCGGAGGCGAAGGCGACGGCGAACCGGACCTTGGCCTCGGCCAGCTGCTCGATGACGGGAAGGGGGTCACCGACGAGGAGCACCGCGAGGTCCACGGTCTCCGGCAGATCCGTCACCGAGGCATAGCAGGGCAGGTCGAAGACGGTCTCGCGGCCGGGGTTGACCGGGAAGAGCCGGGCCCCGACCCGCTGCGACCAGGCGATGAGCTGTCTGGTGATGCCGGTGTTCGGCCGTCCTTCCGTGTCGGACGCGCCGACCACCGCCACGGTCTCCGGCCGGAAGAACCGGTCGAGGTCCGGGACGGTGTTGTGCAGCGGACGGCCACCGACGTCGGTGTCGGACGCGCCGCGTGCGGCGGGCCCGGGGCCGGGGCTGCGGGTGCTGTATGTCGATCCAAGCATCGGTCTCGCCCGCTCCTGCTCGAAGGTATACAGAACTGACGCATAGTCAGATTACTGAACTGACGACGTGTCAGGAACAGTGCGGGCATGTGAAAGATGTGAAGGAGGCCAACTAGGCCGCTATTCAGGGGGTTTTGGGCACGCGAACCGACACCGGCGGACCCGCTCGGTGGCATCTTTGGCCGGAAACGGCCAGGGCGGGGTCCGGGGCGGGCAAGGGAGGAAAGGGTGCGTATGCGAACGGAGCGGACAGCGGCCGGTCACGGCCGCCGGGAGGTGCGGGCGGCCGCGCGGGCGATACGCCGGGCGTCGATGGCGAGTTCGCGGAACATGCCGCTGATGGGGTTGGTGAAGCCGGTGAAGTAGAGACCGGGAGCGCCGGGCGGGGTGTGCGGGCCGTGTACGAGGGGGCGGCCGTTGCCGTCGAGGACGCCCAGGTGGCCCACGAGGGGTTCCAGGCCGCGCCGGTATCCGGTGGCGGCGATGACGACCTCCGGGCTGATGCCCGAACCGTCGGCCAGCACGACCTTGTCGCCGTCGAAGCTCTCCACGGCGGCGACGGGTTCCACCCGCCGTGCCTGGATCGCGTCGATGAGGCCGACGTCCTGCACCGGGATGGCTCCGTCGTCGCGGACGCGGGAGTAGAGGCCCGTGGTGGGGCGGGCGAGTCCGTAGGCGGACAGGTCGGGGATGCTGAGCCGCTCCACGTACGGGGCGACCCGGTCGACGACCGCGGTCGGCAGCCGGCGGCAGAGGATCCCGGTGGCCTGGGCGGGCCAGCCCGCCGTGGTGCGGCGCAGGATGTGCGGCGGCGTCCGGACGGCGATCCGCACGCGGGCGGCGCCCCCCTCGATGAGGTCGACGGCGATCTCGGCGCCGGTGTTGCCGACGCCGACGACGAGCACGTCGCGGCCCGCGTAGGGCTGGGCGTTGCGGTAGTGGGCGGCGTGCAGCAGCTCGCTGGAGAAACCGTCGCGGCCTGGCCAGTCCGGCAGGTGGGGTACGTGGTTGGTGCCGGTGGCGACCACGACGACGGAGGCGGTGAGCAGCCGTCCGCCGGTGGCGGGCAGCTGCCACGTACCGCCGCCCGCACTGCCGCCCTTGCCGCCGCGCCCGCCGGCTCCTCCAGGGCTGCCTCCGGCGGTGTCGGCGCCGTCGACGCGGTCGATCCGGGACACCTCGATGCCGGTGGCGACGTCGATCCGGTGGTGCGCGGTGTAGCGCTCCAGGTAGCGGATGACGTCGTCGCGGCCGACCCAGCGTCCGTACGCGCGCGGGATGGCGAAGCCGGGCAGACCTGACAGCCGTCGCGGGGTGTGCAGATGGAGCCGGTCGTAGTGGCCGCGCCAGGACGCGGCGACCGCGTCCGACCGCTCCAGCACGAGCGTGCGGACGCCGCGTCGGCTCAGCGCCGCCGCCGCGGCGAGGCCGCCGGGTCCCGCGCCGATGACGATCGCGTCGGGGGAGGCGGTGGGTGCGGAGGGGGCCGGCGGGACGGAGGAGGTGGGCTGGTCGACCATGTGGTGCTCCCGGGGCCTGTCGGAGGGGCGGTCGGAGGGACGAACCGGAAGGTGGCAGGTGGCGCGGGAGTGAGAGTAGTCCCGGAAGCGATCAATCCGAGAGCGTTTGGCGCCGGACTCTTGCGCGGATCGGTCTCCATCCGATGAACTGACGTACCGTCAGATTTCGAGTGGGAGGCCCGCGATGCAGACGATCTGGCTCACCGGAGCCGAATGGCTCGCCGTGCTGCGCATAGGCCTCGGTCTGTGGTGGCTGGAGAGCTGGCGGCACAAGGACAAGAAGGGCTGGTTCGAGCGCGGCACCGGCATCGCCTGGGCCAAGAGCGTCGCGGACAAACACCGCTGGAGCTTTGTGCGGGGCGGCTTCACCACCGTCGTCGCGCCACGGCCCAAGCTGATGGCGTACATCGTCGTGTACGCCGAGCTGGCGCTCGGGCTGGGCCTGACGGTCGGCCTGCTGACACCCGTGGCGCTCGTCGGCGGGCTGCTCCTCAACCTGCTCTATCTCGTCCTGATGATCCACGACTGGGCCGAGCAGGGCCAGAACGCCATGATGGCGCTCATATCGCTCGTCGCACTGTTCGCGATGAGCTGGCAGGCCTGGTCGCTCGACAACCTGTGGGGGCTGTTCCTGTGACGGCGCAGCGCTTCGACCTTCCCGACATCGACGCCTTCACCCGCCCGTACTGGGAGGCCGCCGCCGACGGCCGGCTGCTGATCCGGCGCTGCGCCGCCTGCGGGGCCGCGCACCACTATCCACGCGAGTTCTGCCCGTCCTGCTGGAGCGAGGACGTCGCCTGGGAGCAGGCGAGCGGCCGCGCCACGCTCTACACCTGGTCGGTCGTCCACCTCAACGACCTGCCGCCCTTCGGCACCCGGGTGCCGTACGTCGCCGCCGTCGTCGATCTCGCCGAAGGCCCGCGGATGATGACGGAGGTCATCGACTGCGAAGCGTCCGCCCTGCGGATCGGCATGGACCTGCACGTACGCTTCCGCACCGAAGAAGCCGCTCCCGACGGGCCGGACGCTCCGGCCGCTTCCCAGGCTCCGGCCGTCGCCGTCTTCGCGCCGGCTTCGCCCACCGCACTCGAGGGCTGACCGGGCGGTCCGGTCAGCCGCCCGCCGTTCGGTAGAGGGTGAAGAGGGCGTCCTCGAAGAGGGGGCTGTAGGAGACGCTGTCGTCCGGGCCGCCGCCGTCCAGGCCGCCCACCAGGCCGATGACCTTGCCGGTCTTGGTCTTCGGGTCGAAGTCGAGCAGCCAGGGGCTGCCGGACGTGCCGTCGTAGTAGCCGCCGCAGTCCATCTGCAACTGGCGCAGGCCGGAGAGGCGGGAGGTGGCCGTCGTGCAGCTGATCGCCCGGCCCGTCGGGTCGAAGGCCTCGCCGGGGTAGCCGATCACGGTGACCTTGTTGGTCCAGCCGGGTGTCCGGGTGAGGACGTTGGCGCCGGTGATGTCCTCGATGCTCCGGCCCTCGTCGTTCTTCTTCACCCGTGCGAAGGCGAAGTCGTAGTCCGAGCCCGAGCCGGTGTCGTAGTCGTCCCACCGGGGGTCGGTGAAGACCTGGTCGACGGCCCAGGTCCCGTACGGCTGGGTCTTCGCGCCCTTGACGTAGTCGGGGACGAAGACGACGTCCGTGCCCGCCTCGCAGTGCGCGGCGGTCAGCAGGAGGCTGCGGGACGGGCTGTGGACGACGCTCGCCGAGCAGAAGTGGGCCTCGGCCGAGTCATCGACGGAGAAGAGCACGCCGACGGTCGGGATGCCGTTGATGTGCCGGGCGGCGCCGGCCGGGGCGATGGTGGTGCTGACGTTCGCGTTGGGGAGCGGTAGTTCCTCCGGCCCGAACGGAGCGGTCTGCGGCATGGCGTTCGCCATCCGCTCCGGGGTCCAGAACTGGGCCGCGGCCTGGTTCGTCCAGCCCTCCCGGGCGTTCGGCTGCGGGCTGGCCCACGGCGTCCACAGCGCGGCGGCGGTCAGCACGAGAGTGCAGGCCAGGGGCAGGGCGAACCGCTTGACCACGCGATACCCCTCTCCGGGCCGCCCGTAGATCGACTGACCGGGCCAGCGTACTCACGCACGCCGCGAAGAGGCCTTTCGTGATCTTCGATCTTCGTGATTCTTCCGACCGATGCGACACATTGTCCCGGTCGGGCCATCGCACCCCGGCCCCGGACGGGGCGGAGGAGGGAGGCGACGCGGAGCGTCGTCGACCGACGACAACGCGGCAGATGTGCGTGCTGGACACCGGGACGCCGCGGAGATCCAGACGACAGGCCCTAGCCGCGTTCCAGGATCACCGTTCCCGAGGAGCAGAACCAGCCGCCGGTGCCGGAGGCGACGGCCAGCCGCGGCAGCCGCCCGCCGGACTTGCGTACCTGCCGGTCGCCCGCCTCGCCGCGCAGCTGCCGGACGGCCTCGATGAGCAGGAACAGACCGCGCATCCCGGGGTGGCAGGCGGACAGGCCGCCGCCGTCGGTGTTGACGGGCAGATCGCCGTCGATCGTGAGCCGGCCCTTCTCGACGAAGGCGCCGCCCTCGCCCTTGGCGCAGAAGCCGAGGTCCTCCAGCGTCACCAGCGTCATGTACGTGAAGGCGTCGTAGATCTCGGCGAGGTCGATGTCGGCGGGGGTCACCCCGGCCCGTTCGAAGGCGATCCGGCCCGAGACCGCCGCAGGGGAGACCGTGAAGTCCTCCCACTCGGACATCGTGGTGTGCGAGACCGAGGTGCCCGAGCCGAGGATCCAGACGGGGGTCTTCGCCGTGTCCGGTAGGTACTCCTCGGCGGCCAGCAGCACCGCGCCGCCGCCGTCGGAGCGGATGCAGCAGTGCAGCTTGGTGAACGGGTCGGCGATCATCGGCCCGGACAGCACCTCGTCGACGGTGATCGGGGTGCGGTACATCGCGTCGGGGTTGCGGGCGGCGTTGGCGCGGGCCTGTACGGCGACCTCGGCGAGCTGTTCCAGCGTCGTGCCGTACTGGTGCATGTGGCGGCGCGCGGCCATCGCGTACTTGGAGATGAGGGTGTGGCCGTACGGGACCTCGAACTGCAGCGGTCCGCGGGCCCCGAAGGAGAGGTTCGCGGTGCGCCGTTTCGCCTTGATGTCGGCGCGCGCGGTGGAGCCGTAGACGAGCAGGACGGCGTTGGCGTGGCCGGCGGCTATCGCCTCGGCGGCGTGCGCGGCCATGACCTCCCAGGTGGAGCCGCCCACGGCGGTGGAATCCACCCAGGTGGGGCGCAGGCCGAGGTACTCGGCGACCTCGACGGGCGCGAGGATCCCCAGGCCGGCTGAGGCCAGGCCGTCGACGACCGACCGGTCGAGCCCGGAGTCGGCCAGCGCCCGGCGGGCGGCCTGGGCGTGGAGGGCGTACGGGGTGGCCTCGTCGACCCGTCCGCAGTCGGACAGCGCCACGCCGACGACGGCGACCTTGCGAGCAGCAGCAGCCATGAATCTGACGGTACATCAGATTTGAAAGCCCGGAACAGGGGGGAACGGAACAGGGGGCCGGAACGGGGGACCGGAGCGGGGATGCGGCGAGGGGGGTGGGACGGGTCCGGGCTCAGCGCCTCTTGCGCAGCTGGGCGGCCGCCGAGGACATCTGCGTCAGGGCGACGAGCGCGAGCAGGATGTACAGCACCCGCTGGAAGCCCGAGATGTCGCTCATCCAGAACTGTGCGCTGATCCACAGGACCAGCAGGGCGGCCCAGATCGCGATGTAGACCTTGAGCTGCGTCGTCGACGTGTCCGGTCCGGGGGAGAGGAAGCGCAGCGTGGTGCTGCGCGGGCGCTGCGGCTTCGGGCGCGGGGTCTTGCCGTCCTGGCTGGGGTTCTGGCTGGGGTTCTGGCTCATGCCGGACATCATGCCCGGTCGGGAATGGGTGCTCCCCGGCCCTGTGCATCTGGACTGCCGCTCCCTAAGATGACGGACCGTCAGATGAGCCTGTGAGGAGCCCGCCGATGGATGCCGCGTTCACCGAGGAGCAGGACGAGATCCGGCGCACCCTGCGAGAGGTGCTGCAGAAACGCTGCGGGCCGGACGAGGTCAAGGCCGCGGTCGGCACCGCCGCGGGATACGACGAGCCCCTGTGGCGCCAGCTCGCCGAACAGCTCGGCCTGCCGGGGCTCGGGCTGCCGACGGAGTACGGCGGCGCCGGCTGCGGGCCGACCGAACTCGTGCTGGCCTGCGAGGAGGCGGGCCGCACGCTGCTGCCGTCGCCCCTGTTCAGCACCGCGGTGCTGGCCGCCCCGCTCATCGCCGACCTCGGCACCGAGCAGCAGCGCGCCGACCTGCTGCCCAGGATCGCCGCCGGCGCCGTGACGGTGGCGCTCGCGCTGCCGGGCGGACTCGGTACGGCCCTGGGCCTGACCGGCCCGAACGACGGCAGCTGGGCGGGTGGCGGCCGCGCCGGCGGCATCCAGGCCCGCCAGGAGCCGGACGGGGCCGGCTGGCGGCTCTACGGGCAGGCCGACCAGGTGCTCGGCGGGCACAGCGCCGGCCTGCTGCTCGTCGCCGCCCACGCGGGCGGCTACGCGGCCGCCCGCACCCGGCTCTTCCTCGTCGACGGCGACGCGGCCGGCGTCGTACGCACCCGCCTCACCGCGCTCGACGAGACCCGCCCCGAGGCCCGCATCGAGCTGCGCGACGTCGCCGCCGTGCCGCTCGGCGGCGACGAGGCGGCCGACCCGGGGCCCGCGCTCGCCCGGGCAGGTGAACTCGCCGCCGCCGCGCTCGCCGCGGAGGCGGTCGGCGCCGCGGACCAGGCGCTCGCCTCGACCGTGGAGTACGTGCAGGTCAGAGAGCAGTTCGGACGTCCCGTCGGCTCCTTCCAGGCGGTCAAGCACCGGCTCGCCGACCTTTACGTCCAGGTCCAGGCGGCGCGCTCCGCCGCCTACTACGCCGCCTGGGCGGCCGCCGCCTCCGAGGGCGATCTGCCGGTCGCCGGGCCGCTCGCGCTCGCACAGGCGCTGGAGGCGCTGCGGTCCGTCGCGGGTGAGGCGATCCAGCTGCACGGCGGCGTCGGCTTCACCTGGGAGCACCACGCGCACCTGTACTTCAAGCGCGCCGCGTCCGACGAGCTGCTCTTCGGCCCGGTGCACCTGCTGCGCGCCCGCGCCGCCGACCGGGCGGGGCTCTTCGGCCCGGCGGTCGCGACGGCTCCTCCGGCGGCTCCCGTGGTTTCGACGGCTCCTCCGGGGATTCCCGCGGCTGAGGCGGCCGCGAAAACTCCGACGGCTTCGACCGAGTCGACGGCCGCCGGGAGCGCGGCATGAAGAAGACGCTGATGGAACGTTCGAAGCCACTCGTCCAGAAGGTGTCGTCCACCCGCGGCTTCGCGAAGGTCGCGCCGTACGTCGTCCCGGCCATGGACAAGGTCGTGCACCGGCTGACCAAGGGAAAGGTCCTGCTCAGTGCCCAGATGCTGCCGGGCATCGTCCTGACGGCGACCGGCGCGAAGAGCGGGCAGCCGCGCCGTACGCCGCTGGCGTGCATGCCCGAGGACGGCGGCACGTTCGTCCTCATCGGCAGCAACTTCGGGCGGACCGATCACCCGGCGTGGACCGGCAATCTGATCAGGCATCCGGACGCGGAGATCAGCTGGAAGGGGAAGGACCTGCTCGTCGTCGCCCGGCTCCTCGAAGGCCCCGAACGCGAGGCGGCCTGGGCGGCGGTCCTGAAGTTCTGGCCGCCCTACGCGTCCTACGCGGCGCGCGTGGACCGACAGATACGGCTCTTCCGTCTCGTACCGCGCGGCGCGGATCCGGTCGCGGACTGACCGCCGACGACGTATCGAGCGATGGCATCCGCACGCACGAGAACGCGGGCGCCGTACCGGCTACCTCCCCCGAGGACCGGACGGCGCCCGCGTTGGGCGTGACGTGGCAGGACGGATGGACACGTGAACAGGAGCGCGCCAAGGGCCGCTTGGGGCCTGATGAGTTACTTGACGGGCTTCTTTCCGGTGACGCCGAGATGCACCAGCAGTGCGAGGTTCGGCTTCAACTCGGCCTGTTTGACGCCCCAGCTGGTGAACCCCTTCTGGTGCGAGGCGACGGCGGCCAGCATGGCGACCAGCGAGCCGGCCATGGCGGCCGGGCTGACCTCCTTGTCGACCTTGCCCTTGCTCTGCAGATCCTTGATGGAATCCGTGAGCGAGTTGGTGACGGCGTTGAGGATCTTCATGCGGATCTTGTAGAACCGCTTGTCCCCTTCCGCCGCTCCGAGGTCGACGACGCGCAGAATCGCGTCGTTCTTCCGCCAGAAGGAGAGGAAGCCGTCGACCAGTTCCTCCGCCGCCAGGGCGCCGGACTTGCCGATCCAGGAGCGTCCGGCGACCAGGTCGGTGAGGCTCGCTCCTTCCTTGGCCATTTCCTCGGCGAGTTCGAGGACCGCGCCCTCGACGTCGGGGAAGTACTGGTAGAACGTTGCGGGGGAGGTGCCCGCCATCCGGGCCACGTCAATGACCTTGACGTCCCGGTACGGCGAGGTGCTGAGCATCTCGCCGAGGCAGTCGAGCAGCTTCTGCCGCGTCGCCTGACCTCGACGACCGGCAACACGGCCGTCGACGGTGCGAACTTGTCCTGTCATGCCGTCAGTTTACCGGCGGGTGATCAGCGCGCGATTCGGCCTCGTGCAAATGGGTTCGACCGGTTTCCGGGTGCGGTCCGGACTGCGTCGGGTGCGGTGCCGATGGCGTCGGGTGCGGTGCCGACCGCTTCGGGTGCGGTGCGGGGGTGTTTGCCCGTCAGGCTTTGCCCGGGCTCCGGCCGGACACTCCCGGGCCTGCGCCGGACACTCCCGGGCCTGCGCCGGACCTTCCCGGGTCTGCACCGGACATTCCCGGGCCCACGCCGGATAACTGGCCGTCAGACCTGTCGGCGGCTCAGTCGCCGGCGCCGGCCCCGCCGCTCCGGGACGCCTCCGGTCCGCCATTCGAGCGAATCATCTTATCAACAGCCTGTGGATAACTTCTGTGGGCAGAGCCCTTCGCAGCTCAAGAAGGGAGCATATGTTCGAATAGTGTCGGAAGTGCCGTATTCGCCGGCCTTGGCGCGACGCGGACGGCCCGCGACACGCCGTCCCGACTTCTTCATCGGTCGGGATGCGTCGGGTCGAAGTCGGCCGGGCTCAGGTCCCCCCGTGGATCGGTCGGCAGCCCGCCCCGCGGCGTCCGGGCCCGGGTTTTGCCTGGTTCCGGCCCGGTTCGGGCCCGGTCCCGCGTCCCTTCCGGCTCCGGTCAGCCGTCGGTTCACACCGGTCAGGACCCGGGGTCCGTACCGACAGAATCGACAGATGTCGTGTCGTTACGCCCCCGGGTTCGCAACTGGACCCTTCGCCAGGAAGAATCAGCTTCCATATGGGGAACACCCCACGGGGAGGGACGGGCACCGGTGGAGCAGCTGACGCAGCACGACCCGCGACGGATCGGCCCTTTCGAGGTGCTGGCCCGGCTCGGTGCCGGCGGCATGGGGCTGGTCTATCTCGCCAGGTCGGCCTCGGGCCGCAGGGTCGCGATCAAGACGGTGCGCGCCGAGCTCGCCGAGGACCAGCTGTTCCGGGTCCGGTTCAGCCGTGAGGTCGAGGCGGCACGCGCGGTCAGCGGCTTCTACACGGCCGCCGTCGTGGACGCGGACGCGCGCGCGGCCGTGCCCTGGCTGGCCACCGCGTACGTCCCCGCCCCCTCCCTCGAAGAGATCATCAACGAGGCCGGGCCGATGCCCGCCCAGGCCGTCCGCTGGCTCGCCGCCGGCGTCGCCGAGGCGCTCCAGTCCATCCACGGCGCGGGGCTCGTGCACCGTGACATGAAGCCGTCCAACGTCCTGGTCGTCGAGGACGGGCCCCGGGTGATCGACTTCGGTATCGCCAGCGGGGTGTCCAACACCCGGCTGACCATGACGAACGTCGCCGTCGGCACACCCGCCTACATGTCGCCCGAGCAGGCTCGCGACTCGCGCAGCGTGCGCGGCGCCAGCGATGTGTTCTCGCTCGGCTCGACGCTGGTGTTCGCCGCGACGGGGCACGCCCCCTTCCACGGCGCGAACCCCGTCGAGACGGTCTTCATGCTGCTCCGCGAAGGCCCCGACCTGGCGGGTCTGCCCAGCGAGCTGCGGCCCCTCATCGAGTCCTGCATGCGGATGGAAGCCGACCAGCGGCCCACGCCCGCGGAGCTCCAGGCCCAGCTCGCCCCGCATCTGTTCTCCACCGGCAGCGACGACACCGGTACGGCGTCCGCGTGGCTGCCGCCCGGGGCGGTCGCGCTGATAGAGCAGCGCCGCAGCGGCCGGCCGGCCGTCGCCGTCAACGCCAGCACCGCACCGCCGCGGCTGCCTCCCCCGCCGCCGTCCGAGCCGCCGCGCACCCCCGACCCGGAACCGGTCGGGCACGGCCGGCACGGCGTGGGCGGCCGACAGGGCCCCGGCGGCCCCGGTGGCGCCGGTGGGCTGAACGGTCCTGGTGGTTTCAACGGTCCCGGCGCGCTGAACAACGGCCCCGGCGGTCCGCATCAGGGCGGTCTGAACGCGCCGGTCGGCGGGCGCGGTGGTGCCGTGGCCGAGCCGCACACCCACGGGCCCGTCCGGCTGGCCGGTTCGGCCCCGATAGGGCCTGGCCTGCGCGTCGCGGACGCCGACCACAAGGTGCGGCCGCCGGACGGCGCCCCCGGTACGGACTGGGTGCGCCGCGGTGGCTCCCACCGGGCCAACGGGCCCGGCGCGCTCCCCGTGCAGCAGCCCCAGCCGCCGGCCCCGCCGGGGGAGTGGCGGCCTTGGCGCTTCCGCATGTCCAACGACGTGTGGGGCACGCCCGTCGTCTCCGACGGCCGCCTGTACGTCACCTCCTTCGAGGTGCACGCGCTCGACATCGCCAGCGGGCGGCGGCAGTTCAAGACCCGTGACGTCGCCTGGACGATGGCCGTCGCCGACGGCCGCATCCACGCCTCCGACGGACCGAGCCTCTACGCCCTCGACACGGCCGACGGCGGCGACCTCTGGCGCACCGGCGTAGAGGGCTGGATCTACTCGCTGCACGCCGAACGCGGCACGGTCGTCACCGGCACGCGGGGCGGCGGCGTCCAGGCCTGGGACGCCGACCGCGGTCTGCTGCGCTGGGAGCGCGGCGGCGCGCAGACCGAATTCGAGTCCCCCGAGTCGGGGCCCTCGATCGCCGCCGGCACCGTCTACTTCCAGGGCGGCGGCCGCTTCTACGCCATCGACGCCGGGTCCGGCGCCGAGCGCTGGTCCTACCCGGTCGGTGCGACCGGCGTCCCCGGCGCCACCGGCAGCGTCCCGACGCGGCCGGTCGTGGCCGACGGCATCGTCTACGTCACCGCGGGCACCCGGGTCCTCGCCCTCGACGCCAGGTCCGGGGCGGAGCGCTGGCGCTTCGACGCCCCCGCCGTCATGTTCGGGCCGCCGGCCCACGTGCCGGGCGCCGGCGCGGCGGGCGGTGGCATCTACATCGCCGACCACCTCGGCACCGTCTACGCCCTCGACCCGCACAGCGGCCGCGACCGCTGGCGCGTCGCCACCGAGCCCCGGCAGTCCCTCGAACCGGTGCTCGTCGCCGGCGGCGACGTGCTGCTGGGCGCCGGCAGCGCGCTCTACACGCTCGACGCCGTCACCGGCAATCCGAAGTGGCGCTTCGCCGCCCAGGGCGAGATCGTCGGATCACCGGTCGTCGCGGACGGACGCGTCCACTTCGGCTCGAAGGACCACTGCCTGTACACGGTGGACGCCGGGGGCGGCCAGCTGCGCTGGAAGCTCGAAACGGGCGGCGAGATCACGGGGTCGCCGGTGGCGGCGGACGGGGTCGTGTACGCGTGCAGCAAGGATCGGTGTGTGTATGCGCTGGACGCGGTGAAGGGGACGGGGGCCGCGGCGCGGCGGCCTTAGGGCCTGTCGTCTGGATCTCCGCGGCGTCGCGGTGTCCAGCACGCACATCTGCCGCGTTGTCGTCGGTCGACGACGCTCCGCGTTGCCTCCCTCCTCCGCCTTGCAGCTGCACGCACCGGACACCGCTCCTTCCCCCACGGAGATCCAGACGACAGACCCTAGCGGGCTCCACTGCGCGGCCGCTTGGCGGTTGCGGGTGGGTTGGTGGTTGCGGTGCCCCGCCCCTCCGCCCCCGGGCACCTTGCGTTCCAACCCTGTCGTCTGCGGTGGGGGAAAGTCCGCAGGAGGCGGACCGCTAGTCCGGACGTTCCGGTGTCGGACGGTGCTCCGGCGGGATCCACGTCGCTGTCCGGGTGTCCTCGGGCTCGGTCCCCGACGGTTCCGGGGGGGTCTCGGGTGGGGCCGGCCAGGTCGCTGTCCGGGTGTCGTCGGGCTCGGTCCAGGCTGGTTCGGGGGTGGTCTCGGGCGGGGGCCAGGTGGGGGGAGCGGTCACGGTGTCGATGGGGTGGGGCGAGGGGCTGCCGTAGTGGCGGTGGCGGCGGCCGGACATCGTGGCGGCGCCGATCAGGAGCAGGGCTCCGCCGCCGAGGGCGTTCGCGACACCGATGCCGAGGCCGTCGCCGCCCGCGGTGAGGGAGCCGGCGGCCATTCCCTGGCGGACCATCCACAGGATGGTGAAGCCGAGGACCAGGACGCCGGAGAAGGCGACGAGGAGCCGGGAGCGCAGCAGGATCCCCAGGAGGGTGATCAGGGTGGCGAAGAGCATGGGGAGGAACAGGGAGCCCATGACGGCGGCCCGGTCCGTGGTGATCCCGTTGAAGAGGTCTTCGATGCGGATCTCGGAGCCGTGACGGCCGTCGTACCAGGCACGGAAGGGGCTCCAGACGGCGGCCGCCGCTCCGAGGAGGGCGATGAGGGACCCGAAGACGTTGCGGATCATCGTGCGTCGTCCAATCTCGGCGCCCCCGTGTGCCCCACGCTATGCCGGGCGGCGTGAGCTCGCCACGCGGGGCAGACTCTGGCCCATGGACACCGGGAAGCTGCGCGCGTGGTGGTCGCACTGTCAGGGGCTGGACGGGGTAGCGGCTGGTTCGGCGGCCGGGACGCTGGGGCGTACCGGGTGGGCGCGGTCCGTGGGTGGGTCCGGGCCGTATCTGGGGCTGTACGCGCGGGCCGGGCTGTCGCGGGAGGCGGTGGACGCGGCGGTGGCGCGGCTGGAGGTCCATGAGCTGCCGTCGGTGCGGGGATGTACGTATGTGCTGCCGGCCGCCGACTTCGCGCTGGGGCTGCGGCTGGGCGCGGGGGCGCCCGAGGGTGAGCTGGCGGCGGCGGTGAAGCACCTGAGGGTGACCGGCGCGGAGATCGAGGGGCTGTGCGAGGCGGTCACGGGCGTGCTGGGGGAGCGGCCGCTCGATCCGGCCGCGATCAAGGCCGCGACCGGTGGCGCCGTCCGCGGGCTGGGCGAGGCGGGGAAGAAGCGCGGGACGGCGACGACGCTGCCGCTGGCGCTCGGGCTGCTGCAGGCCCGCGGTGCGATCCGCCGGGTGCCCGTGAACGGGCGGCTGGACCAGCAGCGGTACGGGTATGTGGCGTGGGGCCTGGACCTGGGGGAGTGGACGGCGGAGTCGGCGCGGGCCGAGCTGGCCCGGCGTTACTTCGGGTGGGCCGGGCCGGCGTCGATGGTGCACTTCCGGTGGTTCTCCGGTTTCACGGCGACCGCCGCCAAGGCCGCGGTGGCCGGGCTCGGTCTGCGGCCCGTCGACGGTACGGATCTGCTGTGGACGGAGGCGACGGCGGCGGAGTACGCGCGGTTCACCGCGCCGGAGGAGCCCTCGTACGCGCTGGTCGCGGGCATCGACGGGATCCATCTGCTGCACCGCGACTTCGGGCGGCTGCTCGATCCGGCGGACGCGCAGCGCCCGGAGCTCACCGGACCGAAGGCGCTGGGCGCCCTGTCGGACTCGCCCGCGCACATGATCGTGGACCGGGGGCGGCTGGTCGGGCTGTGGGAGTTCGACACGGCGGCGCAGGAGATCGTCCGGCAGACGTGGGTGGCGCCGGACGCGGAACTGCGGGCGGCCGTCGCGTCGGCGGAGGCGTTCGTCCGGGATCAGTTGGGCGACGCCCGCAGCTTCAGTCTGGATTCGCCGAAGAGCCGGGCGCCGCGGATCGCGGCGCTCCGGGCGGGGCGATGAGGCTGCTAGCCTGACGCGCTCCTGCCAACCACTGGGGATGGTCAGCCTTGCAGCTCCGCCAACTGCGCCTTGTCGCGGTACTCGCCGTCGTCGTTCTTTCGCTCACCGGTTTCAGCGGGAGCAAGAGCAAAAGCAAGAGTCACAGCAAGGGGGGCGGTTGCAGCAGCAGTCACAGCGGCAGCAGTTCGTCGAGCTCGAATTCCGGCTCCAGCTCCAGCGCGGGCTCCACTTCCGGCTCCAGTTCGGGTTCCACTTCCGATTCCTCGACGTACAGCCCTCGACCGCAGTCCACCAGCACCTACCGCCGGAGCACCAGCTCACCGACGTCCTCCGGTTCGGCCGGTCCGACGGCGCTGCCGGCCGCGATCGACCAGGTGTCCGTCGTGCAGTGCCACAGCTCCGGCGCCGCGCGGCCCACGTCCCAGCTGCGGATCGACAACGGCCGGGGCGCCAAGTCGTACTACTTCACCGCCGTGGTGCGGCTGAAGAACGCCCAGGGCGTGCAGATCGGCAGCTCCACCCTGGCCCGCACCCTGGTGAAGGCCCGCTCGGCGAAGACGGTCGACGTCACCGGGACGCTGGACTCGGGCGTCGCGAGCGGGGAATGGACCGACTGCGCCGTCGCGAGCGCCAACCGCAGCTGAGCTGCTGGGTCCGTGACGGTCAGCGCACCCGGAACTCCCCGCTGCGCGACGTGAACAGCCCCGCCTGACGTTCCGGCGGCAGGTTCCCGAGCGCGATGAGGTGCGGGGCCTGCGCCAGCGCGTGCGCGCGGGCCGCCTCGCGGGCGGACCAGACGGCGCGGACCGTGCCCTGGACCGCCTCCGTCGGGTAGGAGGCGATGACGGCGGCGGCGCGCAGGGCCGCGTCGAGCAGCTCGTCCGCCGGGACGACCTCCGACACGAGACCGGTCTCGTAGGCCCGTCGCGCGCCGATCCGCTCCGCGGTGCCCATCAGCGACATCCGCATCACCTCGCCGTACGGCATGCGCTGCGCCATGAGGACGGACTCGTAGGCGCTGACCATGCCGTACGTCGTGTGCGGGTCGAAGAAGGTGGCGTGCTCGGCGGCGATGACGAACTCGGCCTCGCCGAGGAGGTAGAACGCGCCGCCGCAGGCCATGCCGTTGACGGCCGCGACGACCGGCTTCCACAGGTCGTTGGACTTGGGGCCGAGGCGCAGCAGCGGATCGTCGATGGAGTACGGGGACGGCGGCTGCGGGACGTCGACGGAGCGGTCGATCCCGGTGCAGAAGGCCTTGTCGCCGGCGCCGGTGAGGACGATGGCGCGGACGTCGTCGGTCATCCGGAACTCCCGCCACAGGGCGGTGAGTTCGGTGACGGTGTCGAGGTCGATCGCGTTGTGGCGCCGCGGGCGGTCCAGGGTGACGACGGCGACGCCGTCCTTCGACGTACAGGTGACGCTCACGGCCGCTCCAGCAGCCAGCGCGGCACGGTGACGCCGTCCGCCATCGCGTGGAAGGCGACCTTCACCCCGGCGCCGATGCGGAGTCTCGACGGATCGACGGAGTCGAGCGGGGCGTCGGCCGACGTGACGAGGTTGCCGACCAGGCGGATCCGCGGGGCGTCCAGCAGCTCCACGACGATGGCGTTGTACGGCGCCTGTTCGGCGTAGGCGGGCAGCAGCGGCGGATGCGGGAAGACGTACGACCAGATGCGGCCGCGGCCGCTCATCCGCCGCCACTCGCTGTCGAAGGACTGGCAGTGCGGGCAGCAGGGGCGCGGCGGGAAGCGCAGGACGCCGCAGGCGGCGCACGCCTGGACGCGCAGCTCGCCGCGGCGCGCGTACTCCCAGAAGGGCGCGCCGTCGTCGTCGGGTACGGGCAGCAGCAGTCCGTCGCCGGTCGTGGCGGGGGCGGGCTCGGCGGACCGGGCGGGTTCGGTGGGCAGGGCGGTCATGGCGGTCAGCTCCTCAGCTTCGCAGCAGCAGCGCGGATGTCGGTACGCCCTCGCCCGCCGTGACCAGGCAGGTCGCGGCGTCGGGGACCTGGGCGGTGGAGTCGCCGCGCAGTTGCTTGACGCCCTCGTTGATGAGGTTGAAGCCATGGACGTATGCCTCGCTGAGACCGCCGCCGCCCGTGTTGATGGGGAGCCGGCCGCCGATCTCCAGGGCGCCGCCCTCGGTGAACGCGGCGCCCTCGCCGCGTCCGCAGAAGCCGTAGCCCTCCAGGGAGAGCGGGATGAGCGGGGTGAACGCGTCGTAGATCTGGGCGACGTCCACGTCCTCGGGGGTGAGGTCGGAGTTCTTCCACAGATGGCGTGCGGTGGCCCAGGACGGACCGGTCAGCGGGTCGTCGTTCCAGTAGTTGACCATGCCGTGGTGCTGGGCGGGCAGGCCCTGGGCGGCGGAGTGCACATAGACGGGCTTGCGGCGGCAGTCGCGGGCGCGCTCGGCGCTGACGACGACGCAGGCCAGCGCCCCGTCGGTCTCCAGGCAGTTGTCGAAGAGGCAGAGCGGTTCACTGATCCAGCGGGACGTCATGTACATCTCGCGGGTCAGCGGGCGCTCGTACATCATCGCGGCGGGGTTCTGGTTGGCGCGGTTGCGGCAGGCGAGGGCGACGTTGAACAGATGGTCGCGGGTCGCGCCGAACTCGTGCATGTAGCGGCGGGCGAGCAGCCCGATCTCGTCGGCGGGGCGCAGCAGCCCGAAGGGGCGGGTCCACTGGCCGGGGGTGGGGAGCTGGACCGCGGTGTTGGTCCAGGGGCGCTTGCCGCTGCCGCGTTTGCGGGACCGCCAGGCCACGCCGACGGTCGCCTGACCGGTGGCGACGGCCGCCGCGAGGTGCGCCACGGTAGCGCAGGAGCCGCCGCCGCCGTACCCGACCTTGGAGAAGAAGGTGACGTCCCCGGCGCCGATGGACTTCGCCACCTCGACCTCGTCGGTCTCCTCCATCGTGTAGGAGGCGAAGCCGTCGACCTCGGCGGGTGCTATCCCGGCGTCGTCGAGTGCGGCGATGATCGCGCGGCAGGCCAGGGTGCGTTCGGACTCCACAAGGTTCTTGGCGAACGGGGTCTGGCCTATTCCCACGATCGCTGTCGCGTCCTTCAGGGCACCGCTCACGGACACCTCCCGGCATGGTCATCACTGCTGACAGCCAGTCAGGGTACCGCTAATCTGACGGGTAGTCAGGTAGTGGTGGGCCAGAGGTGACCCGGGATTTCCGGTAGCGGTGGTCAGACAGTCGGTAAGCCCGTTGAGGGGAGCATCATGCGCGGTGACCTGGACTGGGGCAGCATCCCGGGGCTGGTACGAGCGGCGGTACGACAGTACGGCGACCACGAGGCCGTCGTCGACGGCCGGACCCGCATCAGCTACGCGGAGCTGGGCGAGCGCGTCGAGCGGGCCGCCGCCGCCACGATCGCGGCCGGCGTCGAGGCCGGCGACCGGGTCGCCATCTGGGCGCCCAACACGCTCGACTGGATCGTCGCGGCGCTCGGCGCCGTGTCCGCGGGCGGTGTCCTCGTCCCCCTCAACACCCGCTTCAAGGGCACCGAGGCGGCCTATGTCCTGGAACGGACCCGCGCCAAACTGCTCTTCGTCACCGGCACCTTCCTCGGCACGTCCTACGTGGCCTCGCTGCGCCGCGCCGACGCCGAACTGCCGCACCTGCGCGAGGTCGTCGTGCTCTCCGACACCGCTCCCGAGGGGTACCGCACCTGGCGGGACTTCCTGGCGGGCGGCGAGACGGTCTCCCGCGAGGCGGTACGCCGCCGGGCGGACTCGCTGCGCCCCGACGACCCCTCGGACATCACGTTCACCTCCGGGACCACGGGCCACCCCAAGGGCGCGGTCATCAGCCACGCCCAGACGCTGCGCGTCTACAGCGTCTGGAGCGAACTGGCCGGCCTGACCGAGGGCGACCGCTACCTGATCATCAACCCGTTCTTCCACACCTTCGGCTACAAGGCGGGCATCATCGCCTGCCTCATGCGCGGCGCCACGATGGTGCCCCAGCCCGTCTTCAACGTCGACACCGCGCTCGCCAACATCGCCGCCGAACGCATCAGCGTCCTCCCCGGGCCGCCCACCCTCCACCAGTCGATCCTCGACCACCCGGCCCGCGCCCAGCACGACCTGAGCGCGCTGCGCCTCGTCGTCACCGGCGCCGCCGTCGTCCCGCTCGAACTCGTCGAACGGCTGCGCTCCGAGCTGAAGATCGCCACCGTCCTGACGGCGTACGGCCTCACCGAGGCCAGCGGAACGGTCACGATGTGCCGCCAGGGCGACCCCGCCGAAGTCATCGCCTCCACGTCGGGCCGTGCCATCCCCGACACCGAGGTACGCGTCCTGTCCGCGGGGCCGGGCGAACCCGGCGAGGTCCTGGTCCGCGGCTACCACGTCATGCGCGGCTATTTCGAGGACCCCGACGAGACCGACCGCGCGATCGACGCCGACGGCTGGCTGCACACCGGCGACGTCGGCGTCATGGACGCCGACGGCAACCTGCGCATCACCGACCGCATCAAGGACATGTTCATCGTCGGCGGCTTCAACGCCTACCCCGCCGAGATAGAACAGGCCCTGCGCCACCACTCCGACGTCACGGACGCCGCCGTCATCGGCATCCCCGACCCCCGCCTCGGCGAGGTGGGCAAGGCCTACGTCATCCGCCGCCCCGGCTCCACCCTCTCCGCCGACGACCTCATCGCCTGGTCCCGCCGCGAAATGGCCAACTACAAGGTCCCGAGGGAGGTGACCTTCCTGACGGAACTGCCGCGCAACGCGAGCGGCAAGGTGGTGAAGGCGGAGCTGCGGGGGGCGGGGCGGACGCCGCCCGCGTAGCCAGGAAAAAGTGCCTGTTCCTCGAAGACCTCGCAGGTCTAAGCTCTTCGGATGACCTTGGAATGGGAACAGGTAATCGTTCACTCGCTGGACCCGGCGGCCCTGGGACAGTGGTGGGCCGACGCCCTCGGCTGGGTTGTCGTCCACTCCTCCGACGACGAGTTCGAGATCCGCCCGGCACCGGATCGCCTGCCCGGACTGGACTTCGTCCGGATCGATGAGCTCAAGCAGTCCAAGAGCCGACTGCACCTCGACTTCCGGCCCGACGACCAGGCCGCCGAGGTGGCCCGCCTGGAGGCGCACGGCGCCCAGCGCGTCGACATCGGCCAGGGCGAGCAGGCATGGGTCGTCCTGGCGGACCCCGAGGGCAACGAGTTCTGCATCCTGGGCCAGCGGAGCCAGTAGGGCTCCCTCGCGGTGCGCGAGGTGATGCCGAGCAGTGGTATCGATCGCATCGGGCCTGCGGTAGCGGGAGCCAACCCGCCAGGCCGGGATGCACCTCCGCCCCACCGGCCCCCGGTGCTGCCGCTCCGGCCCCGCGCTCTGGCCTCAGCCTGTGAGCCGGTCGTACGTTCCAGCCTTGACGCTGGCTATGAACGACGCGAGCAGGGCGGGGGTGGTGGTGAGGACGACGCCGGGGGCGTCGCTTTCACGGAGGTGGGCGGCTGAGCCGGTCTTTGCTAGTTCGACGCAGTGATCGCCGTCCATGTTGGACGAGTAGGACGACTTCTGCCAATGGAGGGTAGTTGGCATGGGCTTGCCTCTCAGAGTTCTTCGGCGATCCGGTGGATCATGTCCCGCGACTCAGCCGGACCGAGCGCCGATTCCTGGGCTTTGTCAAGGATCGACCGGTACTTCCACAGTTGCGGTTCGGTGTTCACGGCCGAGCCACTTGCTCCGTTCATCAGCACGGTGTCGAGCTTTGCGACCGGGCTTCCCACGTAGTACATCGAGTTCCCAGCACCTCCGAACCCTTCGAGACTGAAGGGGATGATGCGCACAGTCACCCCTGGATGTTCCGATAGGTCCAGGAGATACAGCAACTGCGCGTTGGCAGTCTTACGAGTTCCGACCATGATCCGCAGTGCGGCTTCGTGAATGACTGGCGAGAACTCGGGTGGATCGTCCTTGTCGAGTGCCACCCTCCGTCCCATGCGATGCGCTACACGGGCATCGACGTCCTCGGGTGAGAGCTCTGGTCGGACGTAGGAGAAGACTGCTCGCGCGTAATCCTCGGTCTGCAGCAGTCCGGGGATGTGCGGAATCTCAAGGGAGCGCAAATACGTTGCCCAGTGCTCGAATTCAGCCAGGTCATGGAAAGCAGGAGGCAGGATCCCCCGGAAATCCTCCCACCAGCCTCGGTGGCGTTCGACGGCCATCTTCACCAGGGCGTCGATCAGCGTGGGGTCGCCGCACCCGTAGAAGCCGGCGAGTCGTCGCAACCTCACCTCGCTGAGCCCACTGCGGCCGGACTCTATCTGGCTCATCTGAATCGGGTTCACATCGAGTAGCGCTGCCGCCTCTCGAGCCGTCATGCCGGCTTCATCGCGAAGCCTTCGCAGCTCGTATCCCAGCCGCTCTTGCCGTGCTGTGGGGCTGGTCCTCGTAGGCATGTTCCCTTTTCTCGGGCCGAGTTGAACCGTGTTTGAGGCCCAGGATGGCCGATCTCCCCGATCGGGGCAAGCTTCCGCCGAAAGGTTGCTCCGCCGAAAGCTTTCGGCCTACTGTATGTATCGCCTTGCTCACTCAAAGGTGCGGGCGGCCTACGCCACCCGCACCCTATTTTGCGCTGCCCACAAGGCGAAGTGCACCTTCTGTGAACGGCCGATCGCAGAGGGCGTTGCCACCGTGCGTTGGTGCGGCGCGGAACAACTCCTCACGCTGCCCAGGGAGATCACCCATGGGCACAACCAAGGGCGCCCCCGTGTGGCCGCCGGACGGCCGCGGCGTTCCGCACTCGTACACGATGTTCAGCCCACCACTGGATACGTCACCGAAGATCGCCCGCGAGTTCATCGCCAGCGTGCTGCGGTCGCTCGACCTCGCGCACATCCTCGACGCGGCCCAACTCTGTGTGAGCGAGCTGGGGACCAACTCGCTTCAGCACGCGCCCTGCACCGGGTCTCTGCTGTGGCTGGACGTTCGGAACATCTGTATCCGGATCCACGTGTACGACGCTTCCCCGGCCGGCCCGTTACTGCGTCGCGGCACCCGTGCCTCCGCCGAGCACCGGCGGGGGCTCGTCCTCGTCGACGCTGTCGCCGACCGGTGGGGCACCGAGCCGGGTGGGCCGGTCGGTCTCGGCGGGGTGGGCGGTAAGGGGGTGTGGTGTGAGATCCGTACGCGCTAGCGGACCCCAGTTCGTGCTGCCTCACTCCCATCTCTCTGACCTCAGACCCGGCGCTCCGGATTCCGGCCCATGCGGTTCAGGAGCCGGAGCTGCCGGGACGCTTCCGGCGGGAGGTTCTCCCCGGGCGCCGCGAAGAAGCGGTGGGTTGATTCGGGGGCGGTGGGGGATTCGGCCAGGTCGGCGTAGATCTCCTCGAGGTGATCGTCGATCCAGGCGACCAGGCCGGTGTCCAGGTTCTCGTCGGCGCCGGTGGCCCGGGCGAGGTCCCAGGTGTGGATGACGCTGTCCGTGGTCCGCACGGCGAGGGCCTGGGCTCCGGTCACCCGGCCCAAGGGGTAGTCGAGGACCTGCCGCAGCGCGCCCGGGCGGGCGAAGGCGGCGGCGCACTGCTGGACGGACCGGGTGTACGCGCCGAGCGGTTCGGCGCCGAGAGCGTCGGTGTCCCGCAGGCGGAGGAAGTCCGCGCCGGTGGCACCGTGCAGCAGGCCCACGTAGCCGAGGTTGCCCCGCGTCATGTGGTTGGTCAGGAGGCGCACGTCCCACTCCGTGCACGGAGTCGGCCACGCCCACTGCTCGGCCCGCACCGCCCGCAGCACCCGTTCGAACCCGGCCCCGGCCAGGACGAACCGTTCCATGAGTCCCTCGAAGGCATCGACCATGCCCCCAGCCTGCCCGCCACCGGCGCCCAGCGCTGGCGGGCATCGGACGCCGACCGTTCCCGCGCAGGAAGAGAGACCGGCCACGGCGCCCCCTCCACGCCATGGTCGGTCTCTCGCGTTCCCCCTGTGCGGTCCCGTGCGTTCCGCTGAGTCCCCCCGGACTCTGGATTCGTGCCGGGTCCCCCCGGACCCGTTCACCTGTGGGCTCCCCCGAGCCCCGTGCACTCCTGGGTTCCCCCGAACCCCTGAGCTTCCCCCGTGCGGTCCCCCGGACCGTGGGCTCCCCCGAGCCCGTTCGCTCGTGAGCTCCCCCGAGCTCCTGAGCGTTCCCCCGTGCTTCCCCCCGGTCACCCCTGGCGCTCCCCCGAGCGGGCGGGGCCTGTTGGGTGGCCTCCTACTTGAGGGGCTCCGAGTCGCTGTGCCAGTTGTCGGGCTTGGTCTCGGTGCCGCCGTCGGCGAGCAGTACGTCGGGGATGGGCTCCGTGGTGCTGTCGCTGTGCCAGTTGTCCGGCTTGACGGTGCCGCCGTCGTTCTTTGGCTTTGGCGTCTCGGTGGTCATATGGACTCCCCAGGTTTTGTCGGTCCTGTGTTGCACCCACCCGGTGGCGACCCCCGTGCGCCACCAGGTGGGTAGCTCGTGCAATGAATGGAATCCTGGCATCCCGAGATAATCAACAGATAAACGAGCGCGTTGCTCGGGGTGACCTGCGATTATATGGCGACGGCGGGGGACGATCGGTCGTCGATGAGCCGGCGCACCTCGTCCGCCTCCGGGGAACCGAGCGCGGTGAAGATGCTCAGGGCGTCGTGCCAGCACGCGCGGGCGCGTACGGTCTGCCCGAATCCGGCGAGGGCCCGGCCGAGTACGGTCAGGGCGTTCGCGGTGCGCCATTCGCCGCCGACCTCGCGGAGGATGACGAGGGCCTGCTCGGCGTGGGACGCGGACTGGCGCCACTGGCCGTCCGCCAGGTGCACCTTGGAGAGCCGGAAGAGCGTCATGCCTTCCCAGAACCGCTGCCGCGCTTCGCGGAAGATGCCCAGGCCCTCGGTCAGGCAGGCCGATGCCTCGTTGAGGCGGCGGGTCGCGGTGAGGGCGATGGCCATGGCGTAGAGGCCGTTGCCGAGCCGGAAGCCGACGCCCAGTTGACGGTAGATCGAGACGGCCTGCTCGGCGGTGGAGACGGCCGCCTCCGTTTCGCCCAGTTCCAGCTGGGCGCGGGAGAGGTTGCTGAGCGCGGCGGCCTCTCCGTGCCGGTTGCCGTCCTCGCGGAACGCCTCCAGGGCGTTCATGTGGTACTCGGCGCACTCGGCGAACCGAAGCGCCTGCAGGGCGACACTGCCGCGCAGGTTGGGCGCGTAGCTGCAGGTCAGCGGGTCCTCGGAGGCGAGGCCCAGGATCAGGGAGCGCTGGGCCTCGTTGTCCGCCCCCGCGAACTGCCCGAAGAGCCGGTGGAGTTGGCCGAGGAGCACGCGAGCGCGTCCTTCCACGAGCGGTTCCGCGCAGTCGCCGGCCGTGGTGATGAGGGCCCGCACACCCTGCTCGTACTGCCGGGCGTACACGCCCGACTCCATCAGGTCCTGGGCCGCCCACAGCAGGTCGACCGCCCGCCGCATCGGGCCCTCGCAGCCGCCTCCCGCGGTCTGCTGCACGGCGGCGAGCAGGCCCTGGGCCTCGGAGAAGAGCCATTCCAGGGCCTCTTCGCGGGTGCCGAAGGCCAGGCCGGTCCTTTCGGTGGGGGCGAGGTGGTCCAGGACGCGGTCGCCGGGGTTCTCCAGCTCGTACGCGCACGCGGCGGAGGAGAGGTAGAAGTCGAGCAGCCGGGACAGCGCGCGGCAGCGGGCCTCGTCGGTCTCGTCGCGGTCGGCGCACTCGCGGGCGTAGAGCCGCAGCAGGTCGTGGAAGCGGTAGCGGGCCGGGGCGGCGGACTCGATGAGGCTGATGTCGACGAGGGCTTCGAGCAGTTCCTCGGTCGAGTACGGGTCCATGTCCAGGACGGCGGCGGCCGCGTCCAGCGAGATGTCCGGGCCGTCGGGCAGCGACAGCAGGCGGAACGCGCGGGCCTGGAGCGGCTCGAGCTGGCCGTAGCCGAGTTCGAAGGTGGCCTTGACGGCCAGGTCGCCGGCGCGCAGTTCGTCGAGGCGGCGGCGCTGGTCGGCGAGCTTGCGGGCCAGGACGGCGACGGTCCAGGTGCGGCGCGCGGCCAGCCGGGAGGCGGCGATGCGGATGGCGAGCGGCAGGAAACCGCAGGCGGCGACGACGTCGAGGGCGGACTGGCGCTCGCTGGTGACACGCTCCTCGCCGACGATCCGGGTGAAGAGCTGCAGCGCCTCCTCGGGGCTCATCACGTCCAGGTCGACGAGGTGGGCGCCCGCGAGGTCGACCATCCGGACCCGGCTGGTGATCAGCGCGGCGCAGCCGGGCGTACCGGGCAGCAGCGGCCGGACCTGGGCGGCGTCGTGCGCGTTGTCGAGCAGCGCCAGCACCCGGCGGCCGTCGAGGGTGGAGCGGTAGAGCGCGGCGCGGTCCGCGAGCGAATCGGGGATCGCGTTGTCGGACAGGCCCAGCGCCCGCAGGAACGAGCCGAGGACGGCTTCGGGTTCCGCGGGCCTGGCGTCGGTGCCCTGCAGATCGACGTAGAGCTGCCCGTCGGGGAAGGCCTCGCGGGCGGCGTGGGCGACATGGACGGCGAGGGTGGTCTTGCCGACGCCGCCGATGCCGGCCAGCGCGGAGACGGCCATGACGCCCTTGTCGGCCTCGGTGAGCTGGGCGCCGAGCTCCCGGACGAAGGCGGCGCGGCCGGTGAAGTCGGAGACGGTCGCGGGGAGCTGGGCCGGCCGGACCACCTCGGCGGTGTGCGCGCCGGGCCCGGCGGGGGCGGCCAGGCCCGGATCGGCCTCCAGGATCCGCTGGTGGAGTTCGCTGAGCTCGGCGCAGGGGTCGACGCCCAGCTCGTCGGCGAGCAGCCGGCGGGTGTCCGCGTACACACCGAGCGCCTCGGCCTGCCGCCCGCTGCGGTAGAGCGCGAGCATCAGCAGGCAGCGCAGCCGTTCGCGCAGCGGCTGCTCGGCGGAGAGCGCGGTCAGTTCGGAGACGGCCTCGGCGTGCGCGGCCAGCTCCAGGTCCAGTTCCAGGCGGGTCTCGGTGACGGTGAGCCGCCACTCCTCCAGCCGGTTGCGCTGGGCCTCCGCGTACGGGCCCGGCAGCCCGGCCAACGGCTCGCCGTTCCACATGGCCAGCGCCGTCGCGAGCAACTCGCGGGCCCGCACCGGGTCGCCCGCGCCCCGGGCCTTCTCGGCCTCGGCGGCGAGCCGCTCCGCCGCGGCGAAGTCCAGCCCGTCGGGCGCCACGTGCAGTGCGTAGCCACCGGATTCGGTGACGAGCGCGTCGGCGCCGAGCGCCTTGCGCAGCCGGAAAGCGTACGAGCGCAGTGCGGCCAGCGCGGTGGTCGGTGCGGTCTCGCCCCACAGGGCGTCGAGGAGTTCGGATGCGGTCGCGGTCCGGCCGCCGCGCAGCAGCAACGCGGCCAGGAGCGCGCGCTGCTGCGGGGAACCGGTGACGATCGGCTGGTCGTCGCGCCATGCCCGTACCGGACCGAGAACTGCGAACCGCAGTCCCCGGCCGGGCCCTGTCGCGCTGTCCATGCTGCCCCCTGAGGCGTGCCGGCCGATGCGGTGTCAATCGGCACGACGCGCGTATATCTATCGTTCATCGCGTACCGGAACAGTGTCCGCATGACGGGTGGGGCCGATCGCTCAGCCCCCCGTCCCGTGCCAGTTTGCCGTGTCGGAGGGCCGGGGTCACCCCGTGCTAGGGCCCGACCCGGCGTTACGGGGAAAGTTGTGCTGAATTTGAGGTTCCGTCTGTGTCTGCCCGCGGCTTGTGCTGTGTGAATTTCGGTGGTGCCGGTGTGTTTCCTGGTGCGAGGGAGGTGAGAGGTCAGTCATGTGTTCACAATGCGTACCGGTGGCGGTGACAAGAGGCGGCTCCGGATCCGGTTCCGGGACCGGATCCGGTTCGGGAAGCGGTTCAGGACCGGGTTCGGGGTCAGGGTCGGGTTCCGGCCATGGTCCGGGGTCCGGATCTCGCCCCCGGAGCGGAGCCAGGGGCCTGGCGGCCGTCGACCGCCTGCCCGGACCGTGGTTGCGGCGACGGGCCGCGTGGGCACCGCAGTCGGTGCCGGCGCTGCCGTTCCCCGACGGCGCCACGGCGGGCACCGCCGGTTGCAGCTACCGGGAGTTGGACCGCCGGGCACGGGCGGTGGCCGCCCGCCTCGGGCAGTTGCTGCCGCCCGGCAGCCGGGTCCTGCTCGCCTACCCCGAAGGGGCCGATCTCGCGGGGGCGTTCTTCGGCTGCCTCTACGCGGGGATGACGGCGGTGCCGCTCGTGCTGCCCGCGCCGGGCGTGACGTCGGCGGTGGCCCGCTGCGTCGAGCGCTGCGCGCCGGCCGCGGTACTGACGGGCGGCGACGGCTGGACCGCGCTGGCGGTGGACCGGTCCCGTACGCAGGTGGTGGAGGCGGACGGCACCCTCGTCGGCGGTGAGCCGGTGTGGAGCCTGGCCGAGAGCTGGCGCCCGGTGGGCGTCCTGCGCACCGCGCCGGGCTACCAGCGCTACCTGGACGACGGTCCGGCGGGCGGCCGGCTGGAGCCGGCGATGGGGCACGGGGATCTGGCGGACGTGGTGGCGGAGCTGGCGCAGGCGGTGCGGCTGGGGACGGAGGAGGAGAACGTGGGGTGGATCGCGGCGGTGCACGGGGTCGAGGACGCGGTGTGGCGGATTCTGCTGCCGACGCACGTTTCTCTGTAGCGCGCGGGTGGGCCGGGAACAGAAGGCCGTTCACGTAGCTGACGGATCGTCAGATGGGCGCTACCGTGGTGGCCATGGAGACCTTCCCGAAGATCATCTCGGTGGACGACCACACGGTTGAGCCCCCCAACGTCTGGCGGGACCGGCTCCCGTCCAAGTACCACGACATCGGCCCGCGCGTGGTCCGCGCCCCCCTGAAGGAAATGACCTTCATGGGGGGCAAGTTCGCCCCCGTCATGGGGCAGCCGGGTGACGACGGACCGATCGGCGACTGGTGGATCTACGAGGATCTGCACCGCCCGCTGACCCGCCTCGACACCGCCGTCGGGTACTCCCGCGACGAGATCAAGCTCGAGGTGATCACCTACGAGCAGATGCGTCCCGGTTCCTTCAGCGTGCCCGAGCGGCTGGCCGACATGGACGTCAACCACGTCCAGTCCGCGCTCTGCTTCCCGACCTTCCCGCGGTTCTGCGGCCAGACGTTCACCGAGGCCAAGGACCGGGAGCTCGGGCTGCTCGGAGTGCGGGCGTACAACGACTGGATGGTGGAGGAGTGGTGCGGCCCCGAGGCGCACGGGCGCCTCATACCGCTCACCCTCGTCCCGCTCTGGGACGCGGAGCTGGCGGCGGCCGAGGTGCGCAGGAACGCGGCGCGCGGGGTGCGGGCCGTCTGCTTCTCGGAGATCCCGCCGCACCTGGGGCTGCCCTCCATCCACACCGACGAGTGGGACCCGTTCCTGCGGGCCTGCGACGAGACCGGCACCGTCATCGCGATGCACATCGGCTCGTCCAGCAAGATGCCCTCCACCTCGGCGGACGCGCCGCCCGCGGTCGGTTCGACGATCACCTTCGCCAACTGCTGCTTCTCGATGGTCGACTGGCTGATGTCGGGCAAGTTCGAGCGCTTCCCGAACCTCAAGATCATGTACGCGGAGGGCCAGATCGGCTGGATCCCGTACATCCTGGAGCGCGCGAACGTCGTCTGGGAGGAGAACCGGGCCTGGGGCGGGGTGGCGGACAAGGTGTTCCGGCCGCCGTCCGAGCTCTTCGCCGAGCATGTCTACGGCTGCTTCTTCGACGACGCCTTCGGCCTGAAGAACCTCGACGCCATCGGCGTGGCCAACGTGCTCTACGAGACGGACTACCCGCACTCCGACTCGACGTGGCCCAAGTCGAAGGAGGTCGGCGAGGCGCAGATGGGGCACCTGGCCCCGGACGTCGTCGACCGCATCGTCCGCGGCAACGCCATTTCCCTGCTGGGGCTCACGGACGACGGCCTGTGGGCCGGGCCGGGAGCGTAGCACCGGCCGTGGCCTGACCCCCGCGGGGGTCAGGCCACGGCCTGACCCCCGCGGCGCTGAACCCGGTCGCACCCCTTGTCTGATGGGTCGTCAGCTATCACGATGGACCCCGTCGTAATACTTGACGGTCCGTCAGATAAGAGGGAGTTCCCATGGTGCGGATCCTGCCCGAGGGGCGGCTGGTGTACGGGATGCAACTCCCCATCCAGTCGCAGAGCACCATCTATGCCGAGCCCTGGGAGGCGGACGCCACCCCGGGGGACCTCGCCGCGATAGCCCGCACCGCCGACCGCGCCGGCTTCTTCTACATCGCGAGCTGTGACCACGTGGCCATCCCCCACCGCCTCGCCGGGCCCATGAGCACCATCTGGTACGACCCGGTCGCCACCCTCTCCTTCCTCGCGGGGGTCACCACCCGCGTCCGGCTGATGAGCCATGTCGCCGTCGTCGGGCTGCGCCATCCGCTGATCACCGCCAAGCAGTACGCGACCCTCGACCATCTCAGCGGGGGCCGGCTGATCCTCGGGGTCGGGGCCGGTCACGTGCAGGAGGAGTTCGACGCGGTGGGTGCGGACTTCGCGCGGCGGGGGCCCGTTCTCGACGAGACCATCGACGCGCTGAAGGCGGCGCTGGGGCCCGAGGAGTTCCCCGAGCACCACGGGGAGCTCTTCGATTTCGGCGGCCTCGGGCAGCGGCCCCGGCCGGCCCAGGAGCACGTTCCGGTCTGGGTGGGCGGATCGTCGCCCGCCGCCGTTCGCAGGGCTGCGGTGAAGGCCGACGGATGGCTGCCGCAGGGCGACCCCCGGGACCGGATCCCTGAGCAGATCGCGAAGCTCAGGGAACTGCGGGAGCGGGCCGGCATCGAGGAGCCGATCGAGATCGGCGCGATCGCCGAGCCGCTGCACATCGGCGAGCCCACCTGGAACGTCGGGCGGCGCACGCTGCACGGCAAGCCGGACGCGCTCGCCGAGAGTCTGCGCGAGTACCGCGCGATGGGTGTGGGCCAGATCCAGGTGCGGTTCCGGAGCCGCAGCCGGGACGAGCTGATCGAGCAGATGGAGGCGTTCGGTACGGACGTCGCCCCGCTCCTCAACGACTGAACGGCACGACCGGCCGAACAACGTGAGCGACCGAGGGAGAGACATGGGCAAGCTGGACGGGCGCGTGGTGCTGATCACCGGCGCGTCGCGCGGGCAGGGCGAGCAGGAGGCGCGGCTGTTCGCCGCCGAGGGGGCGAACGTCGTCCTCGCGGACGTGCTCGACGAGCAGGGCGAGGCGCTGGCCAAGGAGATAGGGGACAGCGCGCGCTACGTCCATCTGGACGTGAGCCGCGAGGAGGACTGGGCGGCGGCCGTCGCCGCTACGACGGAGGCCTTCGGCCGGCTCGACGGGCTGGTCAACAACGCGGGCATCCTGCGCTTCAACGAGCTGGCGAGCACCCCGCTGGAGGAGTACCAGCTGGTGGTGCAGGTCAACCAGGTGGGCGCGTTCCTCGGCATGCGGGCGGCGATCCCCGCCATCGAGGCGGCCGGCGGCGGCACCATCGTCAACACCGCCTCGTACACCGCGCTGACCGGCATGGCGCTGCTGACGTCGTACGCCGCCACGAAGGCCGCGATCGTCGGGATGACGCGGGTGGCGGCGATGGAGGGCGCGCCCAAGGGGATCCGGGTGAACGCGATGTGCCCCGGCGCCATCGACACCCCCATGTCCAACCCCTCCCAGCTCGATCCGGAGGCGGACCCGGCGGAGTCCTCGGCGGCGCTGGACGAGTTCTACAGGAAGCTCGTACCGCTCGGCCGGATCGGTCAGCCGGTCGAGGTGGCGAAGCTCGCACTGTTCCTGACCAGCGATGACTCGTCGTACATCACCGGGCAGCCGTTCGTGATCGACGGCGGCTGGCTCGCCGGGGTCTCGGTCTTCTAGTCGCTGAATCTGACACATCATCAGCTATTGACGCTCCGCCGAGGCGGTGCCAGAGTCGTTCGTATCTGACGGAGTGTCAGAAAACTTTAGGACGGTGAACCTCCTTGGAATTCGGGCTCTTTGTACAGGGATATGTGCCTGTCGCGCGCTCCGCGGTCGACCCCCAGGCGGAGCACAAGGTGCTGCTGGAGGAGACCGAGTACGTCATCCAGGCGGACAAGTCCGGCTTCAAGTACGCCTGGGCCTCCGAGCACCACTTCCTGGAGGAGTACTCGCACCTGTCGGCGAACGAGGTCTTCCTCGGCTACCTCGCCCACGCCACCGAGCGCATCCACCTCGGATCCGGCATCTTCAACCCCCTCGCCCCCGTCAACCACCCGGTGAAGGTCGCCGAGAAGGTCGCGATGCTCGACCACCTCTCCGAGGGCCGGTTCGAGTTCGGCTCGGGGCGCGGGGCGGGCAGCCACGAGATCCTGGGGTTCATGCCGGGCATCACCGACATGAACCACACCAAGGAGATCTGGGAAGAGACCATCGCCGAGTTCCCCAAGATGTGGCTCCAGGACGAGTACGTCGGCTTCCAGGGGAAGCACTGGTCACTGCCGCCGCGCAAGATCTTCCCCAAGCCGTACGGGAAGTCGCACCCGGCCATGTGGTACGCCGCCGGATCGCCGTCCTCGTACGCGATGGCCGCCAAGAAGGGCCTGGGAGTACTCGGCTTCAGCGTCCAGAAGGTCTCCGACATGGAGTGGGTGCTGGAGCAGTACAAGAACGGCATCCAGGAGGCCGAGCCGATCGGCGACTTCGTCAACGACAACGTCATGGTGACGTCCACCGCCATCTGCGCGGAGACGCACGCCAAGGCCGTCGAGATCGCCGCCAAGGGCGGCCTCAACCGGCTGCAGTCGCTGGTCTTCCGCTACCACGACACCTTCCCCCGGCCCGAGGGCATCCCCGAGTGGCCGGAACTGCTCCCCGAGTACAGCGAGGAGATCATCGAACTCCTCATCGCCGAGGAGCTGATGATCTGCGGCGACCCGGACGAGGTCACCGCGCAGTGCAAGCGCTGGGAGCAGGCCGGCGCCGACCAGCTCTCCTTCGGGCTGCCGATCGGGATCTCGTACGAGGACACGATGAACACGATCAAGCTCATCGGTGAGCACGTCATCCCGAAGATCGACACGGACCCGGTGCACCGCACCACCCGGTTCCGCCAGGCGGCGGGCCAGTAGAAGCGGGGGCGGCGTCTTCCCGGACCGCCGCCCCGCGCCTCCGGCCGGGACAGGGCGTCATACGGCAGCGGTCTGCCGACCTGTCCGGACCGGAGGCGCAACCACGCCCGCACGACTTCACAACCCGGAGAGGTGAGATCGACCATGCTTGACCACCTGATCAAGGGCGCCACCGTGGTGGACGGCACGGGATCCCCCGCGTACACCGCCGACGTCGGTCTGCGCGGCGGCAAGATCGCCACCATCGCCGAACCCGGCACCGTCACGGAGCCCGCCCGGACCCAGGAGGACGCCACCGGCCTCGTCCTGACCCCCGGCTTCGTCGACCCCCACACCCACTACGACGCCCAGCTGTTCTGGGACCCCTTCGCCACCCCGTCCATGAACCACGGTGTCACCACCATCGCGGGCGGCAACTGCGGCTTCACCCTCGCTCCGCTCAACCCCGCCCGCCCCGAGGACGCCGACTACACGCGCCGCATGATGTCCAAGGTCGAGGGCATGTCCCTCAAGGCCCTGGAGGACGGCGTCGACTGGACCTGGTCCTCCTTCGGCGACTACCTCGACGCCCTCGAAGGACGCATCGCCGTCAACGCGGGCTTCATGGTCGGCCACTGCGCGCTCCGCCGGCACGTCATGGGCCCGGACGCCGTCGGCGGACAGCCGACCGAGCAGCAGCTGGAGCAGATGCTCCAGCTCTTCCACGAATCCATGGCCGCCGGCGGCTGGGGACTGTCCACCACCCAGTCCTCCACCCACTCCGACGGCGACGGCCGACCCGTCGCCTCCCGGCACGCGGGCCGCGACGAACTCATCGCCCTGTCCCGCGCCGTCGGCGAACACGAGGGCACCCAGATCGAGGCGATCGTCGCCGGCTGCCTCGACCAGTTCGCCGACGAGGAGATCGACCTCTTCGTCGACATGAGCGCCGCCGCCGGACGCCCCCTCAACTGGAACGTCCTCACCATCGACGCCTCCGTCCCGGCCCGCGTCCCCCGCCAGCTCGCCGCCTCCGAACGCGCCCGCAAGGCCGGCGGCCGCATCGTCGCCCTCACCATGCCGATCCTCACCCCCATGAACATGTCCCTCGGCACGTTCTGCGCCCTCAACCTCATTCCCGGCTGGGGCGAGATCCTCAACCTCCCCATCCCGGAACGCATCGCGAAACTCCGCGACCCCGCCGTCCGCACCGAAATGCTGCGCAGCGCCAACAGCCCCGAAGCCGGCGTCTTCCGCCGCCTCGCCAACTTCGGCCGCTACGTCATCGGCGACACGTACACCGAGGCCAACGCCGGCGTCAGCGGCCGCGTCGTCAAGGACATCGCCGCAGAACGCGGGCAGGAGGCGTTCGAGACCATCGTCGAGATCTGCGCCAACGACGACATGCGCACCGTCCTGTGGCCGATGCCCACCGACAACGACCCGGACAGCTGGGCCCTCCGCGCCCGCACCTGGGAACACGAGGACGTCCTGCTCGGCGGCTCCGACGCGGGCGCCCACCTCGACCGCATGTGCGGCGCCCCCTACACCACCCGCTTCCTCGGCGACTGCCTCCGCGGCCGCCGCCTGGTCCCGCTGGAACAGGCCGTCCGCATGCTCACCGACGACCCCGCCCAGCTCTTCGGCCTCCGCGGCCGGGGCCGGATCACCGAGGGCTACTACGCCGACCTCGTCCTCTTCGACCCCGCCCGCATCGACGCCGGCATCGCCACCCTCGTCCACGACCTCCCGGGCAACAGCCCCCGGCTCGACTCGCGGGCGATCGGCATCGTCTCCGTACGGGTGAACGGGGTCGAGACGATCAGGGACGACGAGATCACGGGCGCCGTCCCCGGAACGGTGTTGCGGTCGGGCCGCGACACGGCATCCGTATCGACGGTTTGAGAACCCGCCCCAGGCGGGGGCGGGTACGCCAGCCAGCGCGGGTCGCGCCTGCTCCAGCGGGGGGTGCGGGTACGCCAGCGCGCGCGACGCCGTTGCGCCTGCGGCGGGCTTTTCCCCACCCACCCGCCCGATCCCGGCACCGATGCAGGCGCGTCGGCACCCGCCCGCAGACCCGGGGACGGTGTTCCCGCCCGCACCAGCAGCCAGGCTGTGACGTGAGGGGGACGGGGCCGCAGGGGTGGGGTTTCGAAATGCTGCCGAGCTATTTGTGGGCGGCCACGCCCGTAAATAGTCGATTTCGAAGCCCCGCCCCGGAGGACCCGGCCCCCGACCCCCCACCAACCGGCCCGCCCGCTACCGAACGTCCAGCCAAACCGGATTCGTCAACGCAGCAACCGCGCCCGGAAGGCCACTCGCCCCACCGTCAGTAACCGGATGCCGCACCTCCGCCCGGACGTACGCCGCCAGCGACGCCGTCGTCCGCCACTCGACGGAACCCACCCCGGAGGGAGCAAGCTGCGTGGCGAACATCTGGCCCTCGTCCGTCATCAACCGCACCTGCGCCCCGAACACCCCGCCCCCGTCCGGCGCCCCCGGCGCCCCCGGCGCCCCCGGCGCCCCCCTCACCCCCGACACCTCCAGCCGCACCGTCACCACATCCTCCGCCCCCACCACCAACCGCTCCCCGATCCCCGCATGCTCCCCCCGCGGCCCGGTCGCCGTGAAAGCGAGCTGCACGCCGGACGACTCCGCCAGCCAGCTGCGCCCCGCGCGGATTCCCGCGAGCAGAGCGTCACGGTCGAGGCCGTCCGCGAGGACGACCGTCTGGGGGAGGCCCACGACATTCGGCTCGCGGTGGGCGTCCGAGTTGCCCATGGCGGGGATCCAGTGACCGTCGCCGCGGGTGGACGCCGTGAGGAGGTTGTCCCAGGTGTTGAGGGAGAGCTCGTCGTCGGGGCCCCAGGGGCCGTTCCAGACCTCGATGGCGTCCGCCTGGTCGTAGCCGAACTTCCACTGGCTGGCGGGGAAGATCCCGTACGGATGGGCCGGCACCACCAGGCCGCCCGCGCCACGGATCCTGCGCGCGAACCGCGGGTACGCGTCGTCGCGGGCGCGGTAGCGCCAGTCGAACCAGACGCCGGGGTCCGTGCCGATGGCCAGGTAGTGGCCGTTGCGGGTGGTGATCTCCTCGCCGGTGAGGACGAGCAGGTCGTCGCCGGCGAGCGGTCCGTAGGCGGAGTGCGCGGACGTGGTGTTGTGTTCGCTGGTGTTGATGAAGTCGAGTCCGGCGGCGCGCGCGGCGGCGGTGACCTCGGCCGGGGTGCGCTGCCCGTCGGAGTGGACGGTGTGCAGATGGCAGTCGCCGCGGTACCAGGCGCGGCCGCGCCCCTTGGCGTGCTGCGGCGGGTAGGTGGGCGCCGGGGTGGTGTCCCGCGGGCCGTAGCGCAGGGTGATGGTGACGGAGTAGTCCAGCCCCTGTGGCGCGACGGTGTACGGCCCGAGGACGACGTTCCAGGTGCCGGGAGAGACGGGTCCCGCGAGATACCCCGGCGTGGCCTGCTCGGCGCTGATCGCGAACGCGGTGCGCGCGCCGCCGGACCAGCCACGGAAGCCCTTGCCGCCGAGCGCGGTGCCGTGCTGGTCGAAGATGCCGATGTCGCAGGCGTTGCCGACGGTTCCGACGGGCACGGCCGGCCGGTCGTAGGTGTAGGAGACGGCGATCTCACGGACGCCGTGCGGCACGTTCACGGGCAGGTAGACGAAGTCCGCCACACCGGTGGGCAGATGTCCGGTGACGGTACGGGTCTCCTCGGCCGCGGGGGCGCTGTCCTGCGCACCCGCCGGCTCGGCTCCGGCGAAGCTCACAGGAGCCAGCGTAAACACTCCGGTGGCTCCCGCGAGCGCCGTGAACTTCAGAACTTCGCGTCGTTCCATCCGTCGTGCCTCCTGGGCGAGAGGGGTGGGAGGTGCCGCAGCGAAGTGTTCTACTCCGGAGCGTCGGCGGCCGGAACGGCGAGCGGCCGGCGGATGACCGGATCGCATGCAAACGCACACGTACCTGAACGACCTGAACGAAGTTCGACTCCACCCCGTTGCCACCCCACCCCGTTGTCGCCCCACCCTCAACCGGAGGTTGCCCGTGCGGATCAACACCACGATCTTCCTGACCGACGAGACCATCGGCCCCGTCCGCCTCGCCGAGGAGCTGGAGCAGCGCGGGTTCGCCGGGCTGTTCCTGCCGGAGCACACGCACATTCCGGTGGCCAGGACCACTCCGGCGCCGATGGGGGAGCCGCTGCCGCGCGAGTACGGGCGGACGCTCGACCCGTTCACCGCGCTCGCGGCCGCCGCGGCGGTCACCCGGCGGATCGCGCTGGGGACCGCCATCACGCTGGTGGCGCAGCACGATCCGATCGTGCTGGCGAAGCAGATCGCCACGCTCGACCACCTGTCGGGCGGGCGGTTCACGCTCGGGGTGGGTTTCGGCTGGAACGTGGAGGAGGCGGCGGACCACGGGGTGGAGTGGGCGCGGCGGCGCGATCTCGTACGGGACCGGATGCGGGTGATGCGGGCACTGTGGGCGCCCGAGCCGACGGCGTACGCGGGGGAGTTCGCGTCGGTGGCGGCGAGCCAGGCCCATCCCAAGCCGGTGGGTCCGCTGCGGACGCTGGTCGGCGGGGCCGCGGGACCGAAGCTGTTCGGACACATCGCGGACTACGCGGACGGCTGGATGCCGATCGGGGGCGGCGGCCTCGCGGACGCGCTGCCGCGGCTGCGCGAGGTGTGGGACGGGGCGGGCCGCGGGCCGGGCGGGCCGCGGATCGTTCCGTCGGCGGTGCGCCCGACCGAGGGCAAGCTCGCGCACTTCGGTGAGCTGGGCATCGAGGAGTGCGTGGTCCAGCTGCCGCCGGCCGGCGAGGACGAGGTGCTGCGCGTGCTGGACGACTACGCGCGGTTCCTGTGACCGGCGCTGGGCCCCGCGTAAAGCGCAGCGCGACCCGCCCGCCGGAGTTCTCGCGTCCCGATCGAGCCGCCCCCCGGGTGGCCAACGCCATAGCAAGTGCCATGACCCCGGGTGCCGGGCAGCGACCTATGCTCGGGAGATGACCATGAGCCTGTCCCGCCCCGAGGAGCCGACCCCCACTGCCAACGGCATGCGGCGCGCGCTGAAGCGTGCCCGCGACGGAGTCGCGCTGGACACCGCCGAGGCGGCGGTGCTGCTGCAGGCACGTGGTGACGACCTGGTGGACCTGTCCGCGACCGCGGCCCGGGTGCGTGACGCGGGCCTGGAGACGGCCGGGCGGCCCGGGGTGATCACGTACTCGCGGAAGGTCTTCATCCCGCTGACCCGGCTGTGCCGTGACAAGTGCCACTACTGCACCTTCGTGACGGTGCCGGGCAAGCTGCGCCGTGCGGGCCACGGGATGTTCCTGTCTCCCGACGAGGTCCTCGACATCGCGCGCAAGGGCGCGGAAATGGGCTGCAAGGAGGCCCTGTTCACGCTCGGGGACCGTCCGGAGGAGCGCTGGCCGGAGGCGCGGGAGTGGCTCGACGCGCACGGGTACGACGACACGCTCGCGTATGTGCGGGCGATGTCGATCCGGGTGCTGGAGGAGACCGGCCTGCTGCCGCACCTGAACCCCGGTGTGCTGTCCTGGCAGGACCTGCAGCGTCTCAAGCCGGTCGCGCCGTCGATGGGCATGATGCTGGAGACGACGGCGACCCGGCTGTGGTCCGAGCCCGGCGGCCCGCACTACGGCTCGCCCGACAAGGACCCGGCCGTACGGCTGCGGGTCCTCGAGGACGCCGGCCGCTCCAACGTCCCGTTCACCACCGGCATCCTGATCGGGATCGGCGAGACGTACGCGGAGCGCGCCGAATCGCTGTTCGCCATACGGAAGATCGCCCGGCAGTACCACGGCATCCAGGAAGTGATCATTCAGAACTTCCGCGCCAAGCCGGACACCGCGATGCGCGGGATGCCGGACGCGGAGCTGGAGGAGCTGGCGGCGGCGATCGCGGTCGCCCGGCTGCTCCTCGGCCCGGCGGCCCGCGTCCAGGCGCCGCCGAACCTGGTGGACGGGGAGTACGCGCGGTTCATCGACGCGGGGATCGACGACTGGGGCGGGGTGTCCCCGCTGACCCCCGACCACGTCAACCCCGAGCGCCCGTGGCCGAACATCGACGAGCTGGCGGAGCGGACCGCGGCCGCCGGGTTCACGCTGCGCGAGCGGCTCACGATCTACCCCGAGTTCATCCAGCGCGGCGAGCCGTGGCTCGACCCGCGGCTGCTGCCGCACGTCCGGGCCCTGGCGGACCCCGGGACGGCGCTGGCGGACGAGAACGCCAAGCCCGTCGGGCTGCTCTGGCAGGAGCCGGACGAGGCGTTCACCGCCACCGGCCGCACCGACCTGCACGCGACGATCGACACCACCGGGCGCACCGGCGACCGCAGGGACGACTTCGACGACGTGTACGGGGACTGGGAGTCGCTGCGCGAGCAGGCGGCGCCCGGGATGGTGCCTGACCGGGTCGACGGGGACGTACGGTCCGCGCTCGTGACCGCCGCGGACGACCCGACGAAGCTCACCGACGAGCAGGCGCTCGCGCTGCTGCACGCGGACGGCCCGGCGCTGGACGCGCTGTGCCGGATCGCGGACGACGTGCGGCGCGACACGGTCGGCGACGAGGTCACGTACATCGTCACCAGGAACATCAACTTCACCAACGTCTGCTACACCGGCTGCCGCTTCTGCGCCTTCGCGCAGCGCCGCACCGACGCGGACGCGTACACGCTGTCCCTGTCGCAGGTCGCCGACCGCGCCGAGCAGGCGTGGGAGGTCGGCGCGACCGAGGTGTGCATGCAGGGCGGCATCCACCCGGACCTGCCGGGCACCGCGTACTTCGACATCGCGCGGGCGGTGAAGGAGCGCGTGCCGGGCATGCATGTGCACGCCTTCTCACCGATGGAGGTCGCCAACGGGGCGACGCGTACGGGTATGTCGATCCGCGACTGGCTGGCGGCGGCCCAGGAGGCCGGGCTCGACTCGATCCCCGGCACGGCCGCCGAGATCCTGGACGACGAGGTGCGCTGGGTCCTCACCAAGGGCAAGCTGCCGACGGCGACATGGGTGGAGGTGGTGAAGGCCGCGCACTCGCTGGGCCTGCGCTCGTCCTCCACGATGATGTACGGGCATGTGGACCAGCCGCACCACTGGCTGGGCCATCTGCGGCTGCTCGCCGAGATCCAGCAGGAGACCGGCGGCTTCACGGAGTTCGTGACGCTGCCCTTCATCCACACCAACGCGCCCGTCTACCTGGCCGGTATCGCCCGCCCGGGTCCGACCCTGCGGGACAACCGCGCGGTCACGGCGATGGCCCGGCTGCTGCTGCACACCCATATCCCCAATATCCAGACCAGTTGGGTCAAGCTGGGCGCGGAGGGCGCGGCGGAGATGCTGCGCTCCGGGGCGAACGACCTGGGCGGCACGCTGATGGAGGAGACCATCTCCCGGATGGCCGGCTCCAGTTACGGTTCCTACCGGTCGATCCAGGACCTGGTCGCCATCGCGGAATCGGCCGGCCGGCCGTCCCGTCAGCGCACCACCCTGTACGGCGAGGTCTCCGAGGAGCGCCGGGCGGCGGGCCTCGCCTCCGACGGCCATCTGCCCGAGCTGCTGCCGGTGCTCGACGCGTAGCGGTGCGGGGCGGACGGCGGATGGACAGGGGGCGTGCGACGGCCTCGGGGGCGTGCGCGGGGCCACTGGCCGGTGCACCCCCTGTGCCGTCGGGCACACGGGACGTGAGCGGCATTGTCGACTATCGTGCTGCGACTGACAGCTGCTGACCGAAGGGGCTCGCTTTGACGGCGGTTTGGGGACGGGCGCAGCAGCAGGATTTCCGCAGCCGCGTACGCGGCTGCCTGCTCGGCGGGGCCATCGGCGACGCGCTGGGCGCGGGCATCGAGTTCGACTCGCTCAAGGCGATCCGGGCCGAGCACGGCCCGGACGGCGTCACGGACTTCGTGCCGGCGTTCGGCCGCCGGGGCACGGTCACCGACGACACCCAGATGACCCTTTTCACCACAGAAGGCTTGATACGGGCCCAGGTGCGCCGCGACAGCGGCGCCTGGCATCCGCCCACCGATGTGCACCGCGCCTATCTGCGCTGGGCGGCCACCCAGAGCGACTGGGGGCCCGACGAGCGCCGCAAGGACACCGGGTGGCTGGCGCGCGAGGAGTGGCTGTACGCGCGCCGCGCGCCCGGCCGGGCGTGTCTGAACGGGCTCGGCGACGACCGGATGGGCACCGTCGAGAATCCCAAGAACCCCGGCTCCAAGGGCTGCGGCACGGTGATGCGCTCCGCGCCGTTCGGGCTGCTGGTCGGCTGGGAGCCGGGGCTGGTGTTCCAGCTCGCCGTCGAGTGCGCGGCGCAGACCCACGGCCATCCCACCGGGCAGCTGGCCGCGGGCGCGTTCGCCGTCATCGTGCACGGACTGGCGCGCGGGGACGCGCTCGACGGTGCCGTGCAGCACGCGCTGGCGCTGCTCGGCTCGCGCCCTGACCACCAGGAGACCACGGACGCCCTGCAGCGGGCGCTGGGCGCCGTCCGGCAGGGGATGCCGTCACCGGAGCGCGTGGAGTCGCTGGGGGAGGGCTGGACGGCGGAGGAGGCGCTGGCGATCGGCGTGTACTGCGCGCTCGTCGCCGAGGACGTCCGGCACGGTCTGCTGCTGGCGGTGAACCACGGCGGGGACAGCGACTCGACCGGTTCGGTCTGCGGCAACCTGCTGGGCGCGCAGCACGGCGAGACGGCGCTGCCGCCGTCGTGGATAGCGGAGCTGGAGGGGCGCGGCACGATCCTGCAGCTCGCCGACGACTTCGCGATGGAGATGACGCAGGCCCCGGCGCTGCACGGCCCGGCCGGGTCGTCACCGTCCTGGCTGGAGCGCTACCCGAACGCGTAAGGGCCGGTCCCGTCGGAGGATCCCGTCGGAGGACCGGCCCTTACGTCTGGTAGCCGCCGGCTCAGTCGTTGGCGGGGACCGCCGCCGTGTCCTGCGGCTCGGCCGGCTCCGGGATGGCCGCCGCCGCGGCGGAACCGCCGTCGCCGCCACCGTCGGTGTTGATCTTCTCCAGCAGCGCGTCCCGCTCCGGGGTGTCCTCCGGCTTGATGAAGCCGATGACGATGTACAGGACGAGCGAGACCGCGAGCGGCACCGAGATCTGGTACTCCAGGTTCACCCCGCCGTCGATCGCGTCGTTGACCGGGTAGTTGAGCAGGTAGAACGCCAGGAGACCCATCGCCCAGCTGGTGAGCGCGGCGGTCGGCCCGGACTTACGGAACGGTCGCAGCAGGCCGAGCATGAAGGGGATCGCGATCGGCCCCATCAGTCCCGCCACCCACTTGATGACGATGGTGATGATGTCCTTGAAGGTGGGCGAGTTGACCTGGGTGGCGATGGCCATGGACAGGCCGAGGAAGGCGAGCGTGGTGAGCCGCGCGGCGATCAGGCCGGCGCGCTGGGTCCAGGCCCGTGCCGTCTTGGAGAACGCCGGGGCGATGTCGCGGGTGACGACGGCCGCGATGGCGTTGGCGTCGGAGGAGCACATGGCCATCGTGTGCGAGAAGAAGCCGACGACGACCAGGCCCAGCAGTCCGTGCGGCAGCAGCTGCTCGACCATCAGGCCGTACGAGTCCGACCCGTCGGGCTTCTTGGCGGTCACCAGCAGCGGGGAGACCCACATCGGGAAGAAGAGGACCAGCGGCCAGACGAACCACAGGGCGGCGGAGAGCCGGGCCGAACGGACGGCCTCCTTGGCGTTGGCGGTGGCCATGTAGCGCTGGGCCTGGTTCCACATGCCGCCGTTGTACTCGAAGGTCTTGATGAACAGATACGCCAGCAGGAAGATCAGCGTGTACGGCCCCGCGGTGCCGCTGGTGTGGCCCTGCAGCTTCGGGTCGTCCCAGACGTTCCAGATCCCGCTGATGCCGCCGATCTTGCCGAGGGCGGCCACCAGCATGGCGATCCCGGCCAGCAGCTGGATGACGAACTGCCCCAGCTCGGTGAGCGCGTCGGCCCACAGACCGCCGACCGTGCAGTAGATGGCGGTGATCGCGCCGGTGATGACGATGCCCTGGGTGATCGTGACGCCGGTGAACACCGACAGCAGGGTCGCGATCGCCGCCCACTTGGCTCCCACGTCGACGATCTTCAGCAGCACACCGGACCAGGCGAGCGCCTGCTGGGTGGTGAGGTTGTACCGGTTCTTGAGGTATTCGAGCGGTGAGGCGACATGCAGCCGGGAGCGCAGCCGGCTGATCCGGGGCGCGAAGAGGTTGGCGCCGATGGCGATGCCGATCGCGATCGGGAAGGACCAGGTGACGTAGGACGTCACCCCGTACTTGTAGGCGATGCCCGCGTATCCGGTGAACATCACCGCGCTGTATCCGGACATGTGGTGCGAGATGCCCGCCAGCCACCAGGGCATCTTGCCGCCGGCGGTGAAGTAGTCGCCGACATCGTCGATGCGCTTGTGCGACCAGACTCCGATCGCGATCATCACGCCGAAGTAGGCGATGAGTACGGCCCAGTCGAGATTGTTCATGTCCCCTCCAGGGGGTCCGCCTTGTGAACGTGAAACGCACTTCGCTGTGACGTTCGCTGCGGCGGGTGTCCCCGTGCGGGAGTGGGGACTTCCGGGATTGAACCCCCTGTCAGGGCGGGCGGTCAAGGGTCTTCGCGTTCAAGAGTCTGAACAGGAATCAGAAAGCCGAACGATTTTACTCGTTCTTGACCTTCCTTGGCATTGTCGTGACCGTGACGGCGAACACACGATGAGCGGGCACTTCGCTGGACGTCCTGCAGGGCATGACGAAGTACCGCGCGGGAACGGGATCCCGCGCGGTAGAGAGAGGAGGGGGCCTGCCGAGCCGGGTGCCGCCGCGTCCGACGGGCGGCCAGCCGAGTGCCGCCGGGCCTGCTGCCGCCGAGCGTTACCGCATCAGCTCGCCGGCGTTCACCAGCAGCGACTGCCCGGTGATCGCACGAGCCCGGTCGGAGGCCAGGAAGACCGCGGCCTCCGCCACGTCCCCGTCCGTCGCCAGCTCCGGGAGCGCCATCCGCTCGGTGAGCCGGCCCAGCACCTCGTCCTCGGACACGCCTTCGGTGTGCGCCGTGAACTGGACGAACGCCTGCACCGGCGGGCCCCACATCCAGCCGGGCAGCACCGTGTTCACCCGGATCCGGTACGGGCCCAGCTCGCGCGCCACCGAGTACATGGCCGACGTCAGGGCGCCCTTCGATGCCGCGTACGCCGCCTGCCGCACCTGTGAGGGCGCCGCCACCGCGGACTGCGTCCCGATGATCACCACCGAGCCGCCGTGCGCCTTCAGCGCCGGCAGGCACGCCTTGGTGAGCCGCAGCGTCCCCAGCAGATTGACGTCGATGACGCGCTGCCACGAGGCGAAGTCCGCGTCCTCCAGGCCGCCGAAGTAGCCGTCCATGGCGGCGACGTGCACGACCGCGTCGATACCGCCGAACCGCTCGACCGCCAGCGCCGCGAGCGCCTCGCACTGGTCGCCTTCGGCGATGTCGGTGGAGAGCCACGCCACCTTCGATCCCCCGGGGTCGATCTCCTCCGCCACTTTCGCGAGCTGCGCCTCGGTCCGCGCCCCGAGCACCACGTTCGCACCGTCGCGCGCGGCGGTGGTGGCCACGCGCTGCCCGAGCCCGGCGCCGACCCCGGATACGACCACGGTCTTTCCTGACAGCAACATGTTCGCCTCCGGCGCGGTTCCCCTGTCCTGACGGACCGTCAGGTTAGATCCCCGCTGTGCAGAACACCACCCCCGCGCCGTGCGGGTGCCGGTGCCCGGGTCAGCGCACCGCCGGCGCCGTGGACAGCGCGGTGGCCAGGCGCCGCAGGCCCTCCGCGATCTCGGTGGGGGTGTGCGTCGTGAAGGACATGCGCAGGGTGGCCGGGTCGCCGGGGCCGGCGAAGAAGGGGGCGCCGGGGACGTACGCGACATCGTGCGCGACGGCGACCGGCAGCAGGGCGGTGGCGTCGAAGCCGTCCGGCAGCCGGACCCACAGGAACATCCCGCCGTCGGGCCGGTTCCAGGCGCTGCCCGCCGGGAGCGCGGCCGGCAGGCCGGCCAGCAGGGCGTCGCGCCGCAGGCGGTACGCGTCGCGCACGCGGTGGAGGTGGGCGTCGAGGTCGCGGTCGGCGAGATAGCGCGCCGCCGCGGCCTGGTCGACGGTGGAGGAGTGCAGGTCCGCGGCCTGCTTGGCGATGACGCAGGCCCGCCGCAGCGCTTCCGGCGCCCGCAGCCAGCCGAGCCGCATGCCGGGCGCCATGATCTTGGAGAACGAGCCCAGCAGGACGGTGCGGTCGGCGGCCGCCTCCAGGGAGGCGATCCACGGCACGGGCTCCCCGTCGAAGCGCAGCTCGCCGTACGGGTCGTCCTCGACGATCCACAGCCCGTGCCGTGCGGCGACCTCGGCCACCGCCTGCCGGCGGGCGAGCGGGAGCGTACGCCCGGTGGGGTTCTGGAAGTTCGGGATCAGATAGAGCAGTTTCGGCCGCTCGCGGACGACGAGTTCCTCCAGTGCGGCGGGGTCGATCCCGTCCTCGTCGGACGGCACCGGCAGCACCCGCGCCCCGGTGAAGCCGAAGCACTGCAGCGCGGCCAGATAGGTGGGGTCCTCGACGAGGACGGTGTCGCCCGGCTCCAGCAGCGCGGTGGCGAGGAGCGCCAGGCCCTGCTGGGAGCCGGCGGTGACGAGCAGGTCGTCCGCGTCGGTCGGGAGCCCGCGGGCGCCGAGCCGGGCGGCGACGGCGCCGCGCAGCGCCGGGTCGCCCTCGGTGGTGGAGTACTGGAGCACCCGCTGGGGCGCCTCGGCGAGCACCTGGTCGTAGGCGGCGCGGATCCCCTCGGCGTCGAAGAGCTCGGGGGCCGGCAGCCCGCCCGCGAAGGAGATCACTTCGGGGCGTGCGGTGAGCGCGAGGATCTCGCGTACCGGCGACGCGCCGACCGAGGCGGCGCGGGCGGCCAGTGCGGGGACGTCGGCTCGGTTCACTCGATGCATTCGCGTCATGCGCGCAGCCTACGAATAATCGGTGGCCTGTCCACCTATTTGACCAACATGCGAACGGGAACGCGGGGCGCGACCGGCTCTTCCCCAGCTGACGTATCGTCAGCTACACCTGTAGGCATGACAGAAGAGACGCGCAGCGAGGTGTACGCGGAGCTGGCCTCCGTCGGGCCGTACGGGGTGCGGGTCGGGCACGCCCTGATCACCATGGTGGAACCCCTGCCGGGCCATGAGTACGCCTACAACAGGTGGTACGAGGACGATCACTTCATCGCGGGCGCGATGGCCATGCCCTGGATGTACGCCGGGCGCCGCTGGGTCGCCACCCGCGATCTGCAGCTGCTCCGCTACCCGGAGAAGTCCGCCGTCGCCCAGCCGGTCACGGCGGGCTGCTACATCTCCACCTACTGGGTCACCGCCGGCCGCTACGACGACCACATGAAGTGGACCGTCGGCATCAACAAGCGCCTCAACCGGGACGGCCGGGTCTACCAGGACCGCACCCATGTCTTCACGGCGTTCCAGGACCACTCCGCCACCGTCTATCGCGACGGTGCCGCCGGCCCCCGGGACTTCCACGCGCTCGACCACCCCTACGGCGGGCTGGTCGTGGAGGTCATCGACGCCGAATCGGCGGAGCGGCGCGAGGAGCTGCTGGAGTGGCTGCGCTCCCGGCACCTGCCCAAGCGCCTCGCGGGCTCACCGGCCGCGATGGTGACGATCTTCAAGCCGACGCCGCTGCCCGGCGACAGGATGACGTACGTGAAGCAGGTCGAGGGGGTCGACACCCGTCTGACGCTGCTCTGGTTCCTGCAACAGGATCCGCGCGAGGCGTGGGACGCCCATTTCACCGGCCTGGACGACGAGGTCGCCGCCTCCGGTCTGGGCCGCGTCGAGCTGGTCGCGCCCTTCGTCCCCACCGTCCCCGGCACGGACACCTACGTGGACCGGCTCCGCTAGCGGAGCCGGCTGCGGGCCGCTCACGGCCTGCAGTGAGCCCTCTCGGCCAGGACGGCGGGCCGGACGAGAGGGCTCTTCGGCACTGCTGATCGGTGCTGCTGCTCCCACGGGGTCAGTCGAGGTCGTACGAACCCCGGCCGACGTCGGTGACGAAGGCTGCCCAGGACTCCGGCGAGAAGTCGAGGGTCGGACCGTAGGGATCCTTGGAGTCACGGACGGCGACAGCGCTGAGGGTGGGTGAGGCCACCTCCACGCATGCGCCGTTCCCCTGCGAACGCGAGGACTTGGTCCACGCCTTGGTGTTGCCCAGCTGAATTGCCATGATCGCTCCGAGCTTTTCTGGTTGTGCAGCTCTGACGCGACTGAAGCTACTCGCCAACATCACCCACCGCAGGGTCTATTCACTCGACCGGATGGCATATTCCATGTGACTCTTCCGCATTGAGCCGACGGGGGTGTACTCTCCCGCCTTTCCCAGTCCAAGGTGGATCGGAGAGCCGAGTTGCCGGCCCGCCGACCCTCAACTCGCTTCAGCGCGCGTATTCCTTCGCGGCGTCGGCGATGAACTGGCGGCTCGCTTCGGCACTCAGCGCCTGTGCACGGAGATGCTCGTACATCACGCTGTATCCGTGTACATCGACCGGCTTCTCCAGATACAGGTCGGAGGTCACGCCTTCGATGTACACCACACTGGAATCGGTGGTGTCCGGAAATTCGAGAATCGCGAAGTTTCCCGACATGCCGGGGTGTGCGCCGGCTTCGTACGGAAGTACCTGAACGGTCACGTGCGCCTGTGAGCCCATCTGCACGAGGTACTCGAGCTGTTCGCGCATGACGTCCTTGCTGCCGACCACCCGGCGCAGCGCGGATTCGTCCATGACGACCCAGAACCGGAGCGGAGAGGCCGGGTCGGTGATCCGCTCCTGGCGCCGCAGCCGGATGTCGATGCGCTTGTCGACCTGCTCGGGGGTGGCCTCGGGCAGCGTGCCCTCGATGACCGCCTCGGCGTAGTTCCGGGTCTGCAGAAGGCCCGGAACTACGAGCGAGTCGTACACCCGGAGTGATTCCGCTTCGGTCTCCAGGCCGATGTAGACGCTGTACGGCACATCGCCGAACGCGTGCCACCAGCCCTGCTGACGGGATTCCTTCGCCATGTGCATGAGGGAATCGACGATTCGCTGGTCCTCGACGCCGTACACGCCGCACAGGTCGCGGACATCGCGCTGGCTGATGCTGCGGCGGCCGTTCTCCAGCCTGCTGATCTTGGACTGCGAGACCAGCAGCCGGGCCGCCACCTCCTCCGCGGTCATCCCCTTGGTCTCGCGGAGTTTGCGCAACTCCGATCCAAGTCGGCGTCGCCTGACGGTGGGATTAACGTTGGCCGCCACGGGTGGTGCACCTCCGGCTCCGGACTACTTCTCGTACTTCTTCTCTGCCGCACTGGTGACGCTTTTCCTACCGCGTGCGTACTGCTGGTCAGCAGCCTGCCACTACCGGTCATCACCGCGCTGGCGATTGGTCGTACGAACTGCGCAAACGCAACGCGCGGGGTGGGGGACCGGCGTTGACCGGTGCCCCACCCCGCGCGTCGCGGCGGCTCCCTGGATTCCCCGGGCCCGGAGGCCGGGGGAGGGTCGCTCAGGACGACGGGCCTTCGGTGTCCGGTCCCTGCCGCCGGACACCGTGCCCTTGCCTGCCGTCCCTGCTGTCTGCTCACTGCTCGTCCGCCGGGTACCGCGAACTGCGAACCTCGCCCCGCGCACTGCTCCGGGGCGCCGCTATCGCGCTCCGGCCCGGGCCATGCTGTTGTGCCCGGCCGGCCCCACCGCTGCGGGCCGTCCCTGCACGGGAGCCCGTTTCGGCTGAGCCGCGGCGCCGTTCTGCACGTCCATGACGGCGTGCGCGACGAGACCGCCCATCGGGTCGTATCTGATCAGGTCCCGCAGGCGCGATCGCGATGACCGGCCCTCGTTCCCCGGATACAGGTGCTTGCCGAGCCCCACCGCGTGGGCGAGGGCAGCGAGAGCCGCGGTCCGCGGGTCCGGCGGGACGCCGGTGCGGATCGCGTTGTCGAGCCGGGCTCTGATGTCCCGGCTGACCTCGCTGTCGCTCGCCTGGTAGCGAGTCGTCGGCAGCACCCCGCACATCTGTCCCGCCACGGCATGCACCATGCCGCACCGCTCCAGATGCGCGAGATACGTCTGGCGCAGCCCCAGGCGGGGCCCGCCGATCCAGTGGACAGCGCGAACCGGACTGCCACGACGGCGCAGCAGTTCGAGCGCGGAGTCCAGTGTCGGATCTCCTGTCGGCCGTGGGTGTACCACGGCGATACGATCCCCATCAGGGGCTATCCGTCCAGCCAGGGCCAGCTCGACGAGCTGTGCCCCGGCGAGGCCGAGGTCGAGCGACTGCGGCTGCGCTGTGGTCCCGGTCGTCGGGTCCAGAGCGAGCAGCAACAGCTCTTCCGGAATCGTTCTGCGGCTCTTGCCCATCCATGCCTCCCCGCGTGGATGAATGACAGGGTGACGCCTCTCACATTCATCTGTCGAGAGCGCCTGGAGTGTTCGGGAGGGAACCGACTGGTATGTCGTTCTCGTCTAGGGGGTCAGCGGTGGTGTCGCAGACGGGCCGCGATCGGTTCCGGCGGGTCTGATAGGGGCTTCCAGGCCGGGAACTGGAAACTGGTGCAGTGAGATGGGGCGTCGTGCGTCGTGCACGGGACCGCCCCTCGTGATGTGTGGAGGAGGTCTGCGTGGCGGGCGAGTCCCCCGGCAGGGAGCAGCAGCAGGAGTCGTCGGGGGTGGCGGCCGAGCAGAAGGCGCTCGATCCGAGGCTGACGGTGTTCCGTGGGCCGAATGTGGTGCCTGAAGCCGTGCGCGAGGAGCACGGCGCTCTGCCCGACGACCCGGGCGCCGGCACGGACCCCCGTCCCGTAGATCACCCGGTGTCCTCCGGGACCCCCGGCGGGACCGGTGGCGAGGACGAGGACAGCGGCCGTGGGAGCCTGCCGCGCCAGTCCGGCGCGTCTGCATCCGGCAGTGGTCCGGATACGCCGGACGACGTACCCGGCCCGGACGACGCCATCGCGGAACCTACGGTCCCCGAGGACGCGCACGACGGGACGGATGACGCAGCGCCCGCGGATGCGCCCGTCTCCCCGGCCGTGGACACTCCGGAGGATTCCGTCGCGGAAGCGGAGTCCGCGGCCGACGAGCCCGCTGACGAGTCCGTCGCCGTGTCCGCCGAGGAGCCCGTCGGAGAGCCTGCCGACGAGCCGGAGGACGCACGGCCGGTGGGTGCCGGGGACGCGTCCGACGCGTCCGAGGCGTCTGCCCCGCCCGAGGACGGGACCCCGGACGAGCCGGCGGACGAGCCCCGGGACGAACCCCGGGACGCTTCTGCGGAGGAGCCGGCGGAAGAACCGGCGCGGGAGCCGGTGCGGGAGCCGGTGCGGCAGTCCGCCGCGGCGCCCGCCGCCGCGCCCGCCGTCGAGCCTGCCGACCGCCAGCCGGAAGGGAAAGCCGCCAGGAGCGCCCCGGCGGACGTGCTGGCCGCTCCGCGCACGGAATCCCCCGCGGAGCCCCCGCGGGCCTCACAGGAGCAGTCAGCGTCGCCGTACGCCCTCGCATGGCCGGAGGTGGAGCGTCCGGTACGCCCGGCCGCCCCCGAGGCCGCCGCCCCGGCAGCCCCGTCCGCCCCCGCTGCCCCGTCGGCCCCGGCTCCGGCCGCGCCGGCGCCGTCCGCGTTCGGCGAGGCTCCCGACCAGCAGCCCGAGGCCGGCCCGCAGGGCACCCGGCAGATGCCGCTGCCGTTGCCGCCGGCGCCCCCGCAGCCGCTGAAGCTGCTGGCGGAGCTGACGAACACCCCGCCGCCGCCCGACACGAAGCTGCGGACGGTGGTCAGACGGTTCAAGATCTGGACGCCGCTGGTGGTGCTGCTGCTGATCGCCGCCGCGGTCGCGCAGTCGTTCCGTCCGCTGCCGGCTCCGGTGCTGACGCTGACCTCGGCGTCCACGTACACCTTCGACGGCGGTCAGCTGTCGCTGCCGTGGCCCGCGATGGGCCAGTCGGTCGTCGAGGTCGAGGGCGTCGGGGGCATGGGGGTGCGCGGCGCGCAGACCCCGGTGCCGATCGCGAGCGTCACGAAGGTGATGACCGCGTACGTGATCCTCCGCGACCACCCGCTCAAGGGGCAGGAGACCGGCCCGAAGATCAAGATCGACCAGACCGCCGCGGACGAGGCGGCGTCGGTCGACGAGTCCAGGGTGCAGGTCCAGCTCGGCCAGGAGTTCACCGAGCGGCAGATGCTGGAGCTGCTGCTGATCCCGTCCGGCAATAACATCGCCCGCGCGCTGGCCCGCTGGGACTCCGGCACGCAGGAAGCTTTCGTCATCAAGATGCAGAAGGCCGCCGTCGACCTGGGCATGAAGAACACCACGTACACCGGGGCGAGCGGGGTCGAGGCGACGACGAAGAGCACAGCGGTCGACCAGCTGATGCTGGCCCGGACGGTCATGGCGAACGAGGTCTTCCGCTCCGTGGTGGCCATGGAGCACACGATCATTCCCGGCGTGCCGGAGATCTACAACAACAACCTGCTGCTGACCCGCACCCCGGGCGTCATCGGCATCAAGACCGGCTCCAGCACCCCGGCGGCCGGCGCCCTGATGTGGGCGGCGCGGAAGACCATCGACGGCAAGCCGCGGATGGTCCTCGGCGTGGTGCTCCAGCAGCGCAAGGGCTCGACGCCCAACGACATGCTGGCGTACGCCCTGTCCACCAGCGACCCCCTGATCAGGGCCGCGCGCGCCGCGCTCACCTCGGCGGTGGTGGTGAAGAAGGGCACGGTCGTCGGCCAGGTGGACGACGGTCTCGGCGGGACGACGCCGGTCGTCGCCACCAAGGACCTGACGGCGGTCGGCTGGTCGGGTCTGAAGTCCGACCTGAAGCTGGCGGCCGGCACGGCCGGCGTTCCGCACTCGGCGAAGGCCGGGACCGAGGTCGGCACGCTGAGCCTCGGCTCCGGCACGGGCGAGACGAAGGTGCCGGTGGCACTCCAGTCGGACCTCGCCGAGCCGTCCTTCGGGGACAAGCTCATCCGTCTCGGCTGATCCGCCGGACGGCACGGGAGAAGACGGCGGCCGGGTCCAGGTGACCCGGCCGCCCTCGTGTCAGCGGGTAGCAGGCGAAGCCGAGCAGTACGGCGGTGAAGTGGCCGACGTCGGTGAACGTGCGGCCGTGGACCAGGGCGAGACCGTAGAAGCCCAGGACGCAGAAGCCGTAGAAGAACCGCCAGCGGAAGACGAGGAAGTACGTCAGGACGGCCTCGACGACCGCCAGGCCGTAGCTCACGCCCACGTCCAGGGTGTCGACCGAGGTCTCGGGCGCCCGGCCGTGGTGGATCGCCCAGAGCAGCACGCCCTCGCTGATGTACGTCGCCACGACATGGCCGATGAGGACGACGGTGAGCCAGCGCAGGGTGCCGAGCCAGCGCTCGGCGGTGGCGTGGAAGACGGTGTAGAGGAACGCGTAGAACAGCCAGCCGCCGCCGTCGATCCACAGCGCGCTCCTGATCAGCGCCCTGACCGGTTCCTCCGACAGGTTGTGCAGGTTCGTCGACCGCTCGCCGAGCATCTCGTCCAGCTGGGAGGGCGAGACATGGTGCATGACGACGGTCGTCACGAACAGGACGGCCAGCCAGATGTAGGTGCCGGGGGCGCTCCGGATGTAGGACCGTACGGCGCGCAGGAGCGACGTGAGGCGCGACCGCCAGGAAGTGTCCACGCTCGGATTGTGCTCGGATTGTGTCCGATAAGTGGCTTTTGGTGACTCCCGGCGCGCCCCGGACGGCACCGGGGAGCCGGGCCGCGCCTGGTCCCCGCAGGTCGCTCAGGCCGACAGCTCCCGCTCCAGCGGTGTACGGAACCGCGGGGTGACCCGGACGTCCCCCAGCCGGTCGCCGAGCCGCGCCGCCTCGGCCGCGATCGCCGCCTCCGCCTCCTTGCCGGGCCCCTTGCCCGAGCTCTTCCCCGAACCCGTCCCCGAGCTCTTCCCTGAACCCTTTTCCGGACCGGGCAGCAGCCGCCACACGATCTCCCCGTCCGGGCGCTGCGCCCATCCGCCGACGACCCGGCCGTCCCACCACACCGTCGGTCCGACGTTCCCGGTCTTGTCGAAGAGCGCGGGCCGGTGTTCGTCCGGCAGGAACCAGTCGCGCTGCTGCCAGCCCATCGGCGTCGGGTCGAGACCCGGCAGCAGGGCGGCCCACGGGCCGGCGGCCGGCGCGGGTTCCACATCGCCGGGGAGTACGTAGCCGGTGCCCTCGTCCAGCGCGACCGGCTGGGCGCCGACGGCGGCCAGTGCCTTGCGCACCTCCGTCAGCGTCCAGCCCGTCCACCACTTGAGGTCGGCCTCGGTGCCGGGGCCGTACGCCGCCAGCCAGTCACGCGCCAGCGCGGCCTTCGCCTCGGCGGCGGGCGGTTCGGAGAGCGGCTCGGCCACCGCCCACCGGAACTGACTGCTCGTCCACGACCCCACCGGTCTGCGCCGGGTGATCCTGCCCTCCGCCGCGAGCACCCTGATGATGCGGCTCGCCACGTTCTGCCGTGTCTCGTACGGCTTTCCGGCCGCGCGGACCACCTGCTCGCGCAGCCGCGGTTCGTACCCGCCCAGCTGTGCTGCGGTCGACTCGCCGTGCACCGCCAGCGCGGCGACCACCGCCTCCTCGACCTCCGACAGCCAGGCCCCGTCCCAGCCGCCGCCCTCGGCGAGGTACTTGAGCAGCCCCGCCCGTTCCTTCACCGCGATCGCGCGGGCCGCCGCCGCGTACACCACCGGCGCGGAGTCCAGGGTGACGACGAACATCGTCCGGCGCATCGCCAGCAGCCGCACCAGCGAACCGGCCTCGTACAGCGCCCGTTCCACCTCCGTGAAGCCGGGCTCGGTGAGCCGGGCCGCGGTGGAGAGATACACCGTCGCCGCGTCCGTCGCGTGCAGCGCCACCAGCGACCGGGTGACCTCCTCCGCGGACTTCGCGCGCAGCCCCGGCGCCAGGAGATGCCGGACCCCCAGCCGCGCCCGCCGCTCGTCCCCGCCGATCCGCCGCACCGCCCCGTCGACCGTCATTTCCCCATGCTCACACGCACCTCGGACAGTGCCCCGAGCGGCACGTGGCGCACATCACAGTGATCGGGACCGAAGTCACGTAATCCCCGGCCCGATTTCCCTGTCTTGGAGAGGAGTGGACACTACCCAGCGGGAGAGGGACACCTCATGCTGACCGTCATCGACCAGACCCTCCGGGCCCGGCTCTGCGCGTCCCCGGCCGGGGACCGCGTCATCGCCGCGACTTTGATCTACCAGTGCGACGACCCGCTGGCCGCGCGGATGTCGTTCCCGGCGTCGGCGACGCTCGACGGCCTGGACGTCACCTGGACCTTCGCCCGCGACCTGCTGGCGGCGGGGCTCCGGATGCCGTCGGGCGAGGGCGACGTGCACGTCTGGCCCTGCGGGGAGCGGCGGACGATGGTCGAACTCTCCTCGCCGGAGGGCATCGCCCTGCTGCAGCTCGACACCGAGGACGTCCAGGACTTCCTCACCCGCTCCTACACGGCCGTCCCGCCCGGCGACGAGCACCGCCACATCGACCTGGAAGCCGACCTGGCGGCGCTCCTCGCGGACGACTAGAGCCCTGGATCGGGACTGGAAGTCACCCCTTGGAGTCAGGCCTTGAAGCCGCGCAGGCGCAGGCTGTTGCCGACGACGAAGACGGACGAGAAGGCCATGGCGGCGCCCGCGATCATCGGGTTGAGCAGCCCGGCCGCGGCGAGCGGCAGGGCCGCCACGTTGTAGCCGAAGGCCCAGAAGAGATTCACCTTGATCGTGCCGAGGGTCCGGCGCGACAGCCGGATCGCGTCGGCCGCGACCCGCAGGTCGCCCCGTACGAGGGTCAGGTCGCCCGCCTCGATGGCGGCGTCGGTCCCGGTGCCCATCGCCAGGCCCAGGTCGGCCTGGGCCAGCGCGGCGGCGTCGTTGACGCCGTCGCCGACCATCGCGACGGAACGGCCCTCGGACTGCAGCCGCTTGATGACGGCCAGTTTGTCCTCGGGCATGACCTCGGCGATGACATGGTCGGCGGAGATCCCGACCTCCTCGGCCACCGCGCGCGCCACCGCCTCGTTGTCGCCGGTCAGCAGCATCGGGGTGAGGCCGAGGGCGCGCAGCCGCGTCACGGCCTCCGCGCTCGTCGGCTTGACGGCGTCGGTGACGACGAGGACCCCGCGGGCCGCCCCGTCCCAGCCGACGGCCACCGCCGTACGGCCCTTGGCCTCGGCCGCGGCCTTGGCGGCCGCCAGGTCCGCGGGCAGGAACTGGGTCCACTCGTTCAGCAGCTTCTCGCGGCCGACCAGCACCGCGTGGCCTTCGACGACGCCCTGCACCCCGAGCCCCGGGACGTTGGCGAAGTCCTCTGGCACCGGCAGCGGGCCGCCCGTGCGCTCCGCGGCGGCGGTCGCGACGGCCTGGGCGATGGGGTGCTCGGAGGCGTGCTCCAGGGCGCCGGCCAGCCGCAGCACGGTCTTCTCGTCCTCGCCCTCGGCGACGTGCACCTCGGTGAGCGTCATGACGCCGGTGGTCACCGTGCCGGTCTTGTCGAGGACGATCGTGTCCACCGCGCGGGTGGACTCCAGGACCTCCGGGCCCTTGATGAGGATGCCGAGCTGGGCGCCGCGTCCGGTGCCGACCATGAGTGCGGTGGGCGTCGCGAGTCCCAGCGCGCACGGGCAGGCGATGATCAGTACGGCGACGGCGGCGGTGAAGGCCGCGGAAGCGCCCTCGCCGGCGCCGAGCCAGTAGCCGAGGGTCGCGACGGCGAGTGCGATCACGACGGGCACGAAGACCGCCGAGATCCGGTCGGCCAGCCGCTGCACGGCGGCCTTGCCGTTCTGCGCGTCCTCGACGAGCCGTGCCATTCGCGCGAGTTGGGTGTCGGCGCCGACCCGGGTCGCCTCGACGACGATCCGGCCGCCCGCGTTCACCGTGGCGCCGGTGACGCCGTCGCCGGGAGCGACCTCCACCGGTACGGACTCGCCCGTCAGCAGGGAGGCGTCGACGGCGGAGTTGCCTTCGCGGACGGTGCCGTCGGTGGCGATCTTCTCGCCGGGGCGGACGACGAACAGGTCACCCACCGTCAGTTCGCCGGTGGGGACGCGCACTTCGCGCCCGTCCCGCAGTACGGCGACGTCCTTGGCCCCCAGCTGCAGCAGCGCCTTGAGCGCCGCTCCGGCCTTCCGCTTCGAGCGGGCCTCGAAGTACCGTCCGGCCAGGATGAACGCGGTCACCCCGGCGGCGGCCTCCAGGTAGATGTTGCCGCTGCCGTCACCGCGCGAGATCGTGAACTCGAAGGGGTGCTTCATCCCGGTCATACCGGCCGTGCCGAAGAAGAGCGCCCACAGCGACCAGCCGAACGCGGCGAGCGTGCCCACCGAGATCAGCGTGTCCATGGTCGCGGCGCCGTGCCGCAGATTCGTCCAGGCGGCCTGGTGGAACGGCCAGGCCGCGTACACGACGACGGGCGCGGCGAGCGTGAGCGAGAGCCACTGCCAGTTGTCGAACTGCAGCGCCGGCACCATCGCCATCGCGATCACCGGCACGGCGAGCACGACCGCGGTGAGCAGCCGCTGCCGCAGGGAGGTGAGCTCGTCGGGCGCGGACTGCTCGGGCCCGGATCCCGCGGGGTCTGCGGGGTCGGCGGGCGGGGCGGGCAGTACGGCGCTGTAGCCGGTCGCCTCGACGGTGGCGATGAGGTCGTCCACGGCGACGCCGCCGTCGAAGCTGACCCGGGCCTTCTCGGTCGCGTAGTTGACGGTCGCGGTGACGCCGTCCATCCGGTTGAGCTTCTTCTCGATGCGTGCCGCGCAGGAGGCGCAGGTCATGCCACCGATCTCCAGCTCCACCTGCCGGCCGGCGGCCGCCGTGGTCATCGCCACTTCACTCCACTCCTTCGATCAGGGCCGGACTCCGGTCCTTCGGGGCCGGTCTTCCAGGGCCGGTCCTTCGATCAGGGACACGTGCCCTGCATCCCCTACATGCCCTGGTGCGAGGCCGGGCGCGGTTCCGGGGCGGCCGGGCCGCCGCCGTCCCCCCGCACCGCGCGGCCGAGGCCGAACGCGGTGCCGAGGACGACCAGCAGGATCAGCAGATAGCCGCCCAGCCTGACCGGTGCGGTCACGCCCGGCCGACCAGTTCGTAGCCCGCCTCGTCGACGGCGGCGCGGATGGTCTCGTCGTCCAGCGGCTGCTCGGACGCGAGGGTGACCAGCCCGGTGGCGACGTCGACCTTGACGACGGTCACGCCGGATACGGTCGCGAGCTCCTTGGTCACCGCGGACTCGCAGTGGCCGCAGGTCATGCCCGAGACGGAGTAGACGACAGTGCCCGCGGCCTGTGACTCGTCGGTCGCGCCGTCGGTGTGGCAGGTTCCCTCGGGGGAGCAGCAGGACATGGCGTTCTCCTCATGCGTCTCGTGCGGTGACGGCTGTCGCCGTCCACTGGTGACCACCATATACCCCCCAGGGTATTAAGCGAAGCTGGACCCGCCGTGACCCCCGCCCGTCGTCAGGCCCGTCGTTAGGCCCGCCGCTCACCGGGTAGGCGCCGCAGCGACGGATTCGGCCACGTTCGGCCACCGTTCGACAACCGGAGGTGACTCGGATGCTGTTCCTGGGATTGGTGCTTCTCGCCGCGACCGGAACGCTCACGGGACTATTGATCGCGGGCAACCTGGGCGGCGGGCCGGACTACACGGTGGCGCTGCTGGGCCATGACCTGATCACGATGAACTCGCTCTCCATCTTCTGCGCCGGCCTCGCCCTGGCCCTGGTCGCCTGTCTGAGCCTGCTGATGGCGGGCGAAGGCGCCGCGCTGCGCCGCCGCAAGGCGGTACGGCTGCGGGAGGCGCGCAACGACGCGGACGCGGCGGTCGCCGAGCGCGACGCCCTCGCCGCCCGGGTCGAGCGGCAGCGCACCGAGGACGACCACCCCGCGCGGACGTCCGCCCCGGAGATGCCGCTGCAGCAGCCGCGCAAACACCGCGCGCCGCACGCGTTCGGCAGCTGACCGCGGGGCGTCGCCACCCGGGCCCCCATCTCTCCTCTCCTTCTCCGCTCCCCGTGAGTGGGAGAGGGGGATGGGGGAAGCAGAAGGACAGGGGCTACTGATTCTGCGGGGAGTGGTGCGCGATGGACTGGTGGATCTGGATCGTCGTCGTGGTGGCGGTCCTGCTGGTACTGGCCGGATCGGTGGCGGGCGTGCAGGCACGGCGCCGCAGCGGCGGGGTGATCGCGGTACGCCGCGGCGCCATCGGCCGGCGGGCCGGGAAGGGACGCGTGAAATGACCGCACCCCAGCCCCCTTCCTCTTCCTCTTCCTCTTCCGCGATGATGCTGGCCTCGGAGATCACCAAGCGGCCGGTCGTGACACTGGCCGGCGAGGCCGTCGCGCAGGTCAAGGACCTCGTCTTCGACGGCACGGCCGGCCGGATCGCCGGCTTCACCCTGAGTGGCCGCGGCCTGCTCTCCGGACCGCTGCGGCACAGCCTGCCGTGGCCGGGGGTGCACGGGCTCGGCCACGACGCCGTGATGATCAAGGACGAGACCGTCTTCGAGAGCAAGGCCGACGTCCTGGAACGCGGCTCCGCCGGCGGCGGCGACGTGCTCGGCTCGCGGGTGCTGACCGACGGCGGCACCGACCTGGGCAGGATCTCCGACGTCGTCGTCGAGGTCGTCGAGGGCACCACGGCCCACGTCGTGGGCTATGAGATCGCCTCCTCGGACGCCCTCGACCGGCAGGGCCGCAAGGTGTTCATCCCGCTCTCCGAGACCACCGCGGTCTCCGGCGAGGCACTGGTCATCCCGGCGGCCGCGGCCGAGTTCGTCGCCGACGACCTTCCCGGGTTCGCGGCGGCGGTCCAGGCGTACCGCGCCCGCCGCGGAACGGAGGTCTGATGCTCTTCTCGGAAACGGCCGGCCGCCAGGTGGTCAGCGCCACCGAGGCCCGCACGGTCGGCATCGTCGACGGTTTCGTCGTCGACCCGGCGACGGCCTCCGTCGTGGCCCTGCGGCTGAAGAAGACCGACGGCTCCGGCGACACCCTCGTCTGGGAGCACATCCACGCCATCGGACCCGACGCCGTGATCGTCCGCTCCGGCGCCACCCTCGGCACCCCGTCGGGCGAGCTGGCCCCCCTCGCCGACAAGCACCGTTCCCTGCCGGGCAAACGCGTCCTCGACGAACGCGGCGAGGCACTCGGCACCGTCTCCGACGTCGACTTCGACCCCGACTCCGGCGCCCTCCTCACCATCCGCACGACCACCGGCGACCACCCCGGCAAACGCGTCCTGGGCCTGGGCTCCTACGCCCTCATCCTCCGCGAACCCTGACGGACGAACCACCGAACCGGTCCGGCTCCGCCGCCTACGCGAAAGGCCCTCCCGTCAGTGCTGACGGGAGGGCCTCGCGGATGGTGTGCCCCAGGCAGGATTCGAACCTGCGACACCAGCTTTAGGAGAGCTGTGCTCTATCCCCTGAGCTACTGGGGCGGGGGCTTGTCAAAAACCTTGTCGAAAACCCAGTGGTCGGATCTCCGCGCGGAGCGACAAACGCCCTGGTCAGACGGCCTGCAAGCGTCCTTGGCGGTGCCCGTGCAGGGGTTGCGCCGAGATCGCAGCGGGGATAGCCGACCGACCGACATCAGCCTAGCGGATCGTGCTGCCGAGGTTCGCCCCTGTTAAGCACGAGGCTCAGGGCCGTCCGAGAAACTACCTCCGACCTGCGCATTTATCGGCCTGGTGTTGAGGCTTGGGGGAGCTGGCGGGCCGGCCTCTGGGGACTGGGACGTGCCCCGCGTTCCGTTCCGTAGGGACGATGCCTGTTATGGGGCTCATCACCGATCCGAGGAGCGGGATGAGGAAATGGGCCCTCGCACGGTAGTGCCGAAGGAGGGGCCGGGCCCCGTTCAAGGTGCTGCGTCCCGCCGCTTTGCAGCGGCGGGACGCAGTTGGTTCGCCTTCAGCAAGGCGTGGTGCTGGTGTCTGCAGACCGGGTGTTGGGGGCCGGTCAGGCGCTCGGGCAGAGGATGAGGACCTGTTCGGGAGTCAGAGCTGCGGGGATGGTGTGGACGTCGCTGATTGCGGCGTGGGCGGGGTTGTAGAGGTTGCTGCTGCTGGTGAGTTGGATGGCGCCGATGCTGAGGCGGCCGGGGGCGTGCCAAGGCGCGGTGTTGGTGGTGGCACCGGCGTATTTGCCGTTGATGTAGAGGGTCTGGGTGTGGCTGGTGGCGTCGTAGACGCCGGTGAGGTGGGTCCAGGTGTCGATGGCGGCGGCGTTGGCAGGTGCGTTGGCGGCGGGGGCGGCGTTGGCCATGGTGTCGCCGGTGGTGGTCATGAAGGTCCAGGTCTTGGTGTCCGGGCGGTACCCGAGGTCGAAGGCCTGGCGGGTCGAGCCGCCCTGTGAGACGAGGTATTGGTCGCCGGTGAGGGTGTCGATTTTGACCCAGGCGGAGACGGTGTAGCTCTGGGTGGTGTCCAGGGCCGATGAACTGCTGACGACTGCGGAGATGCCGTCGAACGCGGCAGCGCCTGGTGTGACGCCGTTGTGGTCGGCAACCCAGGTGATGCCGCCGGTGGTCGCAGCGGGGTTGAGGCCGTTGGTGTCGGCAGGGGTGCCGGCCAGGGTCCACTGGTTGGCGGCGCCGTTGATGCTTCCGGCGGTGAAGCGGGTGCCGAAGGCGGCGTGGGTGGCGTCTGCGGTCTGACCGGCCCAGACGACAATGTCGTTGCTGCTGGTGATGGCCCACAGGTCGGGGCGGCCGTCGCCGGTGATATCGCCTTCGGATCCCACCAGCGGGTAGGAGCTGGAGGGTGACGTGGCGAGAAATGTGCCGTTGCTGATACCCGTCACTCGCGGGGTGAGGGGCAGCGGGTGGTTGTGACTGTCGTACGGGGTGAAAGTGTCGGTTGTGAGCGTGTAGCCGTTGAGTTCGCCGCTGTTGCGGTTGCGGGCCCAGACTCCGGGGTGGCCTTGGGCCGCCCAGTCGCCGGGGGAAATGAGGTCCCAGCCCTTCCAGCCCGTTACGGAGAGGCGGACCGGGGTCCCTAGGGTGGCGTTGGAGATGGTGGGGTAGAACCACAGACCTGCGTCGCCGTCGGGGCTGGATTCCTCGGTGAGGATGCCGGTTCGATTGAGGTAGTGCTTGTTCGGGTCGAGGTTGGTGGTGGAGACATCGCCCAGGGCGACGATTTGCAGGGTGGTGGACCAGTCGCTGGCGTAGCCGGTGCAGTAAGTGCCGGAGGCGTCCTCGACACAGGCGGGCTTGACGAGAGGTGCCTTCTTGTCGAAGCGACCGTCGGTGTTGGTGTTGCCGGGGTTGTAGTAGAAGTTGAGGTCCGGACTACCGTCCTTGTGGACGATGAGGTCGTCGACGTTCATGGCACCGCGCAGGCTGCCGCGGTGGGTGATGCGGTAGTCCTTCCACGCGTCGCCCGGCTGGGCGATGTCGGCTGCCGTTGCGGCCAGAGAGACGGCGGGGCTGGTGGCCTGGGTGTTGCCGGGAACGGTGTGGTTGTAGAGGTTGCCGTCGGTGCCGGGGGTGAGGATGTCGGGGGAGCCGTCGCCAGTGGTGTCGCCGAAGATGGGGGCGGGGCCGTGGGGGTTCCAGGGCACGTAGAAGGCGTACGGGGTGATCTGGGAGTAGTTCCCGGCGTTGTCCTCGGCCTGGAGGTAGGCGATGTTGGTGCCCCAGTGGGTCGGGGTCACGTTCAGGGTGCTGGGGCGGGCACTGCCGCATTGCCAGGGGCCGTCAGTGAGCTGGGGGTCGAAACCCACGCGCAGACAGGCCATTCCGGAGGCGGATCCTTCGGAGGGGGCGGGGTCGACGGCGGTGAAGGGGATCTGGCCTTGGTGGCCGGGGTACAGGGTGGTGCTCTGGCCGTTGCCGGCCGGAGGGAAGACGGTGTTGGGGTCGGCTACCTGATCGCCTGACGTGGGGGTCGTGATGATCGGGGGGCTCAGGTCGATGCGGAAACGGCAGGTGCCGACGGCGGCGGAGGACAGGATGCCGTCGCTGTCGATGGCGTTCCAGCCGTAGGCGTGTCCGTCGGTGAAGTCCCCGGTGGGAACGGTGTAGGTGACGGTGTTTCCGGTGGGAACGTAGCCGGTGTAACCCTGGCCGTGGGGTGTGATTTTGTCGCCGGGGGCGGTGTCGTCCCAGAGGCTGAAGTAGCCGCGGACCGGTTGGTTGACCTCGCTGGCGACCTTCGCCGTCAACTGGATGCCGCTGGTGCCGGGGTTGCCGACGAAGGCCTGGTTGGTGGGCTCGGCGACATCCACACATGGCTGGGTGGTGCCGTTGGAGGCGTATCGCGGGGTCGGCGTGGTTTTCAGGCCGGTCGGCGGCAGGGGGTGTCGGTCGTACTGGATGGTCAGCACCGGGTCGGTGGTGAGGCGTTTGAACGCGGTGGTGTTGCCCTCGTTGCCGTGCAGGCCGAAGGTGATGTGCTGCCAGCCGGTGTTGGCCGCCTGCTGCACGGTTGAGGTGACATCGAAGGCGAACCCTACGTTGGCGGAACACCCGGAGTGGCCAGAGCCCCCGACCTGCCGGGTCTGCCCCAGTGAGGTGTCGTCCTGGTGGTTGTTCCAGGTGGTGCCCTCGCTGATCTGCGTGGACAGATACAGGGACACCGGGTAGGTGGTGGTGCAGGAGAAGGAGGACGACTCGTACTCGGCGAGATTCAGCGACGCTGAGTGGATGATGTTGCCCAGTAGGGGCGCGGTGTTGTTGAACTGGTAGTAGGCCCGCTCGATGCCCGTTTTGGTCACGTAGTCCTGCAGGCCCACACCGGGATGGGTCTCTTTGGTGACATCGTTCCCCCGCCAGTTGGACGTGGTGGGGTAGCCCTGTTGGATCCAGGTCCAGTCGAGGTTGGTGCGGTCGAACGGCAGCCAGGCGGGGTCGATGTAGACGGGATAGTGGGTGGCCGCACCGGTCAGGACGCTTTGGACCGGGGTGATGGTCACGCTGCCCGCGCCGGCGGTGGTGGGCATGACCGCAGTCTTCGCGCCCGGCCCGGGCCCGGCCGCACTGCTGCCGGGAGCAGGCTCCGCGGCGGTGGCGGTGGCGGCGTCCTGCACGGTGGCAGTCTTCGCCATCCGGGTTGTCAGCGGGCTGGCGGCCGGAGTGGCGGCTGGGGTGGAGTCCCACATGGTGGGGGCGGGGGCGGTGAAGGCCGCCTGACCGGTGGCGCTGTCCGTCGCTTGCAGGCTTCCTGCGGCATTGGCGGTGACGGTCAGCCCCGCGCCGGAGGTGCCCAGTTTCAGGTCTTTCAGCGCCGGATTGGCCGCGGCCGTGGCGGACTTGACGACGAACACGTGGCGCAGGCCGCCCTGTGTGGTGACGGTGACCTGCAGGTCCACGTCCGGCAGCACATTGGCGTAACTCGCGGTGTCCCCGGCCAGTGTTGGGGCGGGCAGCGTGAACGGCACGCTCAACGACAGGGTTCTGCCGGCCGCATTGGTCAATGTCGCCAGCGGTCCGGTGCCGCCGTGCGACAGGACCACGGGGTGGATCGCGGCCTTCGGAGTGATGGTGCCGTCCGCATTCGACCGCAAACCGGCGTCCACCGGCACCCACGCCCCGGCGACCTTCGCCCGCACCGGCGGGCCGCTCGTGGTGGTCGTGAACGTGCCATCCGGATTGACGACCGTCTGCTCGAACTCCGTGGTCATGCTGTCGATAACCACCGGCTGACCTGTCGATGCCGCCTTTACCTGCGAGGCATCGGCAGCAGCCTCATCCGGCGGCACGATCGCGGCATGCTGCGCCTCGGTCGAGTCCGGCGTGCCGTCAGCGTGAGCGGGGGCGCTCACGCTCAGCATGCCCGCGGCGAGGGCCAAGGCGACCAGCCCGGCCGCCCTTCGGTGCGGCCCTGAGCGGGCGCTCTTGGTGCGTGGACGTGCGGTGCTGCCACTCATGGACGGGTCCCCTCCCGACAACGGAGTGCCCGTGCACGTCCGTGAAATGCGCACAGTAACCACACATGCCGACAACAGGGCAAGCACAATTGACCGAATGAAACGGATCAACGATGACATGTCCAGTGTTGTGGATGTGTCTGATGTTAAAGATGAGGAAAAGAGGCGACCATGTGCTGATCAAGTGTTCGATATGGGAGCTACATTCCCCCTTCGGTGATCGCTTGTCTCGGACGGTGCGGCGCTGGGGTGTGGGGGGAGTTTCGTCGTGCGGTCATGGGGAGCGTTTTCGCGGGGCCGCCAGCGGTCGCGGCGCGGCTGGCTGGGCGCCGTCACGGTGTTGGCCACTACCGCGACGCTGCTGGGGCCGGTGTCGGCCGAGGCCGGTGCCGCGTCACCGGACTGGCACAAGCTTTGGTCTCCGCCCGGCACCGCCCTGCCGAAGACCGGCTCGGTCAAGGGAAGTGACGCTCCGCGCCCGGCTGCGGCCAAGCCGCACTACAAGGTCCCCAGGGCGTGGACAGGGCCAACTGCGGGACTGTCCCAGAACGGTGCGGCCACCGCCAACCTGAGCACCAGCCCGACCTTCGCCACCTCACAAACCACTCAGGCCGGCCACCTACCTGTGTGGCTGACCCCGATAGCCACGGCCAACAAGCCCGGTGACCGCGCCACGCCCCCCGGGACGGCGTCTCCGGCCGCTCCAAAAAACTCGGAAGTCAAGGTCACGGTCGCGGCTCCCGCCAACGCACGGGCGGCAGGCATCGCCGGGCCGCTCATCACCCTGCAGCGCGGTGACGCCAGCCCGGCCGGGCGCATAGCGGTCGGCATCGGCGCGGATCAGCTCGACGTCGCCTACGGAGCTGACGCCGCCACCCGCGCTCACCTCGTCACACTGCCCGCCTGCGCGCTGACGACACCCCAGGTCAAAGGCTGCCTGCAGCAGACCCCCGTGGTCTCCCACTACGACGTGAATACCCGGCGCCTGGTCACCGACGTGACCCTCCCCGCCGCACAGAGCCCGATCACCGCCCGCAGCACGACGGGAACCTCAGCCCCGGCACCGTTGGTCCTGGCCGCGACGGCAACCCCGTCCGGCGGAGGCGGCACCTATAAGGCATCCAGTCTGACGCCGAGCGCGGCCTGGTCGGCAGGGTCCAACAGCGGTGGCTTCGGCTATGGTTACCCCATCCCGGTGCCATCCGCCTTGGGCGGTACCGCCCCGCAGGTCGCTCTGTCGTACAACTCCTCCTCGGTCGACGGACGAACGTCCTCCACGAACGCGCAGGCATCGTGGGTCGGTGACGGCTGGGACTACAGCCCGGGATTCGTTGAGCGGTCCTACAAGGCATGTGACAAGGCGGGCATTCCGAAGTCGGGTGACAGCTGCTGGGCCGGATACAACGCCTCCTTGTCCCTGGCCGGGCACTCCAGCGAACTCGTCCATGACGACGCCACCGGGAAGTGGCGGCTGAAGAACGACGACGGCTCGAAGGTCGAATTCCTCACCGGTGCCGCGAACGGGACCGGCTCCGGCGAATACATCAAGGTCAGCGTTGCCAGCGGATCGGTGTACTACTTCGGCTTGAACCACCTGCCCGGTGGTGACAAGAGCGACCCGGCCACCAACTCGGCCTGGACCGAGCCGGTTTACTCACCCAAGGCCGGGGATCCGTGTTACGACGCGGCCAAGGGCACCGCCTCGTGGTGCCAGATGGGCTGGCGTTTCAACCTCGACTACGCCGTCGACTCACACGGCAACCTCACCACCTACACGTACACGCCCGAGACCAACTGGTACTCCCGCGGTGGCGGCCAGAACCAGGGCACCGGAACCCTCACTTCGTACACCCGCGGCGGGGTGGTCGCCTCCATCGGCTACGGCCAGCGACTTGCCGATCAGGTCACTGCCAAGGGAATTCTCAAGCCCGCGGCCAAGGTCATCTTCACCCCGGCTCCGGAGGGACGCTGCTCCACCGCTGGCGGCTTTACCTGCACGGGTGCTGTCCTATCGGCGGCCAATGCCGCGCATTGGCCGGACGTGCCCTATGACCAGAACTGCCCCAGCACCGGTACATGCACCAACTATGGGCCGACGTTCTGGTCCAACACCCGCCTGGCGTCCATCGCCACCCAGGTGCTGTCCGCAGGCGCTTACAAGCCGGTCGACGCTTTTACCCTCACCCACACCTATCCCGACCCGGCGGACGGGAACAAGCCCACGCTGTGGCTGGCGGCCATCCAACGCACCGGCCAGAGCTCCACTCCGGCCATCACCCTGCCGAAGGTCACCTTCACGCCCGTCGAACTGCCCAACCGGGTGGACGGCACCGATCTGGTCCCGGCTCCGACCGCCTTCAACCGGCCCCGCATCCAGGCAATCACCACGGAGACCGGAGAGCAGGTGGTGGTCGACTACAACCTGCCCGCCTGTTCCCGCGTGAACAAGGTCATGCCCGTCTCCGCGGACAGCGACACGATGGCCTGCTACAACGTCAAATGGTCCCCGCCCGGTTCGGCCATTGGCGCGGACCCAATCTCGGACTGGTTCAACCACTACACCGTCAAGGACATCACCGAGAGCGACCCGGTCGCTCACGCCACGGCGAAGGTCACCAACTACCAGTACGGTCCGGCTGCCTGGCACCGAAACGACAGTGAACTGACCGACCCCAAGTCGCGGACCTGGGACGACTTCCGGGGCTTTGCCACCGTCACCATCACCATCGGTTCCGGGCAGGATGGGCCCGTCTCACAGACGGCAACAAAATACCTGCAGGGCATGGACGGCGACGCCACCGCAGCAGGCGGCACCAAATCCGTGCAGGCCACGAACTCGCTCGGAGAGCAGGTCACGGACGCCGACTGGCTATCCGGACAGGTCCTGGAGAACGACACCTACGACCGTGCCGGCGGCAGTATTACCAGCTACTCGGTCACCAAGGCCACCGGTCCCTCCACCACCGGAACGCACGTCCGGGGATCTGGTCTTCCAGACCTGGTCGCGCGGTACAACGAGACCACCACCGTGGCCACCTCCAAGTCGCTCAAAGCCGACGGCACCTGGCGTACCGCGACCACGACGACCCGCACGGATCCGGCCTACGCCAATCGCACTGTCAGCGTGCTGTCCACCGCCGATGCGCAGCCTGACCAGTGCACCGTCAGCTTCTATGCCGCCAGCAGTAACCCGCTGGAGACAGGGCTGGTCTCTGAGAGCAGAAGTCTCTCCGGCAACAACGCGTGCACCGCCACAGCGACGGCTGCCAACACCGTCACCAATACGCGTACGCTCTACGACGGCCAGGCCCTCGGCCAAGCCGGAATCACGGGCGACGCCAGCTCTGTCCAGGTCCTGGACCACTACGACGGCAACGGTGCGCCGGTCTTCGTGACCACTACGACGAGCACCTACGACGCATACGGTCGCATCGCCACGGTCACCGACCCGAACACCACTGATCCTCAGCATCCCGCCGGTGCGACGACCAGCACCGTCTACACCCCGGCAGCCCCGGGCGAACTGCCCTCCACCATCAAGATCACCGCGCCGGCGCCCGGGCAGACCACTGGTTGGACGACCACCAGCACTCTCGACAACACCCGAGACGTTGCTCTGTCGAGTACCGACGCCAATGGCAAGACCACGAATCAGGCATACGACGGGCTCGGCCGCCTGACCCGCGTCTGGCAACCGGGCCGCACGACGAGCCAGGCGGCCAACCTCGTCTACACCTACGCGGTCAACGGTGTTTCCGCCCCCTCGACGGTGACCACCGACACCCTGCGCGCGGACGGCCATCAGTACAACCGGTCGGTCCAGCTACTCAATGGCTTTGGCCAGGTCCGCCAGACCCAGGACACCCCCGGTATCTCTGCCTACCACGGGCGGGTGCTTACCGACACCCTCTATGACTCCCACGGGCGGGCCATCGAGACCCGCTCCCCGTACTACGACGATACTTCCGGTCCCGCCACCACGCTGTTCCAGACCACTGACGGTCAGGTGCCGGGCCAGACCAGCACCGTCTACGACGGTCAGGGTCGTCCCACCGCCACAGTGTTCTCCTCCTACGGCGTAGAACAATCGCGGACCACTTCCGAGTACCCGGGCCTCGACCAGATCAATGTCACCCCGCCCAACGGCGCCACCGCCAACACCACCATCACCGACAGCCTGGGCCGCACCAGCCAGCTGTGGCAGTACAAGACTGCTTCCGCGACCGGACATGCCGCTGATGCGGACATCACCACCTACACCTACACACCCGCCGGCAACCCGGCGTCCCGCACCGATGCGACAGGCAAGAACACCTGGACGTACTCCTACGACCTACGTGGCCGACAAATCTCAGCCACCGACCCCGACACCGGCACCACCAAGAGCAGCTACGACACCGCCGGACGTCTGGTCACCACCACCGACGCACGCCAGCAGTCCCTCACCTCCACGTTCGACCTGATCGGCCGCACCACCGGCACCTACACCGGTATTACCGCCACTCCGGCCAACCAGCTGACCAGCGCAACCTACGACAGCATCAGCGGCGCCAAGGGCCACCCCGTCGCCTCCACCCGCTATGTAGGCGGAGCCGTGACCGGCAGCGCCTACACCAGCCAGATCAACAGCTACGACGTCGGCTACCAGCCGACGTCCACCACGGTCACCATCCCGGCAAGCGAGGACAAGCTTGCCGGCGCGTACACCTCCGAAGCGGACCACGACCCCATCACCGGCGCCCTCACCTACTCCTACGCCCCTGCCATGGGTGATGTCCCGGCCGAGAGCCTCGACTACACCTATGACGTCAACGGTGCTCTGAGCAGCTTCGGCTCCGCCAACATCACCTACGACCTGTCCACCGACTACGACGCCTTCGGCAGGGCCCTGCGCACCACGGTCAATCCATGGGGCACCCAGATCGTGGCGACCCAAAACTATGACCAGGCCACCGGCCGCCTGCTTTCGTCATGGCTCGACAAGCAGACCGCAGCCAACGGTGCCACCCAGCAGAGCACCTACGACTACAACCCCGCAGGACAGCTCACCGCCGTCCAGAACATCCCCGACAACACCCCCGCCCAGACCGACCTGCAGTGCTTCAGCTACGACTACCTCAACCGGCTGACCACCGCGTGGACCGACACCGGCGGCACCACCAGCAAGCCGCAGCCCTCGACTCCGAACGTCGGCGGCTGCAAGAACACCACCCCGACCAGCGGCGCGACCGCAGGGGCAACGACGGTCGGCGGACCCTCCCCGTACTGGACGTCCTACGGATACGACAGCACCGGCAACCGGACCGGACTCACCCAGCACGACACCGCCGGAAACACGTCCAAGGACATCACCACCACTCAGAGCTTCGCCCCCGCCGGGCAGACCAACCAGCCCACCACGGCCCCCGACACCGGAGGGGGGACGGGTGGCCCCCACGGGCTGATCTCCTCCACCAGCACCGGTCCCAGCAACCCCGGCAGCTCCGCCTACCAGTACGACGCAGCGGGAGACACCACAGCTGTCACCACCACGGCCGGCACCACTACCTTGAAATGGGACAGCGAGGGCAAACTCGCCTCTGCCACACCCACAGGCAGCGTTGGCAGCACCTATGTGTATGACGCCGGCGGCGGCCAGCTGATCCGCCGCGATCCTGGCAAGACCACCCTCAACCTCGGCGTCGACGAACTCACCCTCGACACCACCACCAAGCAGCTCCACGACACCCGCACCTACCCCCTGCCCAACGGCCTCACCGCTGTGGTCCAAGGCACCACCCTCACGTGGCAGGTCTCCGACCCGCACGGCACCGCCGAACTCGCCCTGGACGCCACCACCCTCGCCGAAACCCGCCGTCCCACCGACCCCTTCGGCAACCCCCGCGGCACCACCCCCACCGCCTGGGCCGGTGACCACGGCTTCGTCGGCGGCACCCAGGACCTCGCAACCGGCCTCACCAACCTCGGCGCCCGCGAATACCAACCCACCACCGGACGCTTCCTCAACCCCGACCCGCTACTCAACGCCGACACACCCCAGCAATGGAACGGCTACGCCTACGCAGGCAACAACCCGACCTCTAACAGCGACCCATCCGGCATGCTCTGCATGCGTGGTGACTGCAACGCCCCCGGGGCCGGACTCAACGGCGGCAATGGCCCAGCGCCGGGCGACAAGCAATACGACGCCAACGTCAGCTATTGCTCTGCTCACAACTGTGACAACCCAACGCGCCCGCCGACAAAGAACGACATCGACGCACTCAGCGGCAGCGGCGGCGGCGGCGGTGGCGGCAAGAAGAAGCACAGCGGCGCCCTGGGATGGCTCAGCGACGCCGGTGACTGGGTTGAAGACCACGCGGCCCCTATCACTGGCGTAGTCGTCGAGGTCACCACCTTTAGCGTCTGTATGGGCCTTGGAGCCGCCGCAGCACCGGAGACCGCGGGCGGAACCCTCGTCGCGGCTACCGCCGTCTGCGGCGGCATGGCGGCGGACGCTAACTACTTGACGGTGGAAGCCCTCAGCGGGAGTGATAAGAGCACAAGCGAGTCTCTGCAGGAGCAGGCCGTCGTCATTACAGGCGGGGCACTCACCGCCGGAGCTACTTCAGCAGTAACGCAAGTGGTCCTAAACAAACTGGCGTTCCGTGAGGCCGTGACACTCGGCTGCAACAGTTTCCCCGCAAACGTAGGAGTACTACTTTCCGACAATTCACGCGAGGACATAAGCGCAATAGAGATCGGTGACCGAGTCCAGGCCACGGATCCACTCACCGGCACGACGAAACCTGAAACCGTCACTGCCGTCACCGTGACTCAGGATGACAAGGATTTCACCGACCTCACCGTTGACGCCGGTGACAACGACCAGACCATCACCTCCACACAGCACCACCCATACTGGAATGCCAGCCGTAACCAGTGGGTAGACGCAGCAGACCTCCGCTTCGGTGAAACGCTCCGCCAGCCCAACGGCACGCGTCTTACTGTCAAAGCAGTCCGCAATTACCACCGTGCCATTGTTACCTACAACCTCACGGTAAATCAGCTCCACACATTCTACGTAGTCATCGGAGACTCATCTGTACTTGTACACAACTGCCCGATTGATCTAACGCCAAAATACACAAGGAGGGAGTATAAGCGCCCGACCACAGGTGTGCGCCTAGCGGCAATTGCAAAGTCTCCCACCTGTCCTTACTGCGGCGAGCGTCCCTCGGTCGAGTTCGAGCATGTTAGGCCTCAGAAAGAGGACTGGGATTCAGGCGGCTGGCTGAGCAGCAGGGATGTGAGATCTGACCGGGTGAACGATCCCAGTAACACCACGGGTGCTTGTAAGCCTTGCAATGCTAGCAAGCAAGACAAGCCTATCGGGGCCGGCCCTGGTCAATGGTGGCCGCCAGGGTGGACCCCTGGTGTAATGTGGCCCCTTGGAGGTCATCCATGACTAATAGTGAAAGCATCAGGGAATATTACGCCGACAAGTGGGGCGAGCCTGCTCGTGTAGCGGAATTCCGTAAGAGTGGATTGGTTGTCGGTCTACAAAAGTGGAAAATTGAGAGACCAGCGCAGCCAGTCCCGTTTCTGTACGCCACTGCAGGCGCCAGTGACTACGAGTTGCCCAATATGGACCCTCTGCATCGACAGGAGTTCATTGCAACATTCTCCGCAGAGTGCGACGGTGTTGCCCGTACTTTGGCCTGGTTGGGAGTGCAGGCGCACTTGACGGGTAGAGGTTTTTCCCCAGGGGATACCTATCGCGATGGAAACGGGGTTATCGAAGGCCTTGGCTTTGGAGGTTTTCTCGTCATCACGCCTCGTGGAGAATTGCCAACCTCTGTGCTGCTGGCTAACGGCAACCATGTCGAGTTCTTGTTGGCGATTCCTGCCTTCGATGACGAGTTGGCTTTTGCGTCGACCCAAGGGATGGACGAACTCATGGGTGTCATGGAGAATCACCGTGCGCCGTTGTCGGATCCGAAACGAAGGTCGGTCTTCGGCTGATGGAGGCACGAGATGCGCCCCGGTCGAATCGGCGTGAAGGCTGCTGCCCGAGCTGGGATTGGGAGGGGGCTCTAGGAGACCGGCCGGTCGCATAAGTGTGCTCGTAGACGTGCCGGCCGCGACGGCGGCAACTCGGTGGGGAACGAACCGATGTCCCCGATCCCGGTCGGCCCCGCCCCTCGAAGTGGCTCGGGCGGCGACTGCGGTGGCCGGTCCAGTAGCGACAGGTCAGGCTTCAGGCGGCCCGGGGCGAGGATCGTCTCGCTGACCGAAATCGCGTGTGGCGCGCCAGAGCGCCCCGCGCCCTCGGCGATCCCACTTATCGCGTCCATCGGCCGCTCGAACTCGAAGGACGTGGCCTCCACTCCAGAGGTGGCAAAGTGCGCAACACTCTGGGAGCCCAATACGCAGCGCTCGGCTCGGCGTGGGCGGCCGGGGACTTCGCGCACCAGGCGCCTCAGTAGTCCGTTGTGGTGCCTCGAACACCTCGCCCCGATGCCAACCAGGCGAAGTAGCGGCACGTCGTGGGCCACGCCACTCTGCGGAATCAACGAGGCCACGTGGGCGGTGTGGGTGCTGTCAGTGGGATCGGCTTGGATAGGGCTGTGTCTGTCTATGAGCTCACCAGTCAACTGCCGGAGATCTCGATCGTTCGGGATCGCTCCCGCGCCATGGCCGTCCTCGACGCCATCATGAGTCCGGACTGGGAGTCCAGGTACTACTCTTTCGACTCCCAGTGGTCGCCGACCGAGGAGATGGCCTCGATGCGTGACGGGTGTGGCAATGACTACGCGATCCTCTTTTCGCGAGCGGGTGCGTACGCCCGCGGCTTCGATCACGAGTCGCCGATGAGCCCGTATCGGGTCACGCCTCCGGTTCCGTGGCCGGGCCTGTTCGACGGAGTGCCGGAGGTGTTTCTTCATCACCTCTCGGAGCCCGCGTTCAGGGAACAGGACGGGACACCTCGGGCGACCGTGTGCTTCTGGCGTGAACAGACAGACTCCGAGTGGAGGACTGGGACCAGCGAGGCTCTACCGGCGGGTGTGGAGGACGGCGACAGTGCGGAGTGGCTGTTCGACGTTCTGCTGGATGGCCGCCCGGAGGCATATCAGCAGTTCGCGCAGGAGTACTACGAGGTCCCGGTGGATATCGGGGCCATCCGTTACGTCTATGCGCTGCAGCGTCTTACCCAGAGCGTTGTATCTGCGCTGAACCCGGACGTCGACCTCGCTCACCTTGCCGCGGATCTGACGAAGATGGGCTATCCCACTGCAGGGTCAGAAACTGGTCACCGGACAACGTGATCACGGAATGTGCTCTTCCTTCACCGCAACTACAGGCAGTTGCTTTACGGCAACCGGACGCGCGATAGGGCAGAGCCGTGCCTGAAGTGCCGGGAGCTGGTGGGCCGGTCGTAGCTCCCGCAGATGGCTTCGTCGCCCTTCTAAGGGTTGTCCCGCAAAGATCTTGAAGTCGCCTCGGGCATGTTGGCCGCCTTGCGGCCCGCTTGCCTATCCGGCGAGGGTGAGGTTGTGCATCCGGGCGATGCCGAGCATGGCGTGGTGGACGCCGTCGCCTTTGAGGCGGCAGTCGCGGAGAATCTTCCACGTCTTCATGCGGGCGAAGACGTGCTCGACGCGGGCTCGGACCTGCTTGTGGGACTTGTTGTGTTCCTCTTTCCAGTCCGAGAGGTCACTCTGGCCGCGCTGTCGGCGGTGCGGGATGACGAGTCCGGTGCCCGGGTAGCCGCCGTCGGCGATCGTCGTGGTTTTGCCGACGGCGGCCTTGGCACCGGATTCCTCCCCACGCCTTGCAGTCGTTGCGGTTCCCGGCGAGCGGCCGACCGACCACGACGACCAGGCGGGTGTCGGCGTCGATGACGACCTGGTGGTTGGTGGAGTACCGGTAGTTTTTCGACCGCTCGGCGACGGTGTGGTCCCGGGTGGGGACCAGGGTGCCGTCCACGATGAGCACGGTGTCCTTGGCGAACCGCTTGCGGGGCTGCAGTGCGAGCAGGGGGCCGAGGTGGCTGATGACTCGGCCAGCCGTCGACTTCGAGACGCCGAACAGCGGAGCGAGTTGCCGCAACGTCAGATTGGTGCGCCAGTAGGCCGTGACCAGCAACACCCGGTCCTCCAACGGCAGACTCCATGGCCGGCCTCGGTGGACCACATCTGCTCCATCGCGCCGCAGCGTGGTCAGCAGTTTGCCGAAGCAGCGCGGGGTCAGCCCCGCGAACGGGGTTATCCAGGACGGCTCCGACGCCGTGATCACACTCGCCACATCATGATCATCACTCAGGCTGGCCCAATGCCGAGGCAATCCCACAGTTACGCTGATCGGGGCAGTCCACAGTGCGCAAGACCGGGGGAAACCGTGAACCGACCACTGCTGTTCCTCGACGTGGACGGGCCGCTCAACCCTTACGCGGCCAAGCCGGAGAGGCGTCCCGACGGCTACACCACACTCAGAGTCCCCCGGAACGACGCGAATCGGGACGACAGAGGCCTCTCGTCCCGACGGCCCCTGCGAGTCTGGCTTAACCCAGAGCACGGACGAATCCTGCTCCAGCTCGGCTTCGAGCTGTGCTGGGCCACCACATGGATGGACGACGCCAACCGGTGGATCGCACCTGTCCTGGGCCTTCCAGAACTTCCCTTCGTGGACTTCGGTGACGTCCTACTCCGAGAACGCCCTGATGGAGTCCACTGGAAGACCGGGCCGCTGGTGGACTACGCAGGCGGCCGTCCTTTCGCCTGGGTGGACGACGAGCAGAGCGAGCTGGATCAGACCTACCTGAGAGCCCACCACCAAGGTGCCGGGCTCCTGCACCACGTCAACCCGCGAATCGGCCTACGGGAGAACGACTTCCACACGCTCGCCGACTTCGCCCGGTCCCTGGACACCTCACGAACCACCGGCTGAGCACCTCGCCAGCTCTTCCGGATGCTCCGCACTCGGAGCCAAGATCTTTGCGGGACAGCCCTTAGGTACCACGTTTTATGCGGATGGATCACGTGCCGCCACGGGCAACGGGTAATTAATACAGCTGACTCGAGCCAAGGGGTATCCAGGCGGATTCTACATCTCAACTCTGTATCCGAAGCGAGGAACGATGGAAAGATTTACTAGTTTCGACTTCGGTCTATCCGGTCTGGCTGGTCTATTTCACCAAGATTGGACTCACCTGGGTAATGTTGAAGAAGTGGTCCTGTCCTATCTTTCTGTAGGCGAAGAATCATTTGCCGACGAGGCGCAGCAGAAGGAATCCACTGGGCTGGCGAGCGACGTTGTCGTATTGGCGGACTCGATATTGGCCGGTGGGCAGATCGAGATGCTGTTCTCGATGGCCTCTGGGGGGAACTACCCCTTCCGAAATGGCGAGACGGGGCGCGTGCTACTTGAGCGTATCCAAGGTGCTTTTCGATATTGGCAGCAAATGTACGGGGGTGCGCCTGTTGAGGCTGACCCGAAATGGAGTTCTCCGGGTATCCTGACAGAGGTGCGCAGCGTTATTAACCACACGCCCCTAAATCTCCCTGAAGAATGCCGCGTCTATTTCGATTCTGATGCCCAAAAGCTACGCGATGTGCTCGACTCTTGCGCTCGCCACGCTTCGCCCGAGCTAGCCTTTCGGATTCTGCTGAGGATTCATCTCTCGAATTTCATTCCAGTCGAACAGTCTTCTTGGTCAAGATACAAGATTATTGCTGCTGAATTGTCGCTTGGAGAGGAGCTGGTGTCGGCGGTTGAATTCCTGGCCCATTGATACCGGATGGCGAGCGGGTGGACCGGCTGCGGATGTGGGCCGTTGACGGCACCTGGGAGCGGGTCTTCACCGCCCTGGTCGCCCAGGCCGACGCCGACGAGGACCTCAACTGGGCCGTTTCGGTGGACTGCACCATCGTGCGGGCCCACCAGCACGCGGCCGGGGCCCGCGGGAGGGGTCCCCGGCCGGCGAGCCGGACGACCATGCCATCGGCCGCTCCCGCGGCGGACTGACCACGAAGATCCACCTCGCCGCCGACGGCTACTGCCGGCCTCTGTCGTTCGTTCTCACCGCCGGACAGGCCGGTGACGCACCCGCCTTCACCGACGTCATGGCCCGCTTGCGCGTTCCCCGAAGGCAAGGACGGCCCCGCACCAGGCCGGATGTGGTCCGGGCCGACAAGGCGTACTCATCGCGCGCGATCCGCGAGCACCTGCGCAAGCGCGGCATCCCCGCAGCGATTCCCGTCCCCCCGACCAGCGCGCACACCGACTGCGTCGCGGCAGCCGCGGCGGCAGGCCACCGGCCTTCGACCGGGAGACCTACAAACAGCGCAACACCGTTGAGCGCTGCATCAACCGCCTGAAGCAGTGGCGCGGCCTCGCCAGCCGCTACGAGAAGACTGCCACCATCTACCTGGCCGGACTCCACATCGCAGGCATCTTCCTCTGGTCCGCCCGATGATCCAAACGAAACCGCCTAGCGCTGCACTCTCTCAGCCGCCCAGTGCCGCGCATCGAGGAGGTCGTGTGGCGCTGGATCAGAGAGGTGCCCAGGCGAGCGGGCTGTGCGGTTCGGCCCTGACGTCCTCGGCTGGGGCCACCGCAGCGCATACCCAGCCGTGCGTCTGGTGCGCTAAGGCTGGGGGCGTTTTGAAATCCAGGGGTGCCCGTTTTGAGCATCTTGGCGCTAAAGCGCTGACCTGGGCCTCGAGAGTTTCCGACAGATCCTACTGGGGCGGGGTGAGGACAGGTTAGCGGATTCGGGGTGCTCGGCGCTGGCGGGTCCCGTGGTCGCGGTGTCGGGCGGCCGGGTTACTCGGGGGTGGGGTCGGTCGTCGGGTCCGGGGTGGCCGCGTCGAGGGTGGCGGTCAGGTGGTGGAGGCGGGTGCGCAGGTCGGTCAGGTCGGTGAGGGTGAGGCCGGTGGCCGTCGCGATCTGTTCCGGGACCCGCTGGGCGCGCTCGCGCAGGGCGTCGCCCGCGGTGGTGAGGCGGACGGTGACCGAGCGCTCGTCGAGGGCGCTGCGCTCGCGCTGGACGAGGCCGGCGGTCTCCAGGCGCTTCAGGAGCGGGGAGAGGGTGCCGGAGTCGAGGCGCAGATGCTCGCCGATCTTCTTGACGGGGAGCTCGCCGTGTTCCCACAGGACCAGCATCACCAGGTACTGGGGGTAGGTCAGGGCGAGGTCGCGCAGCGCCGTCCGGTAGAGGCTGCCGAACGCTCTGGACGCCGCGTGCAGCGCGAAGCAGATCTGGTTGTCCAGTCGCAGGTATTCCGCGGGTGCCGTTTCGGTCGTCCTCATGTAACAAGCGTACCCTTTAGTTGTGCACAATTCAGTTGTGTGCTCTAGTAGTGCCGAGGGCGGCCCGGGGCAACCGGGCCGTGAAGTGTGGAGAGGGATGGTTCCGATGAGTGCGCTGTACACCGCTGTGGCCACGGCCAATGGACGCGACGGCCGGGCCGTGAGCTCGGACGGGCAGCTGGACCTGCAGCTGGCCATGCCGCCGGCGCTGGGCGGGAGCGGCAAGGGCACCAACCCCGAGCAGCTCTTCGCGGCGGGCTACGCGGCGTGCTTCTCCAGCGCGCTCGGGCTGGTGGGGCGTGAGGCGAAGGTCGACACCAAGGACATCTCGGTGACCGCTGAGGTCGGCATAGGCGCCGACGCCGCGAACGGCGGCTTCGAGCTCGCCGTCACGCTGCGCGTGGAGCTGCCCGCGGAGCTGGAGGGCGAGATCGGCCGCAAGCTCGTCGAGCAGGCGCACGGTGTGTGCCCCTACTCGAAGGCGACCCGCGGGAACATCACCGTCGAGATCGTCGTGGAGTAGTCAGCGGTTGCAGGACCGAGCGGTTCCCCCGGACCCGCTCCTGGATTCCCGACAAGGCGCCGATCGGCCCTGGCTCACCGCAGCCAGGGCAGGTCGGCGCCTTCCGGCTGCAGGCCCTCGGCGATGATGCGGGAGATCTCGCCGAGCTGCTGGACCTGCTCCGGGGTGAGCCGGTCGAAGATCGCCGAGCGGACGGCCGTGACGTGTCCGGGCGCGGTCCGCACCAGAACCTCGTACCCTTCGTCGGTGAGCACCGCCATCTGACCGCGGCGGTCGGAGGGGCAGTCCTCGCGGGCGATCCAGCCGTTCTTCTCCAGCCGGGTGACGGCGTGCGAGAGCCGGGAGCGGGTGATCTTCGTCTGCTGCGCCAGCTCGGTCATCCGCATCCGGCGGGTGGGGGCGTCGGAGAGCGTGGTCAGCAGCGCGTAGTACATGTGCGGCATGCCGGCGTCGCGCTGCAGCTGCCGGTCGAGGTGGTCCTCCAGGAGCGTCGTGGCGTGCACGTACGCGCGCCAGGAGGCCTGCTCTTCTTCGGTCAGCCATTTCATGCTGTCCATCCTACGTCCACTTCTTGAAGATTCAATGAAAGGGTTCCATCGGGCTTGCGACCGGCCGTTCCGTGCCTGGTCGCGGACGTTGATCCGGAATGTGCCGCAGGTCACACGCGGGACCCGAAATATCCGGGGACCATCTCCCCGTTTAGTCTGGTGTCAGAGCGAAGCGGGGAGTGATTCCCCGCTTCAGATCCCACTTTCGCCAGAAGGAGTGTCCGGTGGTCGGCAGCGCCGTGAAATCGCGAGCCCCCCGGTTGCGGGCAGATGCCTCGCGCAACCGGGAGCGGATCGTCGCCGCCGCGCGCGAAGCCTTCGTCGAGCACGGGGCCGAGGTCCCGCTGGACGAGGTCGCGCGTCGCGCCGGAGTCGGCAACGCCACGCTCTACCGGCACTTCGCGGACCGGGCCGAACTCGTCCGGGAGGTGGTCCTGTCGGTGATGGCGCGGATCACCGAGCGGACCGAGGCGGCGGCCGCCCAGGAGCCCGACGCCTTCGAGGCACTGCGGCGCTTCGTCTTCGAATCGGCGGAGGACCGGGTCGGCGCCCTGTGTCCGATGCTCTCCGAGGCCTTCGACGGGAACGATCCGGCGATCTTCGCCGCTCGCGACCGGCTGAATCGCTCGATCGAGGACATAATGGACAGAGCGCGAACCTCTGGCCAACTCCGCACCGACATCGCCGTCGGTGACCTGATGGTCGCGATCACGCAGCTCACGCGACCGCTGCCCGGTAAGGCGTGCATGGACATGGACCGGTTCGTGCACCGTCACCTGCAGATCTTCCTCGATGGGCTGCGCGCCCCGGCACGATCGGCGCTACCGGGCGCCGCCGTGACGTTGGAGGACCTGCAGCAGCAGCGCTGACGAATTCCCACAAACGTCCCCATTTCCTGCCCCTCCGCACCCTTAGTGAGTACAGCTATGCCTGCTATGCCCGACAAGACACTGCAGCCGGATCCCCGGCGCTGGAAAGCACTCATATTCATCGCGATCGCTCAGCTGATGGTCGTGCTCGACGCGACCATCGTGAACATCGCCCTTCCGTCCGCCCAGACGGACCTCGGCATCTCCGACGCCAACAAGCAGTGGGTCATCACGGCCTACAGCCTCGCCTTCGGCGGACTGCTGCTCTTCGGTGGCCGGATCTCCGACCTGTTCGGCCGTAAGAACGCCTTCATCGTCGGTCTGCTCGGCTTCGCCGCCGCCTCCGCGATCGGTGGCGCGGCCGTCAACACCGGCATGCTGCTCGGCGCCCGCGCCCTGCAGGGTGCGTTCGGCGCACTGCTCGCGCCGGCCGCCCTGTCGCTGCTCGCGGTGCTGTTCACCGACGCCAAGGAACGTGCCAAGGCGTTCGGCGTCTACGGTGCCATCGCCGGTGCCGGTGCCGCTGTCGGCCTGATCCTCGGCGGTATCCTCACCGAGTTCCTGAACTGGCGCTGGACGCTCTTCGTCAACATCGCCTTCGCGGTCATCGCCGCCATCGGCGCCTACCTGGTGGTGCACGAGCCGGCCGGTTCGCGTAACCCGAACCGCCTCGACATCCCCGGCGTGATCCTTTCCACCCTGGGTCTGGTCTCCCTGGTCTACGGCTTCACCGTCGCGGCCGAGGACGGCTGGAGCTCCACCAAGACGATCTCCCTGCTGATCGCGTCCGTCGTGCTGCTCGCGGCGTTCGTGTTCTACGAGAGCCGGGCCAAGGCACCACTGCTCCCGCTGCGCGTCATCTCCGACCGCAACCGTGGCGGCGTCTACCTGTCGCTCGGTATCGCGATCATCGGCATGTTCGGTCTGTTCCTGTTCCTGACGTTCTACCTGCAGAACATCCTGGGCTACTCGGCGATGAAGTCCGGGTTCGCGTTCCTGCCCATGGTCGCGGGCATGATCGTCGGCTCCACGCAGATCGGCGCCCGGCTCATGCTCCGTGTGCCGCCGCGCCTGCTGATGGCACCGGGCTTCCTGGTCGCCTCGGTCGGCATGCTGATCCTCACCCAGATCAAGCCCGAAGCGAACTACGTGGGCATCGTTCTGCCCGGCCTGGTCCTGATGGGTCTCGGCATGGGTTCCGCCTTCATGCCGGCCATGAGCCTGGCGACGCACGGCGTCCAGCCGCGCGACTCCGGAATCGCTTCCGCGATGGTCAACACCTCGCAGCAGGTCGGTGGCTCCATCGGCACCGCGCTGCTGAACACCATCGCGGCCAGCGCCACCACCACATGGATCGCGGCCAACGCGGCGACCGCCGGCAAGGTCGGCAAGGTGGAGTTCGGTCACCAGGCGGCCGTGCACGGCTTCTCCGTCGCGATCTGGTGGGCCTTCGGCGCGCTGGTGCTCGCGGCCCTCATCGCCGCGACGTTCATCAACACGGGCGTCCCCGGCAGCGAGGTCTCGGACCAGAGCCTCGAGGACGAGATGGCCGAGGGCCTGCCGATCCCGGTCATCGTTCACTGATCAGGATCCACTCGTAGTAAGTAGTGGTCAGTAGTACGCGGCAAGTCAGTACGCAGTAAGTCAGTACGCGGAACCAGGAAGGGCCCCGTCGCCGGAAATCCGGCGGCGGGGCCCTTCCTGTGTCGGCCGTTCAGTTCGGTTCAGGTCAGGTCAGACCCCCGCCGGGAAGGCGTAGCTGGACGGCACCTCCGTGCCGGGCTTGCCGTAGACGATGGCGATCTCCGCGTGCGCGGTGAGCTTGATGGCGGCCGGATCGCCGCTCTGCTCCTTGCCGTTGACGTAGACGTGCAGCTCCTTGCCGCCGCCGGTCTTCAGGGGGCCGAGCCGGTCCTTGGTGAGCTGCACGTTCCACTCGGTCATGAACTGGCCGAGGGTGAAGTCCGCCTGCACCGGCGACTCGATGTGGACGATTCCGGTGGTGTCGTGCGTGTGCAGCGGGCTGATCTTCTGCTGCTCCAGGTCGATGCCGATGTCGGCGGGCACCACCAGGGACCGGCCGTTGACCAGGACGTCCACGTGGCTGTGGATGTGCAGCACCTGGCCCTCGGCGCCCAGCATCGGCAGCCCCGCCACCTTGGCGCGGGCGGAGGCGTCGGTGGGCGCGGGCCAGGGGGCGCCGCCGGTGACGGGAACCGGAGCGGGAGCGGTGGCGCTGGTGGTGGCCGGGGCGGAAGCGGGAGAGGTGGGCTTCGTGCCGCCGTCCCCGGAACCGCAGGCGGCCAGGGTGACGGTGCCGGCCAGGACGGCCGATCCGATCAGGAGGCGGCGTACGAGCATGGTGAGTGGCTTCCGTTCAGCTGATCGGGCGCGAGCGCTTGGCGCCGTCGAGCGTAGACGAAGGCGGGGGCGCCCGGAGCGGACTCCGGACACCCCCGCCACGCCCGCGCTCCAGGCCCGGACACCGGTTCCGACACCGGTTCCGACACCGGTTCGGACGTCCCTGCCGGACCCGCGCTACAGAGCGGGCTCGATCAGCTCGGTCGCTCGGACGGCTGCCACCAGGGCGTCCGTACTGCCGGTGGCCGCGGCCACGTCGACCGCGGTGTCGGCGAACTTCACCGTGTGCTCGTCACCGTGCCGGGCCGCCCGCGCGAAGAGCTCCTCGGAGGCCTCGGCCACGGATCCGGCCGGCGGCTTCGGCAGTTCGGCGGCGGGGGTGGGCGCGGCCGGCGAGTAGAGCGCGGTCACGGCCGCGCTCGCCGCCCAGGCCGCGCCCAGGCTCGGCACCCACAGCTCGGACGGCAGTGCGGGGAGGGTGCGCAGCACGGCGTTGGGCGCCGTCGCGGAGTGCACCAGCATGACCGGGCTCTGGTGGCCGTAGGCCGCGTAGCGGTACGTGGCCGCCCTGACCAGCTCGGCGAGCAGGTCCCGGGCCTCGTCCGGGGTGGCGGGCGCGCGGAGCGCCGCGCTGGCCGCCGTCCAGCCGGGGGTGCCGGCCAGCAGGGCGATGCCTTCGCGGTACCCCGACCCCTGGCCGGCTATCGGCGGGACGCCGTCCAGGGCCTCGGCCGGGCCGGCCGGGCCGGACAGCGGCGCGAGGCCGGGCGTCGGGAGGCTGCGGGCCGCCCAGTAACCGAGCCCGTGGGCGAGTTCGGCGAGCCGGGGTCCGTCGGTCGCGATCGGGACCGGGCGCCCGGCCTTCCCCTCCACGCTGTCCGCCTCATCGGCGAGCAGGGTGCGGACGGCATGGCCGACGCGGATCACCGGGTGGGTGGCGCCGGCGGCGATCCCGGGGAGCAGCCGGGGCCACCACTGCGCCAGCACGTCACGCCACGGGCGCTCGCCGGTCTCGCGGACGAAGTACTCCGTCCAGTCGGCGGTCCTGCGCGGATCGCCGAGCGCCTCCTGCCAGCCGCCGGCGGTGATCGGCTCGGTGGGGCGCGGCGGATCCTCCAGTTTGGAGCGGTAGTAGTCCAGCCAGTGGTGGACGTCGGCGGCGTGGCCGCCCCGGACCAGGGCCTCGACGGCCATCGGGCCGTGGTTCGTCAGCCAGCCGTGGAATTCCGGGCCGGTGGAGTGCAGCCGCTGGAGGGCCTCGTCGAGTACGCCGGTCGTGTCGGTGGTGCGCCTGGGTTCCATGGGGCCGACCGTAGGCCGGGGGTGTGGTGGGGCGTAACGGGCTGAGGACCTAGGTCCCGGGGACGAGGGACGAGGGACAAGGGCCGTTCGGGGCTTCTTCGCCTGTTTGGGCAACCAATAAGCGGTACGGGCCGTCTTGTGGGTAGGAGAGCAGCCACGGGCGACGAAGCCCGGGGCACGGGACCCGACAGCGGACCCGACAGCGGACAGTGACCGTGGATTCCGGTGCCGGATGCCGGTGACGGTGCCGGATGCCGGTCGCCTGTCACCGGCCGCGGATGTGAGCGGCGTCTCACGGGCACGGCGGCCGTGGAGGTCCCTGAGGGCCTCGGGTCGCCCCGCGACCGGCCCTGACCTGGGCTTCCCGACCACCCGCACCGCTTCGCCTCCCCGTGTGGCGGCACAGGGTACTGCAAGATCGCGAAAATCAGTGATCGACATGGGAATTGTGTCCGGATTCCAGTCGTTATCCAGATCAGAGCGGGCAGCCGAGAGGCAGCATCAAGAGTCCCGCTCCAACCGACACCCGACCGAACCTTCGCAAGGGAGCACGCATGGCAACCCGTGCCGTCGCCCGTCGTTCCGCAGGCGGGAGCAGCAGCGTCCGCGCCGTTGGCGGGGAAGCCGCAGACCGCGACCTCGTCGGTATGTACCTCGAC